>NZ_CANQYJ010000079.1 GCF_947628055.1 uncultured Rikenella sp.
TGCGGTCTTCCTCGCGCTGCCTTGGCATAGCCCGCAAGCGGTCTCTGCTCTCGGTACGCTGCTCGGTTCTTGGTCACCCAAGAAAGAAAGTGCCCCCGCGGCATGAGCGGTGAAGCGAAAACAAAGTGCCCGCCCGGCATGAGGGCTGCCAAAAAGTTTTTTATAAAAAAAGTCCCACGGGCTCGAGGCGATGAAAAAGTAAGGGCCCCGAGGCCTGAGCAGCAAAGAAAAATGTCATTCCGCGAAACGGGCGGCTCCGCACAGTGGGGGAATCCGGTTCGGCAGTGATCTCCCGATGACGCCCCGGAGCCACCCCGGGCGGAGGGGCGCAACGTTCGCTACGCTTACTTGTGCCTCCGCTGGCTCCGGGGCGTACTCGTACTTCGGAACCATACTTGTCTCAAGTGTTGGTGAAAATCCGGTTCGCAGAACCGGGCGGGCCGCAGCCTCCCCCTGCGGAGGCCCGGTGCCGCTCGGCACTCGATCCGGGCTGTAACTACCCCCAACCCCGCAGGCTGCGAACCCGTTTTATTAACCGTACGGTTGATTTCAATGATCTTCCCATGTCAGGCCGGAACCCCCGGCTGCGGAGACCTGGTGTCGCCGGGCACACCGACCGGGTTGTAATTACCCTAAACGGCCCCGCTGGCTCCGGCCTCAAAAGGGCAGTTCCAGCCCGGCTCGAGTGCCGAGCGGCACCGGGCCGGACGCCGCCCCACAGGAAGCCCGATCCGATTCCCGTAAAAAAGCACGGTCGGAAAGAAAAATTTCTTTCCGACCATGCCATCGATCAGTAGTGTAAAAACCGACCTTACAACGAATTGAGCAGCGACCGCAACCGGATCAGCATCTCCTCCGGCTGCATCTGCGACTTCGCCAGCCCTTCCGGCGTAAAGAGGGCCACCGTTTCATCCAGCTCTTCGAGCTTGTCGTCAGCCCCCTCGGCCTTGAACACCTCGCGCAGGATACGGATTTTCTCCGCATCCTGAATCCCCTCGATCAGCCGCTCGAAACGGATGCTGCTCCGATCGCCCGGATAGACGATGTAACAATCTCCCGCAGCCCACGTGCGGAACCGCGAATCCCGCAGCGGATCATCCGTCCAGCTGTTATACGTCCAACGCAGCAGCCCGTCGTAATCTCCCGCCACGGCATGCACCGGCAGCCAAGCCGCCTCCGCCGGAGGCGAAAAGGTAAAGGTATTCGGAAAAGCCTCGGTACAGCAGACGTACACCGTACTGACCCGCCCCCCGGCCTTCCGTTCCGCCCTGACCGCCTCCGGAAACCGGTGCGTATACGGAATGCTCAGGTCGTACAAATCCCCCTGAATCTCATCGTGGTAATTGCCCGCCAGCGTGATCTTGAACTCCGGATCAGCCTCGCGGATCAGCTTGATCGCCTCCTGCATCGACCTCATCGGGCGTTCGTCCATCGAAATGGCCGCCCGGTCGAACCACCCCCTCTCGCGCAGGTGGCGCGAGAAATCCTTGAGGAACGGCAGCCAGTAGCCCGTGTAGACCGAGTCGCCCGGCGCAGCGTCTACGAACAAAACGCGGCCCGTCGCCTGGTCGAAGTAATCGAAGCTCAAAGCCCACGGAATCATCGTGTAGCAGTCGATCTGCGCGTCGATCCCCACGTCGTTCAGCATGAAATCCACCCACTTGTCGAACACCGTGTAGTCATAAGTCCACGAGCCGTCTATTTTCTTCGTTTTGGCGATCATGCTGTCGAAGAAATCCTCGGTCTGCCCCGCCCACGGTTTGTGCATGATCGTGGCCGTCACCACCTTCTGCCCGGCATCCCTGAGCCGCTTCATCAGCGGACGCATGGCATCGAAATGCGCCTTGCTCCACAGCGGCACCCGGCAGTAGCGCGCCACCGCATACGGATTCTGCCACAGGTCGAGGTGGAACTTCCACTCCTCCGGCTTCGGCAAAGTGCGATCCACTACATCGACCTGCATAGCGAGCTTCATCGGCTTGAGGTTCTTGCCGGACACGGTAATCACCCCCTTGTATAATCCCGGTTGCGCCTCCCGCGGCACCCAGATGTTCACCCACACCGGTTGCGCCGAACAAGGCTGCAAATCCCGAACGCTCACCGTGTCGATCACATCGGCCACCACCGACGAATCCCAGTCGGAAGCCTTCGGCCGATGGCCGCAGCCCCCCTTGCCGTCCTTGTTCAGCTCGTCGGTCATCACGTAGCGCACGAAATTGGCAGAAACCTTCCCGGCAGGTATGATCGCCCCGCCGCGGCTGCGCAAGTCGCTGACAGTCACCGTCACATCCTCCAAAGCAATCTGGCTCCACAGCACGGCCTGCCCGTTAATCCGCTCGCCGCGCCAAGCCTTCGCACGCCACACAGCCGACGTCAAGTCCACCGCCTTCGGCACATCCAGCTTCTTATAGCGGGTGTCGGTATTTCCCCACGCCAGTTCCACCGGCTTTTTCATCCGCGACCACACCTCCGCCCCGTCATGGGGTTTGGTGTCGGTCAGCTCGGTATAATCCCCGAGCGGATATTTTCCGGCCGAAACCGGAGCGGCTGTCTGTGCCGAGGTGTATAAAGACCCGCTTAAAAGCAAGGCGCAAAGAATAAGCGTCTGTCTCATCAATATGTCAGGTTAGTTCAGGCTGATCTCGTCGATAAAGACGAACGCCGGGCTTCCCGCCCCCGGATGCCAGGCAGGCATACCGTGTTCCGGACGAACCACGACCTTGACATATCGCGCCGTCACCGGCTCGAACGTCAGTGCATGTTCATAGACCCCGTCGCGATCCGCCGCCGTCATCACCGGATAGTCCGCCTCGGCCACCGGCCGGAACGTCTCGCCGTCGTCCGAAACCGACACCCCGAGATAGCGCGCATCGAACACCCAATCCCCCTTCACCACACACGTCTCGATCTGCGCCCGCGACACCTCCGTCGGTCGGAGCAAGTCGATCACTGCCTCCATGTCGTTCTGCCAGAACGCGATCCACCGCCCCGTCTTGTAATTCCCGTTGCCTTTGAGGCCGTCCACCAGCGTCCCCGCCCCCGCATACTCGTACTGCTTGTTGATCGGCTGCAGCATCGCGATCGGCTTCATGCTCGCCTTGTTGAAAGCGATCTCTTCCGTGAAGACCCGGCTGTTTCCGTTCGGCCGCACCACCACCGCTTTCAGCGTGCACGGTTCGGCGATCTTCACCGTATCCGTGTACCGCGGCGAGTCAGCCGTCGGTTCGCTGCCGTCCGTCGTGTAGTGGATCGGCGCCCCGTCGATCGCCTTCATCGCCACATCCAACACCCCCTCCGAAGCGTTCGGCACGAACGAGACATTCACATCGAACACATGCGTCGCATAGTTATACCCCAGCAAGTCGTAAATCCGCACCAATTGCGGCAGCCGCGCCAGAAACCGTTCGTAATTCTTCAGGCTCGGATCGGTCCACTGGATTTCGGCCAGCGCCGCCAGACGAGGCAATGCCATGTATTCCACCTGCCGGAAATTCGGCATGTACTCCGTCCAAATGTTCGCCTGCACGCCGATAATGTACTTCGCCTCCTCCGGCGACAAGCGCGGCGACACCGGTTCGTAGTTGTAGACCATTTCGACCGGCACATAGCCTCCGATCGCGATCGGTTCGTTCTCCACGTCCTTGCTCTGGTAGTAGTCGAAATAGAGGTAGGTCGTCGGGGTCATGATCGCCTGATGCTTCTGCCGCGCCGCTTCGATCCCCCCTTCCACACCGCGCCAGCTCATCACCGTGGCGTTCGGCGCCAAGCCCCCCTCGAGCGTCTCGTCCCAGCCGATGATCTGCCGTCTGCGGGCATTCAGGAACTTTTCGGCGTGGTTGATGACGAAGCTCTGCAAGTACTCCTCCGCAGTATGTTTCGCGTCGTCCTTGAGGCCTAAAGCCCGGATCCGCGCCTGGCACTTCGGGCAAGCCTCCCACCGCACTTTCGGACACTCGTCGCCCCCCACATGAATGTATTCGCTCGGGAAAATGTCGATAATTTCCGCCAGTACCTCGTCGATGAATTGCAGCGTCGCGTCGTTCCCCGCGCACAGCACATCTTCCGACACGCCCCACTGCCCCCACACCTCGTACGGCCCGCCGGTACAGCCCAGTTCCGGATAAGCGGTCAGCGCGGCCAGCATATGGCCCGGCAGGTCGATCTCCGGGATCACCGTAATGTGCCGGTCGGCGGCATAGGCCACGATCTCCCGGGCCTCGTCCTGCGTGTAGAACCCGCCGTAAGGAATACTGTCGTACCGGCCGCTGTTGTGTCCGATGACGGTCGCCTTGCGCTGCGAACCGACCGCGGTCAGCTCCGGCCGCCCTTTGATTTCGATCCGCCACCCCTGGTCATCCGTCAGGTGCCAGTGGAACCGGTTGATGTTGTGCAAAGCTAAGATGTCGATAAACCGCTTCACGGAATCGACGCCGATGAAATGGCGGCTCACATCGAGATGCGTCCCGCGGTAAGCGAACCGGGGCCGGTCGTCGACTTCGACAGCCGGCAGCGCGACTGTTCCGCCGGTCTTCACCGTAATCGGCAGCGACTTGCGCAAGGTCTGTATCCCGTAGAAAACGCCCGCTTCCGAAGCGCCGGCGATCCGCACCCCGTCGGCATTCACGGTGAGGCGGTAGGCTTCCGGATTTTCGGCCTCGAGCCCCAGCTCCAGCACGATATTCCCCTTGCCATCCGCAGCGCTCTCCGCCGCCGTGGGGAGCTCCAGACCGGTCATCTGGCCGATGTATTCGGCCAGAAACGCCGCGTTTTTCTGCATTTTTTCGTTCCCTTCGGGATAGAGAATCTTCACGCCCTCGTCGAGGCGGAAGTCGGCACCCTCCACCGCCGTAATCTGCTGCGGCAGCGGAATGACCTGATAATCGGCTTTCTGAACGGTTCCGGACGAGCAGGAGACGAGGGCTCCGGCCACAATCGCCGTCCCCAACAATCGATGGATAGGATTCATTCGGTAAGAGTATTTGAGGTTAGTAATTCGCAACGACTGCAAGCGGGGTTCCGGCAAAGAGGCACCCCGTTAAAATACAAAGCTAACGATTCTTAGCGAGAATACGCACCCTTCCCGGCAATAAACAGCCGCCCCCGCTTTCTATCTGCCGCCCCAGCGCGGCGAGAAGCCGATGAAAAAGCCGTAGCTGCGCCCGGCCATCGGTCGCGAAAGCACCGATTCGTACTCCTCGTCGAACAGATTATCGACCGTCGCTTTAACGGAGAGCTCCGCCCAGCGGAACGAGAACCGTTTCTCCAACGAGACGTCGTTCATGAAATACGGCGCCAGCACCCCCAACCTCGCGGTCGTTTCGTTGCTCGAGGTGGTGTAGCGTTCGCTGTAGTAGTTCCATCGGTAGAGCAGCGTCCACGACCGCCACGTGAGCCGCCCCGCCGCTGCCGCGGAATAGACCGGAATGTAGACCAATTGTTTGCCGATCGACTCGTCGGCCCAGTTCTGCGGGTCGCCGTGGTTGACCGAATGGGTGACGGCGAAGTTGCCGTCGATCCCGAGGCGCCAGCCCCGCCCTAAATCCGCCGCTAAACGGGCCTTCGCCTCCAATCCGTAGGCATGCACTTTCCGGACATTGACCGGCGACCAGAATCCTTTGAAAGTAGGCAGCCAGGCGATCCAGTCGTCGATCCACGAATTGTAGACCGTCGCCTCGCCCCGGAAACCCACGCGGTGCCGTTCCAACCGCAGGTCGCCCACGGTGAACTCGACCCCCGCATCGTATGTCCAGCCCCGCTCGCTGCGGAGCGAATCGTTGCCGCCCGGCATGAAATAGAGGTCGTTGAGGGTCGGATAGCGGTAGTTCCGGGCGGCGGAGGCTTTCAGCATCACGTTCCCTTTCCGCGACAGGAGAAAATCGGCGAAAAGGGCGGGGATCAGCGGCGTGGTGCGTCGGCCCCACAGCTCTTCGCGCAGGTCGAGCCCCACGCCGAACCGCTCCGTCGGCCGGTACTTGACGCCCGCGAAACCCGACAGCTCGAGCCGGGCTTCGTCGTAGCCCACCGCCGCCTGTCCGCCCGCCGGGGTGTTCACCGTGCGGTCGGAGCTCCGCACGAAATGCTGGGCGGCGGTTATCTTGCCCGTAAAAAGCCACTTTTTCCCCAAGTAATAGTCGGCGCTAAATTCGCCGTACACGGTATTCACGTAGCTCTGCGAACGGATCATCTCCACTAACGGCTCGCCGCCGCCCGGATCGCCCCAATACCGGTATCGCATGTCGGTGTAGGTATATCCCGCGCGGGCGCTCAGCTTCAGTTTTTCCCGGAGCCGATCCCATGTCGCCACGGCCCGGAGCGTCCGTTCGTCCTGCCGGTTCCGGCTGCGGTTGTCGGTCTTGTAATCGACGTTCAGCATCGGGATGCCGCGCCGCGAGGCGAGATACCATACCGACAGCCCCCACCGGCTGCCGTTGCCGGTGTCGTAAAACAAGTCCTGGACGACGTGGAAATCCCGGTATTCGCCGTTCCGGTTGCGCTCCACGGGGTAATGGAAACCGGTAATCTGCCCCTGTCCGTCCGTTTCGTAGACCTTTTTCCGGTAATTCGTGTACTTGAAATCGTTGTCGGACGAGGCCCAGTAGAGACGCGTGGAGGTCCGCCACTTCCGCCCTCCCCCTGTCAGGCGCAGAAATTCGTCGTAGGTGTCGAAACTGCCGATCCCCTGGATGTAACGCAACCCGAAACCCTCTTCCTGCACCGGCCGGGTGCCTAAGAATACGGCGCCGCCGAGCCCGCCTCCCGTCACGCCCACCGAGCTGGCGCCGAGGTAGAGGCCGGCGTCGTCGATCAGATACGAGGGGATCAGCGAGAAATCGACCATGCCGAGCATCGGCGAGTTGAGTTTCATCCCGTTCCACGTCACTTGGGTGTGCGAGGGCGCGGTGCCGCGCACCGATGCGGTGGCCAGCGATCCGCGGCCGTAGGATTTGATGAAGACGGAGGTGCTCTGCGACAGCACGTCGGCCAGCGAACGGGCGATGTTTTCGCGCAGGACAGTCGTGTCGAGCGGGGTTTTCTGGGCTCCGATGTCACGCAGGGCGCGCTGCGCCCGCACGGTCACCGGATCGGTGCGGAGCGTGCGCTCCTGTGCGGGGACGGCAAGGGGGAGAAACAACAGAACAAGTAGAGCCAGCCTGCGTCCGCAGCCCGCGGAGACCGGATAATCGTGCCGCGGGAGCGACCTGTTGCGGGCCTCCGCTGCCGGGGGCTGCGGCCCGGCCGCTGGCGCAGGAATCGGTTGGGGCGGCTGTCGAAAAAGGCTGTACGTACCCCGAAACCCCTCCGCCGCCGGCTCCCGGGACTTCTGGTTTGCGGGTCGTCGCCCGATTTTATGTCTGTTCAGCATCCCCATCCCCTACTTGAAACAAAACGCCCCCGGCACGATCCCCACCCGGAAAGTGTCGACGGCTGCGCCTTGCGGCGTGAAACGGTAAACGACCCCCGGCTGTACGTAGTCGATCGCGTCGGCCACGTAAATCTCCGAGGAGCGCGGATCGACCCCCAGTCCGTAATAGATTGTCCCGCCATAGGGAATGAATGCCGCCGCCGGCAGCGCCTCCGCCTCCACCGGCATCCGCCACACTCCCCGGTCGAGGAAATAAAGGGTGTCGCCGGCGCCGTTCAGCGACAGCTCCGACGGCAGGGCGCCCATCGGCAGGTCGAACCGCCGCTCGATCCGCAAAGTTTCCGCGTCGATCCGCCACAAGGCGGGGGCTTCGTGCCCGTATGGGCTCCCCTCGTACCCGCCGTCGGTGACGGCCCATAACTTGCCGTAGCGGTCTATCGCGAGCGAGTTGGGCTGGATCCCGACTGTGACCGAATCGACCACTTCGTCCCGCCGGACATCGATCGCCAGTATCTTGTTGTCGTACGACCAGCAGTTGGTGAAAACCGTGTCGCCCCGTTGCACCATCCGTTCGGCCGATTTGTGGCCGGGGAGCGGGATATGGCCTGTAATTTCGAGCGTCCGCGGATCGAACACCGTGATGCGGGAATCGTACAGGTCGGTGACATAGGCTTTGGTGTCGCTCACGAAATGGACATAGCGCGGCGACACCAGCCCCGTCAGGGTGCCGACCACGCGAAAAGTATCGGTGTCGATCGCGAAAATGACGCCGGAATTGTTGATGACGAGGTACCCTCGGCTGTCGTGAAGGGCCATCGACTGGGCCACGTCGCCCAATGCGATGCCGTTGGCGCGCGAAAAAATATCGTTCTGCACCCGCTTTTTGCTCGGGATATAGTAGGAGAGGGTGGCGTTGCCGTACATGAAGTTGCCTTCGCACAGGACGAACACGCCGTCGCCGGCGGGCGAAGAGCCGCTGAAGTCTTCTTCGTCCATCGGGCCGTAGTCCATGCACGAGCCGAACCCGAGCAGAAGAAACAGGCCGATCGAAATCCGCCGCAGGGCAGCGGATCGCAGAGAGCTGCCCGCCGGCCTTGCACCTGAAAGTAGGGGCCGCTTCGGGAGGTGAATGCGGGCTGAGTATGCGGCCGTATTTCCGGAGTGTTTTCTCATCGGTTCGTGTTGCGAAACCGAACGGACTGCCGCAGGAAAAGGAAAAAACACAACGCGGAAACGAAGCGGATGTTCCGGTGGGGTTCGAGCCTATTCGCCGTAGGTCGCCGATCGGGGAAAGGGGGTTGGGCGAAGGCAGGTCTTCTGACTTGTTCCGGCACCCGGCGCCTTCCCGGCCCGCAGGGGGCCAGTGGCAAAGAAAGCCGGGTGCGGAGGCTTCCCGAAAAGAAGGGGGGAAGCCGGAACTTACAGCAGCGGGAACTGTCCGGGATTCTCACCCGGTTCCCTTTTCATCCGGGACCCGAAGCGGAATGTGATTCCGCGGGCCGCATTCGGAACCGTCGCAGGAGCAAATGTAATATTTTTCAGGCGGAATCCCCAAATTTCGGGTTCGACCGAGCCGGCGACGGCGGATACATCCGGACGAAGGTCTCGCTTAAACCGCTCTCCTCGCTGCGAAAAATCCGTCAGAATCCGAATCCGACGCCGACCGTCCACCCGTCGGCCGTTCCGCTCTCCCGGAACCAGTCGCGTGTCCAGCCGCCGCGGACGAACAGCGCCCGTTCGTTTCCGACCCGGCAATCGACTTGCAACTCTATCCGGACACGGGTGAAGCTGTCTGTCAGATACCGGTAATCGTCCCGCAGCGACCGGATGCGCGATGTGCTGAAGTCGGCTCCGGGCAAAGAGAGGATGCCTTTTATTTTCCCCGAACGGGAGGCCCCGGCCTCGGCCCGCAGCATCCACCGCCGCCAGGTCCGCATCACTGTCCCGTCCACGCCGGCCTGCCAGCGCGAGAACGACATCTCCCGCCGGGCCGGCGCATATTCGGACTGGAAATCGAGGTACGAAACCGACGGCTCCACCCACCAGACTGTGCGTGCTGCGGGCAGGCTGCCCACGAAACCCGACAGGGTCCCGTTCGCGATCCGGCTGGTGTACGCTTCGTTGCTGCCTATCTGCGGATAGATGTTGCCGGCCGGGTCGCCGAAGATGTGTTCCGTGCCGGTGCGGTGCCGGTAACAAGCCCCGGCTGTCGCGCCCCAGGCCAGTTCCGTTTCCGAGGCAGTATACGAAAGCTGGACGTTCGCTGCATGATCGTCTGCCGATACTAACGGCAGGTTGTTCATTCCGGTCATCTCTTTGCGGAAGGTGAAATAGTCGTAGGCTGCGGAAACCGAGAAACCGTTGCGCGATGCCGGAAAAAAATCGATCGATCCGCCGGCTCCCCATCCCGAATAGTACGCATCGGTCTGCACGCCCGCGAACCGTACGTAATCCATGCCAAGGCCGGTGAGGTGATAGATGGTGGCCTGGTTCATTTCGTTGTAGAAGTCGATGTCGCCTCGCTGTCCGTATTTACGTCCGCGCACGGCCAACGCGATTTGATAATCCGCACCTGCGCTCCGGGCGGCGGCCAGCGATCCTTGCAGGTCGGAAACTACGTTCCGGGGCCGGGGGTCGATTTCGCGGTATTCGAGCATGGCCCGGTAAGCGAGCTGGGCCGCCCACGTCCACTGGCCGACGGTATGGGCGTATCCGCCCGAGAACCGGTAGGTTTCCGATGTCAGGCTCCCGCCCGCCGAATCGGCGGTCAGATAGGGGTAGAGCCACTCGATGTCGGCTGTTTCGCTCCACTGCACATTGCGGCGGGTGCCGTTCGAGTAGCCTGCTTCGCCGAAAGCGCTCCCTCTCGCACCGGTGGGCACGAATGACCGGGCGGCGAAACCGAATCCACCGTATCCGTTACCTTGCTGCGACAAGGCTGCATCTCCTCGACGGGTGTCTTCGTAACTGACCGAAAGTTCGGAGAGTGGGTAGTCCTGCCGGAACCGCATAGCGGCCGGATTCCGTAAAATCGCGGCGGGCAATGCCTGTGCGGGCGATGCGTCGAGCATGATCCGGCGGAAGAGCGGCAGGCTGTCGACTGGCTGTGCCGCTGTGTCGGTGATAATCGGCAAATAAAGGGCGCACAGGAAATAAGATCGGAAATAGCTCACGGTTCGAAATGTTTTAACTCGGTATGTGCTTCGTGTGCACCGGGAAACAGTGTAGTCTTTTGGTCGCCTCGAGCCGGGTGCCGCTCGGCACTCGAGCCGCAGCCGTTGGCTGTTTTATTGGCCGCCTCTATCCCAAAGCCCCGCTGGCTCCGGCCGTTTCTCTGTCGGAAGCCAAATAAACCGCGATCCAACGGGTCGCGCGAGTCGCCGCCACCCCACGCGGCGCGAGCAACTTCGGCGGAGCTCGTTGCTCTCTCCGCTGGCGGCGACCCGGTACGATTCAGAATCATTCTTTACTCACGCGCTGGCAGAAATCCGGTTCGGAGAACAGGGCGAGCTTCGCTCATGCCGCGGGGGCACTTTTCTTAGCCGTCTCGAGCCGGCAGGGCTTTTTCTTCATTGCCCTCCTGCCGGGCGGGCACTTTTTTCACTTCACCGCTCATGCCGCAGAGGCTTTTTTCTTTGATAATTGCCTCGGGCCGGTGGGCGTTCCCTCGCCGGGGGTAGAGTTTTTTCTTCTCCTCCCGCTCAGGCCGCGGGGGGCC
>NZ_CANQYJ010000080.1 GCF_947628055.1 uncultured Rikenella sp.
TTGTTCACAACCGAGCAGCGTTTCGAGAGCAGAGGCCGCTTGCGGACTATGCCGAGATAGCGCGAGGAAAACGAGCGAAGCGAAGTTAAAGAGAACAGTTCCATCCCGAATACGTACAATAAAGCCTACAGAAAAAAAGGAACAGTTAAAGAAAGTTAGTGGGAATGGCCGTGCGGGATAGCAGTTGACATACCAGCCAGACGGACATAGTAAGCCCCTTCGGTCACCACCACCTCGCCCGGCGCGAGACCCGCGAGCACCTCGACCCGCACCCCGTCCGAGCTGCCCAGTCGAACCGGCACCTTGCGATAGTGGCCCGGAGAAAGACGCACATAGAGATAGTGCGCCCCCTGCTCCTCCGTGAGAGCCGACAGCGGCACCGTCAGAACCCCTTCGCGCACCGCCCCCTTGAGGAAAACCTCCACCACCGATCCCGGCGTCAGCCCTACCCGGTTGTCGAACTCGAACCGCACCGGCAGCGTCGGCGATCCCGCCGCCACCGCACGGCCCGAACCGATCAGCCGGCCGCCCAATTCCATAAGATCATAGCTCTTGCCGTCGTAAGGCATCGTGAAATTGGCCGTCCGCACCTCCGCGACCTCCGACAAGCAACGCTGCGGCACGTCGGCCCGCAGCACCAAGTTCCGGTTGGCAGAAATCGTCGCCAACGGTTGGCCCGCCGCGACATAATCCCCCTCGCCCACAAGGAGCGACGTGACGTAACCGCCGATCGGCGCGACAATGTTTTTACCCCCCTTGGTGGCATTTTCGGAAAGGACGGCCACCTTACGGCGCGCCACGTCCACGGCCAGTTCGGCCGCCTCCAGATCCGCCCCGCTGACCACCTTATTGCCCGAAAGCGTCTCCGCCCGGGCATAGTCCGCCTCCGCTTTGGCCAGCTCCGCCCGGGCATCGGCCAACTGCTGCGGATAGTTGTCTCCGACCATGCCGGAGGAACCCAGCACCAACAGAGGCGACCCTTGGACGACGTGCGTCCCTTCGGTCAGCCGGCGGCCGCCAAAGCCGACAATACCCGATGTCGTGGCCGTCACGGTCGATCGGTCGCCCGGAGCGGCTTCGATCGCGCCGCCGGTGCGAATCACGGAAGCGAACGGCCCTGTGGCCGCCGTTTCATAGGTCAGACCGAGCGCAGCCGCTTGCTCGTCGCCGAGTGCAATCACGCCCGGCTCGTCGATATGTTCTTTTCCGGCTGTTTCGGCCGCATGGCCGTGGCTTTCGGCTCCGTGGTCGTGGTCATGACCGTCGTCCGCCGGATGGGGTGCACATCCGGCCCATGTCAGCGCGGTGAGCGCCGACAGCAATATCAATGGAAATTTCATGGAAAAATCTCGTTTTACAGTTTTGCAAAAGACATACGCCGCCTCTTTCCGAAGCGGTGCGGATCGAAACTATAAAACGACTGGAGGAGCCCTTCCCGACGAGGAATCGGGTGTCCATAACGAATCCCCTCCCCGATCGGCCCGGGCGAAAAGAATAGAGGTATCCGAATTCGGTTCCGGAATTTCGATCCGGTTATCGCAAAGAAGAAACGGAGTGGAAAAAAGGTCGAAACCGGTCTGCACAGAATCGCCGACCGGATTGCGCAGCAGAAACGACAGCGAAGGAACCGAATGAGACAGGTCGCATCCGTCCGAAGTTTGATCTCCCGATGTCTGGGCCAGACCGCCGGCCTGGTGCCGAATGCCGAACAAGGGCGAGCAGACCGAAAGGTCTTCGCTGCAATGATGATGCGGGATGAAGATATGCGCGAAGAGCACCGTGCTGGCCACCAGTACGGCAAAGAAAGCGATATGTCGGCGCAGCTTCATGGTATCCCGATCGGAAAACAAACAAATATAGCGATTTATTTCGATTTCCGCATAGCCTTGTCCGCCGGGGAAGCAGGGTATTCCAGCCCCATGCGCCGGAACATTTCGATGTCCTGCGGTTTGAGCCCCACGCGGTCGAGCGTTTCCGGCTCGTTATGGTCGTTCAGGTAGTGGCGCGGCGTGACCGTGAAAAACGGCGAGGTCACCGCCAGCGAATCGTTCCGGTACGGAGTTTCGATCCCTCCCACGGAAAGCAGCGTATGGAAAATCACATTGGTGGTCATCGGTTTATCCGCATTCGCCGCCGCGTGTGCATGGGCCGCCGGGTTCAGCGCGTCATACGCCGCGGAAAACCACATCACGCACGGGATATGGAGCTGATAATAAGAGGGAATCGGCGAAGCGTGCAGGAACAGGTTCCGCCGGTCGTCGAAAATATCTTCGCCGTGATCCGATGCGTAGAGCATGGCCGCCGCCGTGTTCGGCTGCGCGCGGAGCCGCGAAATGATGCCGTACAAGAGTTTGTCCGTCGTCCGGATCGAGTTGTCGTAGGCGTTGACCAGTATATCCCGATTCTCCCGCGTCACGGACTCGTAGCTGGCCGGCCGAAAGTGGATGTCATTCACCGGGTACCGTTCCTGGTAGTCGAAATGCGAGCCGTAAGTATGCAGCACGATGAACAGTTTCCGTACCGCGGTATCCGCCAGCAGGTTGTCCACGCTCCGCAGCAAGACTTCGTCGTAAGGGTTGTACTCCTCGCCTTTGGCCTGGGCATTGGCTTTCAGAAACACGGTGGTGTCCGCCTCTGCCCCGAAATGGTCGATGAACGAGCGGTTCGGCAGCTGGTTGGAGAAGAACGCCGTGCGGAATCCCGCCTCCTTGAAAGCGGTCAGAATACTTTTATGGGTATAAAGGATGTCGTAGTCTTCCGCCGATGCCGCACTCAGCATGATCGGCACGCTCTTGTGCGTGGCATTGGCCTGGGTCAGCATATCCCGGTACCACACCAGTCCGTCGGTTTTCGACAGGCAAGGGTTGGTCTCCCGCTCGTATCCGTAGAGCTGCCAGTTGAGCGCTCGCGCCGTTTCGCCGACGACCATCACATAGACCTCCCGCACGCTGTCCGCCCGATGGGAAACCGCCCCGAACCGGAAATCCCGCGAAGTCTCGGCATAGCGTTCGCTCTGCTCCCACCGTTCGACCGCCAGTGTCAGGTTGTAGCCGATATTGACCGGCCAGAGGTGGAGCCGGGCCCGGTATTCGGAGTTCTGCACCCGTGCCCCGAAAAGTGTCGCCACGCCCGCGAGGAAGACGATGCCGGCCCTGCCCAAGTTATGGCGCCGGAAAGCCCCTGTCAGCCGATCGTCGATCCGGATCGACATCACCCCCAGTATCAAAGTCGGCGCATAGAGCAGCACCACCCCCACGATCGCCGGCGCGAGCTTGCCCAGCAGCTCCAGCGCCTCGCCCGAGTTGGTGGTCGCCACGTTGAGCAGCATGTCCACCGCAATGATGGAGTTCCCGAACAGGTAGAGCAGCACTAACTGGAATGCCCCGAAAACGAGCATCGGCAGCAGGCACCAGATCACGATCCCCGGCCTGCGGCTCGCTGTCAGCACGGCCATCCACACCGCCCCCGGCACCAAGATCAAAGCCAGTCTGCCGAAAAACGGAAGCGGCTCGGTGCAGCACAGAAACAGGTTCGGCACTAACAGCACCGCCAGAAAAATCCAGTAGTATGTCCGCTGGTCGGAAAAACGGGTTCCGAGCCGATTGACGATATGTTTAAAATGCTTCATTGATCTGGAAGAGGAAGCCGCTCTGGCCTTTTCCGAAGCCGTAGTCGAGACGGACGTTCACCCTTTTCTTGAATTCCCACCGGTAGCCGATCCCGTAGTTGGGCAGGGTATGGCCCCAGCGGAAAGTTTTAAAATCCTTGTATACGTTTCCCGCGCCGACCCATGCCGCCAGCCCGTGGCGGTGCCAGATGTGCTGCCGCAGCTCCATCTGTATCTCGGTCAGGTTGTTGTCGCGGTACCGGCCCTCGTAGTAGCCGCGCATGCGGTACGAGCCGCCCAGCTTGGCCATCATCGTCCACGGCACGTCTCCGTAGTTATGCTGCGTGTGGAAGTCGAATGCCAGCACGGCCCCTTTCCACAGCTTCTGATAATAGTCCACGATCACGTCCGTGCGCCCGTAGGCGTATTTGTTCCCCAACCATTTCGGGTTGGCGTACTGCTCGAGCCGCACGTACCATCCCTCGTAAGCGTTGGTCATCACGTCGCGCGAGTCGTAGTTCAGCACAAAACCCATGCCGAAGCTGAGTACCGACGGGTCTTGCCCGTTCAGCAGCTCCGGCCGGTCGAACCGCAGACCGTCCACGTAGTCGAAGCTGGCCACCGGCCCGATATGGAGGTGGTCGGCGATTCTGAACTGGAAATCGACTTTGACCTGGTTCTGCTTGCGGGTATACCGGCTGGCGTTGGCGTCGTTCACGGCCATATCGTACCCGATCCCCCAGAATGCGCTCGGGAACGAGAAGGTGTAAAGCACGTAATCGAGCCGGTAGCGGTCTTTCGGGAAGATGTTGTTTCCCCGTATCCCCACCATATAGAATCCGGAGGTAGCCACCGATCCGAAAAGCGAGACGTTGGACGGTTGCGAAAGGGTGTCATTACGGTCGAGGCGATACAGGCCCGAAGCCACTAACCCCAGCCCTACCTTGACATCGTTTGAATAGAACGGCCCGCCGATAATGCTGAAGTCGAACTTCTTCCGGTTGTATTTCGGCTGGTTGGACTCCGTAAAGAAGCGTTTGAATTTCTGCCAGCCGGTCAGTTTTTTCGGCAGGGTGTCCGCAACGGTCACAGCTGCGGCCGTGCTGTCTGCGGCGATCCCGGTCGTCGTATCCGTCCCGACAGAGAGTCCCGAGACTGTATCGGCCGGCGGAATGGCCGGCCGCGCCGCCGAAGCCCGACCGGTGCATGTCAGGGCCGCGGCGACCGCAAAAAGAAAAAGGGGCAGACAGGATTGGCGGAATCGGCTCATCGGTGGAGTTCGCTAAGAAGTAAAGGTCAGTATTGGAGCTTCACGTTGTCCACCCAGAGACTGTTCCCCACCGTCCCCACGTAGGCGCCGTCGTGGCTGGATGACATTTGCAGGATCATGTGCGTAGGCTGTTCGTCCGCCGCAGCCCAGCCCGTCTCGTGGATCGGCACCATTTCGCCTTTGCTGTTGCGGCACCAGTAGGCGCGGTCGTCCGGCACCAGCCCCATCTGCGGCTGAAAAGCGGGATTTCCGGTAATGTCGCCGTACAGCACCGGCACGGCATGCCCGTTCACCCAATTCGGGGTATTGGTGCCGAACCGTTCGCTGGCAGTTCCCACGCGCTTGGCATAGACATTCCCGTCGGCGTCTTCCCACCGTTTCTGGAGCAGCAGGATCACGTCGCCGTAATCCTGTCCGGGCACGGTTTTCTGCGAACTGAAGCCGGTGGCCTTGATGCGGTTCTGCGATCCGTCGGTGCGGTATTTGTAGTCCATGACCAGCGCCGTCGGTCTGCCGGTGAAAGGCACGCCGTGGTTGAGTTTGGCCATGGGATTTTTGGTGTCTTTGACCGGTTCGACCAGGTCGCCCAAAAAGATGCTTCCGGAAGCGAGCACTGTGACATTGATCATTCCCAGCACCTTGACGGTTTCCAATTTGGTGTCGAGCCGGGCGCAGCGTCCTGTGCCGCGTTGTTCGGGGAACACGGTCACGCTGCCTTTGGTGATGCCGCTCACTTTGGCCAGCACGTTGGAAGTCCCCCACGGCGATTGGGGATTGCGACGGTAAGGCATGTTGCCCCGCAAGGTATCGTCGGGTGCGACCTCGTACAGGTAGCGGACGTTGCCGCCGATCACTCCCGATTCCTTGATCTCGCGCACGACCCAGTGGTCGAAGTTGCCGAATGCGATGTTCACGGTTTTCTGTCCGGCGGCGGGAACGGCCGCGGCTCCCATGCCGGCTGTGAGCATCAGTGCGGTAAAGATTCTGTTCATGCGTTATCCTCCGTTTTTAAGCCCCGAGGGGATGGTTTTCGCGTTTTCTCTTTCTTTATGGAGCAACAATTTGGCAAAGATACAAATAATTCGTAACATCAAGTATTTTGCTGCCGGTCTTGACTTATACAAACAGATTCGGTGCCGTTTTTGGTATGCGAGAAAAGTAATTTTTACGGTTTTCGCTGTAAAAAAAGCCGGTGCGGCCTGGGTCAAACAGGCCGCACCGGCGTACGATTGCGGAAAGGGACGATGCTATTCGTCGAGCAGGATTTCGAGAATCTTGATCGCCGCGTCCGTGACCGGCGTCCCCGGCCCGAAGATCGCCGCCGCTCCGTTTTGGTAGAGGAAGTCGTAGTCCTGGTGCGGGATCACCCCGCCCACGATCACCACGATGTCCTCCCGTCCCAAGCGTTTGAGTTCGGCCACGATCTGCGGCACCAGCGTCTTGTGTCCCGCCGCCAAGGACGACACGCCCACTACATGGACATCATTTTCCACCGCCTGTTTCGCCGCCTCTTCCGGCGTCTGGAACAGCGGCCCCATATCGACATCGAACCCAATGTCCGCATAGCCTGTCGTCACCACCTTCGCTCCCCGGTCGTGGCCGTCCTGCCCCAGTTTGGCGATCATGATCCGAGGCTGCCGCCCCTCCTGTTTTGCAAAGCGTTCGCACAGCTCCTTGGCCTTGGCGAACTTGTCGTCGTCTTTCACTTCTGCCGAATAAACACCTGAAATTGAGCGGATCACCGCATTGTATCTGCCCACGACCACCTCGCAGGCATCCGAGATTTCGCCCAGCGACGCGCGCACTTTCGCCGCTTCGACCGCCAGTTCCAGCAAGTTTCCCTTCTTCGTCCGCACGCACTCCGTAATGGCCGCCAGCGCACGGTCCACCGCCGCCTGATCGCGATTGGCCCGCAGCTCCTGCAGCCGTTTGACCTGCGACTCCCGCACCGCCGTGTTGTCCACCGCCAGAATGTCGATCGGGTCTTCCTTGTCGAGCCGGTATTTGTTCAGCCCCACGATCGTCTGTTCGCCCGAGTCGATCCGGGCCTGCGTCCGCGCCGCCGCCTCTTCGATCCGCATCTTCGGCACGCCCGTTTCGATCGCTTTGGCCATCCCGCCCAGCGATTCGACCTCTTCGATCAATGCCCATGCCTTGTGCATGATCTGGTTGGTGAGCGACTCCACGTAGTAAGAGCCTGCCCACGGATCGACGCTGCGGCAGATGTTGGTCTCTTCCTGAATGTAAATCTGCGTGTTCCGCGCGATCCGCGCCGAAAAGTCGGTCGGCAGCGCGATCGCCTCATCCAGCGCATTGGTGTGCAGGGATTGCGTATGTCCCAGTGCCGCCGCCATCGCTTCGATCGCCGTCCGGGCCACGTTGTTGAACGGGTCTTGTTCCGTAAGCGACCACCCCGAAGTCTGGCTGTGGGTTCTGAGTGCCAGCGATTTCGGGTTCTTCGGGTTGAACTGTTTGACGATCTTGGCCCACAGCATCCGCGCGGCGCGCATCTTGGCGATCTCCATGAAGTGGTTCATCCCGATTGCCCAGAAGAATGACAGCCGCGGCGCAAAGCTGTCGATGTCCATCCCTGCATTGACCCCGGTGCGCAGGTATTCCAACCCGTCCGCCAAGGTATACGCCATTTCGATGTCCGCCGTCGCTCCGGCCTCCTGCATGTGGTAGCCGGAGATCGAAATCGAGTTGAATTTCGGCATGTTTTTCGAGGTGTACTCGAAAATGTCGGCGATGATGCGCATCGAAAATTCCGGCGGATAAATATAGGTGTTGCGCACCATGAACTCTTTCAGAATATCGTTTTGGATGGTTCCGCTGAGCTGTTCCAGCGTACACCCTTGTTCCAAGCCTGCCACGATATAGAATGCCAGCACCGGCAGCACGGCGCCGTTCATGGTCATCGAGACGGACATTTTGTCGAGGGGAATCCCGTCGAAGAGGACTTTCATGTCTTCAACGGAGCAGATGCTCACTCCTGCCTTCCCCACGTCCCCTACCACGCGCGGGTGGTCGGCGTCGTACCCGCGGTGCGTCGCGAGGTCGAACGCCACGGACAATCCCTTTTGTCCTGCGGCCAAGTTCCGCCGGTAAAAGGCGTTGGATTCCGCAGCGGTCGAGAATCCGGCGTACTGCCGGATGGTCCACGGCCGCATCACGTACATGGTCGAGTACGGCCCCCGCAGATATGGTGCGATCCCGGCGGCATAGTTGAGGTGCTCCATCCCGAGCAGGTCGTCTGCGGTGTATGTCCCTTTGACGGCGATATGTTCCGGTGTCATCCAAACCGGCGCGTCGCCGCATGTTTTGTTTTTCGCGCCGCAGCCGCAGCTGCCGCTCGCTCCGGCGGAACTTGCCGCCGAGTAGGCTATATCTGAAAATTTTGCTCTCATACAATTTGTCTTTTATGGGTTCTGTTTTTTGCAACCCTGTGTTTGGCTACTGTATGGTACCGTACCTTTTCTGAAGAAAAGGTACCCAAAAGACTTTCGGCGATACTGGCGTATCGCATGGGCTGCCGTAGTCAAGAGTCCTGCGGCCTATTTCTTGGGCCGGGAGTAATGGCGCGCTTTTTTGCAAGCCAAACCATTAGCGCGCCATTACCCCAGCCCAAAAGTAAGTCGAGCACTATTCACTAAGAACGGTCATGGAATGCGCAAGCATTCCCGAAAGTTTTTCTGGTTCTCTTTGTTCACAAAGAGAACAGTTCCCTCAAACCAGCCCAAAGAACGGTTACAGAAAAACAGAACGATTAAATACCCAATTCTTTGAGGTATCCCTCGAGTGTTTCGAGGACATTGCTGCGGACACTGATGAAATGCGAGATACCCGCCGCTTCGAGTTCCGGTTGGCACGCCGGCGCACCCGCCACCACCACGATGACATCCGTTCCGCGGAAAGCCTCGAAAACCTCCGGCGCCAGCGTCGCATAGTCGTCGTCCGACGAGCAGACCACCACGATCCGCGCCCCCGACGCCTTCGCCGCCTCGACCCCTTCGGCCACCGATGCGAAGAACGTGTTGTCGATCACCCGGATCCCCGCACAGGCGAAGAAATTGCAAGCGAACTGCGCTCTTGCCCGCGCCATCGCCAGCGTTCCGCACGTCAGCATGAACGCCTTCGGCTCTTTGCCGCTGCGATCCGTCCGCAGGCGCATCGCCTCGAACGCCATCGCCCCCCGGTACGGCCGGAGCGGCCGGTATTCCGGCTCCCGATCCGCATGTTTGCACCCGCAGTGGCAGCGCTTCGCCCCCCGCGTCACCGTCTCCGCCGTAATCTCCGCCGGAGCCGTCTCGTTGAAATTCGGGAACTGGTTCGTCCCCAACAGAGCCTCCCGCCGCGTTGCGATATTGTGATCCCGCTTGTTTGCCGTCTCTTCGACCCGATCCTGAATAAATCCTGCCTCGAACGCCGCCGTATACCCTCCCAAGTCTTCAACCGCGAGGAAGAGTTTCCACGCCTCCGCCGCGATCGACGCCGTCAGCTCCTCGATGTAGTACGAACCCGCCGCCGGATCTGTCACCTGGTCGAAATGCGACTCCTCTTTCAGCAAGAGCTGCACGTTCCGAGCAATCCGCGAACTGAACTCCGTCGGCTGTTCATAAGCGTGGTCGAACGGCAGCACCTCGATCGAATCCACCCCCGCGACCGCCGCGCTCATCGCCTCGGTCGTCCCCCGCAGCATATTGACATACGGGTCGTAGACCGTCTGGTTCCACGCCGAGGTCTGGATATGCGCCCGCAGTTTCGAGCTGCATCCCCGCTTCGGGTTATACGGTTTCATGATATTCGCCCACAGCAGCCTCGCCGCCCTGAGCTTCGCGATCTCCATGAAGTAGTTGGTGCCGACCGCGAAGTCGAACTTGATGGCCGGCGCCACCCGATCGACATCCATCCCCAAATCCGTGAGCCGCACCACATACTCGTGTCCCATGCTCAAAGCAAAAGCCAGCTCCTGCACCGCCGACGCGCCGCAGTTGTGGAACAGCGTCCCGTGCACCGTCATCATCCGGATGCGTTTGTACTGCGGCGCCCGGTCGAGCAATTCGCGGATCCGTCCGAACTGCTTGGCTCCGTCCGGCGCCGAGCATCCCCACGATCCCTTTTTGGAAAGTTTCATAAGCGGGTCGATCCCGAAAACGGCGAACACCTGTTCCGGGTCGAGCTTTTCCGCAACGATCTTATCCAGAAACAGTTCCGCCGCCCGGTAAACGCCGCACCCGCTGAAAGCGAGCTCGACCGCGGTGATCGTAATGCCTTTCAATAAGGTGTCGAGGTCCGAGGCCGAGAATTCTTTGTTCTTAATAACGAAGCCGAGCGAATCGACTCCTTTCATCAGCACATCATGTGCCTCTCGATTGGCCGCCGCCGGGTCGTCTCCCACCTCGATGGTCTGCCGCACCCGCCAGCGGTTGTCGGCCTTGACGCCCCGGACATACGGAAATTCGCCCGGCCGGGTGCCCAAATGTTTCAAGTCGGCCATGTCGTCGGCCCGGTAGTACGGCTCGACGTTGAATCCCTCCAGTGTCCGCCACACCAATTTCTTGGTGCGGTCGGCCCCTTTCAGGTCTTTGGCAATGACTTCCTCCCACGCCTCGGTGGTAACTGGCGGGAATTCGGCCATCAGCTTCGTCGCTTTTTCTTCTGCCATGATTAAAGTGTATTTGGGTTATTTATTCGTGTGTGCAAAGCGGGTCTGTATGGATGTTTTGAACTGCTACTGTGAATCGGTTAACACATTTATACAAAGTTATACGTTTATTTCCGAAAATGCCTCTTTCCTGGGCGATTTTTCATTCCGAGGTCTCTTTTCGCTGAAAAATTATCCACAATCGATTAAACTTTTCCTTTTCGGTGCGTCTTAAATAGGCGTGCGGATTGATGAATCCCTGTTCGGAACCGTAGGTTTATTTTGCACTGTGCTGTGAGTGACTGTTCTTTCTTTGAAAAGAAAGAACCAAAGAAACTTTCAGATAGCTGCGCTACTCCTTAGGCTCCGCAGTCCTCTTGCATTGCACTTTCTTTGGGGCGTGGCAATAGCGGGCATAAAGTACAGTACTCAATTGCCCGCTATTGCTCACACCCCAAGAGAATCGAAAACAAGGGTACCCGGCAGGCTCAAGAGATGCGTTAGCATCTCAAAAAGTTTTTCTGGTTCTCTTTGTTCACAAAG
>NZ_CANQYJ010000081.1 GCF_947628055.1 uncultured Rikenella sp.
GTTGAAAAGTCCTTTCGCATCTCAGCAGCACCGTCCGACGCCGGCGATGCCGTTTAGGGTAGTTACAGACCGGATCGAGTGCCGAACGGCACCGCCCCTCCGCGTGGGGCGGCGTCGGGCGCGCGACCTGCGGTCGCGATTTATTGGATTCCGGCCTGGCCGCTGACGCGGGAAACGGTATTCTCCGCACGCGAAAGCCTTTTCCGGAAGCGTCGTGTTTTGCCTTGAGGGGGCCGCGCAAGAGGCGCGGATACCCGACAAGGCGAAACCGGCTGGAGACAGTTTTCTTTGCTTCGTTTGACCTGTGGTCTTCCTCGCGCTGCCTCGGCATAGCCCGCAAGCGGTCTCTGTCCTCGGAACGCTGCTCGGTTCTTTTGCTGTCAAAAGAAAAGAAGAACCCCGCCGGTTTGAGGCGGCTAAGAAAAAAGGGCCCCCGCGGCCTGAGCGGCATCAAAAAAAGTTTTTATAAAGAACAAACGCCTCACCGGATCGAGGCGATTACCCCCCAAAAAAACACCCGGCTCGAAGGCTGCAGAAAACCGAACGTTTATTTCTTATTCGCCGGGTCTTCGCAGAGTTCCGTAAGCACCCCCATTGTCGACTTCGGATGCAGAAACGCGATATTCAGACCCTCCGCCCCCCGCCGCGGCGCCTTGTCGATCAACTGCACGCCCTCCGCTTCGCAATGCGCCAGCGCCTCAGACACCCCGTCAGCCACCGCGAACGCCAAATGATGAATTCCCTCGCCCCGCTTTTCGATAAACTTAGCGATCGTACTGTCGTCGGAAGTCGGCTCGAGCAGCTCGATCTTCGTTTGCCCCGCCTTGAAAAAAGCCGTGCGCACCTTCTGATCCGCCACCTCCTCGATATTATAACATTTCAGGCCCAGTACCTTTTCATAATACGGAATAGCCGCATCCAGGCTTCTTACCGCGATGCCCAGATGCTCGATGTGGGAGATGTTCATAATGTATGGATTTTTAATCGTTTGAGTCGGAAGAAAACAGCTCGCCGAGCCGATCCTTACAAAGTTAGTTTTTGTTTTTGAAATATCAACCCGGACGGGAAAAAGAAACGCGGGCCAAAATAAGTCGGGGTAGAGGCAGCCCAAGCGATGCGAAGCATCGCAAGCCCACCGCGGGCACGCGGCCCCGCGCGGGAGCGCAGTTCCCTCAAACTCATCCGAGCGCGAGTGCTGGAGAAGGAAATCGTCCAAAAGCAGCTTGCGTTTTTGAACCAGATTTCCGCCAGCGCGCGGGACGAGGCATGTTCATCCCCGCGCATCGCGCCTTACAGAGCGAAACCGTTCCGATAAATGATAATTTATCGGGAATGATTTTGCCGGCGCACGGGAAAATACGTAAAGGCGGCCCGACTTGTATGTTGAGCGGTTTCGCGCGGACAAAGCACAGTTCTTGGTAACCGACTCGAAAGAGGCAGGGCAGAGTTTGTCGAAAACAATGGTCGCCGCCTGCAAGGACTGACGAACGAAAGTGAGTTTCGGCCCGCCGCGTGGGGAGGCGGCGATCCGACGGCTCTGACGAGCCGCGAATAACATGGCATTGATTTTCGGATTGCGTATCGAGCGGCACCCTTCTCCGATGAGGGAGGCTGCCGCCCGACAGAGGAAGATCACAGCCGAAAATCCTTTCGTATGGCAAACAGTATCATTCCCGACGCCGCTCAATAGACTTTTCCGCGCAGAACCGCCTGCGGTGTCTCGTCCGACGCCGGAACCGTCACGAAACGCACCGTCTTGTAGAACGCCCCCCGGTCGGTCGGCATCAGCGTCACCGCGACCCGCACGCTGTCGCCCGGCATCACCGGTTTTTTGGGCCAGGCCGGTTTGGTACACGTGCAATCCGTCTGAATGTCGCGGATCACGATCGGTTTGTCCGATAGATTGACGCATGTCAGTTCGACCCGGTTTTTCGACCGGAGGGCGATCTCGCCCATCCGGACGACCGAAGGGGAAACCCGCAGCGACTGGGCGGCCGCTGCGCCGCAGCTCAGCGTGCAAAGCCACGAAAGCCAGATTCTCTTTGTCATCATACCCGTGAAAGACTGCTCGGTCGGGTTTCCCCGAAGTTCCGGGGCGACCCCGGCCCGAATTCGACTTATTGAAACAAAAGTAATATCTTTGTTTACTCGAGACTAACCCAAAACTAAATAAATATGAAGAAAATCTCACTCGTAGCCTCTTTGGCCGCCGCGTTGCTTTTTTCCTGCGCTGGCGACCCGTACAAGGGGCTCGAACCGAAACTGGCCGCTGACCTGCAGGCCAACATCGCCGCTGCCGGCGAAAACGGGCAGGAACTGCTCGCTGCGCTGAAAAGGGCGCCGAAAGAACAGAAAGAGGGAATGGCTTTCCTGATCGCTTACATGCCGGAGGGCGACCGGGATACTTTAAAGGCGGACTTCCTGCTCGAAGAGGTGGACTGGGCGTATCGGGCGCGCGAAACTTTTCCGTGGGCCAAGACGTTGCCGGATTCCGTTTTCTACAACGATGTGCTGCCGTATGCTTCGATGAACGAACGGCGCGAACCGTGGCGGGCGATGTTCTGGGAAAAACTCTATCCGCTGGTGGACAGTATCACCGATGTGCGGGCGGCGATCGACACGATCAACAAACAGCTGCAATACTTGGTCGAGGTGGAGTACAATACCAAGCGCCGCAAACCGCACCAGTCGCCGAGCGAGTCGATGGAGATCGGGATGGCTTCGTGCAGCGGGCTGTCGATCCTGCTGACGGATGCTTTCCGGACGATGGGCATTCCGTCGCGCATCGCGGGGACGCCGCTGTGGGTGTCGAAAGAGGGAAATCACAACTGGACGGAGGTCTGGATCGACGGCCGGTGGTATTTCACGGAATACTATCCTACGCCGGCGCTGAATCACAGCTGGTTCCTGGAACGGGCGGGCAAGGCGGACAAGAGTGATCCGATCTACTGGATGTATGCTACTTCATGGCGGCCGACGGGGCTGCATTTCCCGATGGTGTGGGATTTCGAGAATCATAATGTGCCGGGGATCGATGTGACGGATTTTTATATCGACCTCTACAATGCGCAGATGGCGGAGGCCAGGAACGGGGCGCCGGTGGTGATCCGGGTCTTCAAGTCGAAAGAGGGGGGGCGCAGCAGTGCCGACCGGGTGGCGCAGGACATCAAGGTGGTCGATGAGGCGGGGAATATGGTGGCGGCGGGTAAAACGGCGGGGCCGACGGCCGATATGAACGATTACCTGACGCTCTACCTGCCGTTTGGCAAGGAACTGAAAGCGGAATTCACGGACGCTGCGGGAACCGTCCACAGCGCGCCGGTTTCCACGCCGAAGGCTGCGCAGGGCGAACAACCGGAACCGGTGGAGGTGGAACTCTATCTCGAATAATCTGTTCTCGGAACGTTCGGAAGCTCCCGGAGATTTTCGGAGGCTCCTGAAGATTCCCAAAGATTCCCAAAGGTTTCCGAAGATTCCCGGAGGTTGCCGATGGTTTCCGGAGGCGGCCGTCTCCTATTCGGGGAGGCGATACAAAGCGGGAGGGAAGCTATGTTTTCATAGCTTCCCTCCCGCTTTTGTGTCGGTTCGGCTCAGCTCAGGGAAACGATCTTCCCCGGCCCCGATAACAAGAAGACCCTCCGTCCTATCGGGTCACAAAGTCTTTTCGGTGCAGCGACCAGTCGTTGTCGAAGAAGCCTGCCGTTTCGACCGCATCCAATCCGTCTTTCAGCATATCCGCCCGGAAGATGATCAGATCCGGGAACCCCGTGATCCCCGAAATGTAGTTGTTCGGGCCGGTTGCGCGCATCCCCTCGGTACCGGTAGCCGTCACTACCCCGACCAGCGCGTCCGGGTAGTCCGGATGGGGATAGACGAAATAAGCCCCTATGTCGTTCCCTGTGAAGGTGCGCGTCCCCATCGAGACTTCGCCGTTACGCACCTGAATGGGACAATCTTTCAGGAGTCGCGACCACACATAATTGTTGTCGTAATTCCCGTAGAGAATCACATTGCGGTTCGGGTATTTGGCCACTTCGTATTCGAGATCGGGAATGATGTCTACCGAACCGTTGCCCCGGTAGTAGAAGGTCTCGGCGTCGAACCGCGCCTTGGCGCGCCACCAGGCTGTCTCTTCAGCCGTCCCCACCGTCGAATAGACGAATACCATGCGGTTGTCGAACGCCTGCTTGAATCCTCCGTAACGGCCCGAATGTTTCTGTTTCGGATCCACTTTGTCCGACACTTTCCATTTCCCGTCGCGATAGGCCACGATGGCTTTTTGCGCAGTCGGCACCGTCAGCCGCTCTCCGCTGCCGAACACGATCGTCGTTTCCGGGGCTTTCATCTTCAGGGCCGGCAGGTCGAATGTCAGCAGCACGGTATTCTCTGCCGCTGCTACGCGGATCACCGTGTCCCCTTCCCTGCGCACTTGCACGTTCGTATACCGGTACGGGCTTTCCTGCTGCTCGACGGTCAGCCAGTAGTCCTGCGACGAAACGGCCGGTGAAGCGGTGTAAAAGTCGATCTCGTCCACGTCGCTTGCCGCGGGGATCGAATGGCGGGCGAAAAAGTCGAAGATCGGCGGCCAGTCGACGCTGGCGTCTCCAAACCAGTGTTCGCCGCCGGGATATTCGTGGTAGCAGAAGTCGGTGTGGAAGCGGCCCAGCGCTTCCCGCATGATATGCGCCTGAGAGGTCGGCACCACATTGTCCGCCGAGCCGTGATGGATATAAACTCCCGACTGTTTCAGGTTGCGGGCCAGCGCCACCACACGTCCTGCCGCGGCTCCCCGCACGAAGGGCTCGAACAGCGGGTGGCGGCGGTGCATGGCGTCCCCTTTGCCGCTCCCGTAGCCTGCAATGTCGGGATACCCGGCGCACGGCGCGATGGCGGCGAATTTCGACGGGTAGGTGGTCCCCAGGAACCAGGTGCCGTGGCCGCCCATCGAGTGGCCGGTCAGGTAGATCCGGGTCGTGTCGGTCTTGAAAATGCGCTGTGCCTCTTCTAACACTTCCAGCGCGTCGATGCGGCCCCACTCTTCCCAGTTGAATCCGTAGGGGCGGCGGTTGGTCGGTGCGACGATGTCGACCCAATCTTTTTGTTTATAGGCGCGGGCCTGGTTGCGGGCTTCGACCGAGGCGCCGTGCACGGTCAGGATAAATGCTTTCGCACCGGTATCCCCTGGCTCGGTGCGCAAGGCCGGGGCTACGCTGTAGTATTGTACGCTCCCGTCGATCCGGCTCACGAATGTCCGTTCGTGGTGTATGGCCGGCGATACCTGCCGCAGCTGAATGGTCGCGGTGTCGAGCACTTCTCCGTCCCGGATCAGTTCTAAGCGGGCTTCGAGTGGCCCGTTGAGCGAGTTTTTCCCGGTGGCCGGCAGCTGGAATTTCACTTTCCGAACTGCCAGAGGCATGATGTCGTCGGTCTTGCATTCAACGGTGTCTCCGACTTTCCGGCCGTCCGGTGCCGAGAGGGTGGCCCGTATCGTCAATCCTGTCAGTGGCTTCTCTGTGGCGTTCACGACGCGGATCGCTGCCCATTTGGGGCCATTCTCGCCTGCGATTAGGTCGGGCAGGGTCATGTCCCGCTTGGTGAACAGGATCGGTTTCTTGGGTGCGACCAGTTTCGATTCCACCCGCCCGAAGCGGCCGGGGGTATAGATGATTTCGTTCAATCCTTCTTTCAGCCGCACGGGAATCAGTGTGTAGCCGAAGTCGTAGTGGTCGCCTTCGTGCGGCTCGCCGTTGATGTAGGTGCGTGTTCCGCCGGTGGTCTCTAACAGGGCGATTTCGGACTGGGGGGCGGTATAGGCGGTGTAGAGGTAGGCGGAACGCATCTGCGGGCTGCGGAATATGCCGCTGGAATCTGCTGTGATCGGGCTCCATATCCAGTCGGGCAGCTTCGTCCACCGGGGCTTGTGTCCGCGGGCAGCTGCCTGCCGTTCGGCGTGGGACTGGTAGGCCATGGGCGCCTCTTTCTGGTTCGGGTAGGTGTAGCCTAAGCTGTCTCCTGCTTGCGGGGTGGTGAACCGGCCGGTGGCATACAGCCATGCTACCATGTCCTGGCCGTTGTACAAGGTGCCGGCGCCCATGCCGCCGGGCAGGAGCAGGCCTTCGCGGAATCGGTGGAATACGCGTCCTTCGTCGGTGGTTTCTACTTTCTGCTGTCCGAAGATGGCGACGATGTTGCCGTCGTCTGGTGCCGCCTGCCGGGCAGAAACCGTATGCCATGCGATGGATGCTGCCGTGCAGAGGGCTGCGTTCCGCAAGGTCTGGAAAGTGATCGAGGTCATATTATGCTGTGGATTGATTGGTCTGAGGGGTGGTAAAAGTAATGATTTTCACGAAAAAACCACACTGCGACAGACGTGCAGTGTGGTTTTTGACCATTCTTTACTGGATATGGGACACTCTTTCCGGCGAACTATTCTTTTCTGTCGGGAGCTGTGGTCGTAGAGTTTTCGACTTCTTCGTATTCGATGTATTCGCCTACGCTTTTGCCGACTTGGTATTCGCTGTGCCGGTTCGTGTGGGTGACTGTCACTTCGCCTTCTCTTTTCTTTTTGCGACTGCCGCCGAAATTGGCATAGAATCCGCGGAACGAACCGTCCCCGAACGTGCCGCCGGTCGCTTTCCCGTCGCTGCCGAATTGCTGCTGGAATTCTCGCTGTTTGCGGGCGATCCACCAGCGCAGGGTCCACCGTCCGAAAAGGCCGAGCAGCCAAAAAACGACGAATAGGAATAGGATGACGGTCAGAAAGGTCTCCATTGGGGTGCTTTATTGTTGTCTTGCAAAGATAACGCGGAACCGGATATTTTTAGTACGTTCTCCCAAAATGAAAAAATTACCGATCGTTTTATTGTCTGTTCCTTCGGTTGGATGGAACCGTACCTTTTAACTTCGCTACGCTCGTTTTTCTCCTCGCCGCTCGGCAGAGCGTGCAAGCCCGCTTTGCTCTCGCTGGCAGCGTCGATTCTGAAGAAAAGGTACCCAAAAGACTTTCAGATAGCTACGCTACTCCTTAGGCTCCGCAGTCCTCTTGCATTGAGCTTGCTTTGGGGTGTGGCAATAGCGGGCATAAAGCGTTATTTTCCTAAGTGCCCGCTATTGCTCATACCCCAAGAGAAGCAAAAACAAAGGTACCCGGCAGGCTGAAGAGATGCGCAAGCATCTCAAAAAGTTTGGCTTCGCCTTCCTCCTGGCGCCTCGGCCATTCGAGCAAGCTCGATGGCTCTCGCCTGCTGCGTCGGTTTTCTGGTTCTCTTTGTTCACAAAGAGAACAGTTCTATGTGGGTACGTACTAATTAACCGATCATAAAAAATGCCTCGGAGCAGGGGCGGTCTTTACACGGGGATACGAAAAAGGCAGGGTTTCGTATGGAACCCTGCCCGTTCCTGCGCAGAAAGTGATGTGCCGCGGGAAGTCCTTCCAGCTACGCCGCCGTCACATCCGCCAGCAGCGCCTTCGCTGCCGCCACATTAGCCCCTGCGGTCACCTTGCGCAGCCATTCTGCAGCCTTGGCATTGTTCCCCTTGTTCTGGTATGCCACACCGATCAGAAAAGCCACGTCGCTTTTCTTTTCAGCGTCGGTCTGAGCGGCATACGCTTCCGCCCCTTTGGCAATCACCACGTCGTATTTCTTGAGGTTGTTGGCCGTCTGGATCAGCAGCAGATTGGCGTCCGCATTCTCCGGAATGGTCGCCACATAGGTCTGCACCTTTTCGATGTCGCCCGCCTTGGCCGCTTCGGAAGCCGCTACGAGCATATAATTGGCCATATCAGCCTTCGCATCCGTCGCCTGCTTGGCGAATTTACTGTTTTCCGCTCCCGCTTCGATCACTTGCTTGTACAATGCGGTCGCTTGATCCAGCTGTCCGAGTTCAGCATACGATTTAGCTGTGTAGTACGCCAGCTGGATGTTGTCCGGATCTTGTTCGAGCCCTTTCGAGAAGCTTTCGAGCGCTTTGGTGTAGTCTTTGGTGTTGAAGCTCGTGATCCCTTGCACCATATAGAGTTGCGATACGGTTCGCCCCATCTTGCGCGTGGTCATCACGTCGCCCTGAAGGTCGGCAAGATCTCCGGCTTTGGTAAAAGCGGCGATCGCCTCGTCGATTTTCTGAGCTTTGTAAAGGTTTGCTCCTTTTTGCTGATAGCACATCGGCAACAGTTTCTGTGCTTGTGTGGTAATATCCACGGCATCGGCGCCGACGGCCTGCCCCATTTTGACCACCTCTTCGAGCACCGGAATGGCTTCGACGAGTTTCTTGGCATTGACCAGCTCACCGGCCTCTTTCATTTTGAGACCCACTTCTTCGACGGTTTGCGCCGAAGCGCCCAGAACCGTCATGGCTGCGGCCAAGGCCACTCCCCACAATTTAGCTTGCTTCATTTTTGTTACGGTATGTTTAGATTAATGTTCGACAAATATCCGCCCCTTGTGCGGAACGGCGATTACAAATTGAATGATTTTTTCGGAGATTTCAAAATCGCGGCGACGGTTCAGGACGCTATCCGCACAATTTCAGTCTTTGGCACTCCGCAAGGCGGCAAAAAATTCCGACAGGAGTTGCGAGCATTCTTCCTCCGCGATTCCCGATACGACCGCCGTTTTCGGATGCAGCAGCTCTTCTGAAACGGTGGTATAGCCCCGTTTGGTGTCCCGTGCGCCGTAGACGAGTGTTCCCAGCTGCGCCCATCGCAGGGCGGCGGCGCACATCGGACAGGGTTCGACGGTCACATATAAAGTGCACTTGTCCAGGTATTTGCCCCCCAAAGCCGAAGCGGCAGCGGTCAGCGCTTGCATCTCGGCATGTGCCGTCACATCGCCCAAGGTTTCGGTCAGGTTATGGGCGCGGGCGATGGTGCGTCCGCCGGCCATGACCACGGCTCCGATCGGTATTTCGCCCTGCCGCGCCGCCTCCCGGGCTTCGCTCAAGGCTATCTGCATGTATTTCTCGTGTGTCTCCAATGTTCGCACAGGCTGCTGCCGGTTCGTCTTCGATCGCAGAGGCGGTCGCACCGGGTCATTTCAAAAGGCGGGTCATACATCGGACGAGGCTCTCTTTCCAGTCCGGGATTTCCAGTCCGAAAACATCCCGGATCTTCTTTTTCGAGAGCACCGACCAGGCCGGACGTTCCGCCGGGGTCGGGTAATCCGCCGTTGCAATCCCTTTCACCGTACAATTCCGTCCTCCTATGCGCATAATTTTGCTCGCGAAATCGCACCAGGTCGCGATCCCTTCGTTCGTATAATGATAGAGTCCGAACAACTCCTCCGCCCGTTCCGGATGTTCGTCGCAAAAGGCTGCCATCCGCAGCAATGCCGCCGCCAGATCCGCCGCATAGGTCGGTGTTCCCCACTGATCCGCCACCACCCCCAGCTCCGGACGTTCCGCTCCCAACCGCAGCATCGTCTTCACGAAATTATTCCCGTAGGTACTGTAGAGCCACGCGGTACGCACCACGAAACTGCGTTTGTAGCCCAACGCATAGCGTTCTCCTTTCAGCTTGGTCGCCCCGTAGACCGACCGCGGCCCTGTAGGATCGCTTTCGGCCAGCGGCCGCCGATCGGCCGGCATCCGCCCGTCGAACACATAATCGGTCGAAATCTGAATGAATCGGGCACCTGTCGCTTCGGCTGCCGAAACGAGATTCCGAACGGCTTGGGCATTCAGCAGTTCGGCCCGTTCCGCGTCTTCTTCCGCCCGGTCTACTGCGGTGTAAGCCGCGGCGTTGATGATCCATGCCGGTCGTTCGGCTTCGACAAAAGCCCGAACGGCCGCCCGGTCGGTGATATCGAGTTCCGCCACGTCCGTAAAAACGAATGCGTACCGTCCTGCATACCTCCCGCTCCGGTCGATGTCGCGCAATTCGTTTCCCAACTGTCCGTTCGCTCCGGTTACCAAAATCTTATTCATTATCTGTATTTTGATGCTTTTCTGTTCTCCAATCGCCATCGGACAGATGATCGTCCCAATCGTCCGGCAGGCGAGCTGCACCGTTGGCTATTTTATTAGCGGTCTCCTCCGTTAGCTCCGTCTGTTGTTGTGTCGGAATCCGATAAACCGCGACCTTTGGTCGCGCGAGTCGCCGCCACCCCGGGCGGAGGCTCGGTGCCGCTCGGCACACGAACCGGACTGGAACTCCCCTAAGTTTCCCGGGCGTCCGACCCTTAAATAGCACTTCGCAAAAGTGCACAGGCCGAAAGTACCGCTGGGTTCCGAGTGGGACGAAACTCCGGTCGTTTTCCTGTTGGAAGCCAAGTAAACCGCGACCTTCGGTCGCGCGAGTCGCCACCATCCCGAGCGGCGCGAGCAACTTCGGCGGTGCTCGTTGCTCTTTCCGCTGGCGGCGACCCGGTACTATTCAGAATCATTCTTTGTCCTCGCGCCGGGATGAACATTCTTTGTCCGCGCGCTGGCGGAAATCCTGTCCCAAAAGAGGAAACTGCCCTCGGGGCGGGCAGGCCGTTTAACTAAGTCCTCTCAAACTCTAACAAAAGCCCCAACGGGGCCCCGCGGCGGGCTTGCAAAACTTCGTTTTGCTTGGATCGGAACTATCCCGAACAAAAACCGCGCGCCGGGAAAATCGTTCGTTTTCAACTCTCGTTGAAACCGTCGATTTTCCTTTTTCGGCGTGGCGCGCGAGGTGAACATTCTTTTGTCCCGCGCGCTGGCGGAAATCCTGTTCAAAAGCGCAAGCGGCTTTTGAACGATTTCCTGCTCCAGCCGTCGCGCGCGGGGTGCCGCTGGGCACTCCAGCGGGGGAAGGCTACACCTTTAACCGGAAGAAACTGCGCTCCCGCGCGGGGCCGCGTGCCCGCGGCGGGCTTGCGAAACTGCGTTTGCTTGGGCCGGAATTACCTCGAACAAAACCTGCGCGCCGGGAAAATCGTTTGCTTTCAACTCTCGTTGAAACCGTCGATTTTCCTTTTTCGGCGTGGCGCGCGAGGTGAACATTCTTTTGTCCCGCGCGC
>NZ_CANQYJ010000082.1 GCF_947628055.1 uncultured Rikenella sp.
TGCAAGCCCGCTCTGCTCTCGCTGGCAGCGTCGGTTGTGAACAAAGAGAACCAGAAAAACTTTTTGAGATGCTTGCGTATCTCTTGAGCCTGCCGGGTACCCTTGGCTTTGATTCTTTTGGGGTGTGAGCAATAGCGGGCTATTGAGTGTCATACCTTATGCCCGGCTATTGCCACGCCCCAAAGAAAGTTCAATGCCAAAGGACTGCGGAGCCTAAGGAGTAGCGCAGCTATCGGAAAGTCTTTTGGGTACCTTTTCTTCAGAAAAGGTACGGTTCCTTCCGGCACAGTGCAATATAAACCTACGGTTAAAAATATTTTTCCGCATGCCAAGCCGCTGTTAGCGTAGCATAGCGACGGCACGTTTCACCGCAGCCGTGGCGATGTCGATCTCCTCCGCCGTGTTGTACAGTCCGATGGAGAGGCGGCACATCGCCGTCAAGCCGTAATGCGTCATCACCGGCTCCGCACAATGAGTGCCCGTCCGGATCGCTACCCCCAGCTTATCGACGATCATGCCGATGTCGGCCGGATGCGTCCCCTCGACCGTGAACGAAACGATCGGACTTTTTCCTGACACGGTGCCGTAAATCCGCAATCCTTCTATATCGTTCTGGAGCAGGGTAGTGGCCTGTTCCAGCAAAGCGTTCTCATGCCTCTGTATCCAATCCGGATCGAGCGACTGGAAATAGTCGATCGCCGCCCCCAATCCGATCGCTCCGACGTAATTCGATGTTCCGGCCTCGAATTTCAGCGGAAGTTCGGCATAGGTCGTCCCCATCGGCAGCGTGACGGTTCCGACCATATCCCCCCCGCCCATGTACGGCGGCAGCTCTTCGAGCCACCGTTCCTTGCCGTACAGCACGCCGATCCCCGTCGGCCCATACAGCTTGTGGCCGGAAAAGGCGTAAAAATCGCAGTCCAAAGCCTGCACGTCCGTCGCCGCGTGTACAATCCCCTGACAGCCATCGACCAGTACCGGAATGTCATGTGCATGGGCGGTCGCAATGACAGTCGGCAAGTCCGGCATCGTTCCCAACACATTGGAAGCCTGTGTCACCGCCACGATCCGCGTCCGTTCGTCAATCAGCCCGGGTAACAGATCGAGCCGCAATGCCCCCGCATCGTCGAAAGGCAGCACCCGCAGTTCCGCTCCCGTCCGGAGAGCCGCGAGCTGCCACGGTACCAGATCGGAGTGGTGCTCCATCTCGGTGATCAAGATATTGTCTCCGGCGTGTATGTGTTTCTCTGCAAACGATGAGGCGACGAGATTGACGGATTGTGTCGCGCCGCTGGTGAACACGATTTCCCGTGTCGAGGCCGCATTGAGCATCGCCCTCACCCGTTCCCGGGCCTGTTCGTACCGGGCGGTGGTCTCCTCTGCCATATAATGGATCCCGCGGTGGATATTGGCGTTCATCGTCCGGTGCAGCTCGTCTACGGTGCGGATCACAGCTTCCGGCTTCTGAGCGGTCGCGGCGGTGTCCAAGTACACCAAGGGCTTCCCGTTCACGGTGGCGGAAAGAATGGGGAAGTCGGAACGTATCGCTGCTATGCTCTTCATAATCTGATTCTTAATCGTTCGTTTTTCGATCCCATATTTGATTTTTGCGGGAGTGCCGTTTTTTACGGCGGTTTATCGTGGTGCCTGCGGAGGCGTATTCGAGCCACGCGACAGAGTTTGCTGCTTCCGCCGCTGTCGGCGAATCGGTGCTGCTCGGCACACGAAGCGGGTCGTAACTGCCCCCAATTTCGCAGGCTGCGCTTAAATAAATCCTTGCAAACTCCAAAGTCCCGACGGGCAGACGATACGTCGTATCGCAGTCTTTAGTGCTCTTTCTGCAAAAAGAGGACGCTTCCTTCCCGCAGTTAAAAATGATCGGGGAAAACGGACGGTTAAATATTTTGTAATCGTTTGGAAATTTTTTCGTGCAGCAGGTGTCCGAGCTCTTCAATGCGGCTGTGGTCGATGATTTCGCCCGTAAAGCCTTCAATCTGAAGCCGTTTCGCCGCTTCGAGGCCGATCCCCCGCTGTCGCATGTAGTAGATCGCTTCCGGGTCGAGCCGCCCGATGGTGGCCCCGTGGTTGCATTTCACGTCGTCGGCGTAGATTTCCAATTGCGGCCGGGTATCCACCCTCGCGCCGTCGCTCAGCACGATGTTGTGATTCTCCTGCAAAGCGACGGTTTTCTGCGCATCCCGGGCGACATAAATCTGCCCCGTAAAAATCGCCCGCGCTTCGTCCGCCGCCACCCCCTTGAACAATTGGTTGCTCGTACAGTGGCCCGCAGCGTGGTGCATGCGGATGTAGTTGTCGCAATACTGCGTGCCGTCGGTGATATAGGCCCCTTCGAGGTTGCATTCCGATCCCGGTTCCCGCAGCGACACGAATTGATTGCGTCGCAGGAAAGCGTTGTCGAGGTCGATCGTGGCTATTTTCACGTGCGAGTCCCGATTTTGGCGGTTCAGTATCGTCTCGAAATAAACGGCGCGCGTCTCGACGACTTCGATGATCTCGACCGAAGCTCCCGCCGCCGCCTCGATGCAAGTGAGCGCATCGATCGTCGCCCGCGTTTCAGCGGCCCCCACTGCCGGATGGTGATACACGGCGATCCGGGCCGAAGCGTTGCGTCCTGCGCGGATGATGTTCCGCTGCACGTATCTGGCCGCTTTATCTCCGTTGCCGGGATAACGCATGTGTATGTAAAGTATGCCTTCCGCTTTGAAGTTGTCCGGGAGGTCGATCTGCACGCCTTGCGTCTTGGTGTCCGGCACGGCGAGGTTGGCGGCGATGAGCGGATCGCCTGCCATCTTATGTTCGCTTCCGGCGGTCAGTTTCGCGATTTCCGCCGCTGCTGCCGCGTCCTTTTTGTACAGACACGAGGCCGCTTCTGTTTCGATTTCCGTCGGAAAGAGCTCGCCGCCGCCATCCGACAAGGCTGCCAGCCGATCTTTCGGCGTGTATCTGTATCGTTCTTTCAGTGTGCTGTCCATAGTGTGTGCGGGCGAGTTATGCGTTATCCCCGTATTCGCGAATCAGCCAGTCGTAGCCGCGTTCTTCCAGCTCCCGGGCCAGTTCTTTGCCTGCCGAGTGGATGATGCGGCCGTGGTAAAGCACATGCACGACGTCCGGTACGATGTAGTCTAACAGCCGCTGGTAATGGGTAATGACGATCGTGGCGTTGTCCGGCCGCTTGAGCCGCGCCACTCCCGTGGCCACCACCCGCAAGGCGTCGATGTCCAATCCGCTGTCGGTTTCGTCTAATACGGCCAGCTTCGGTTCGAGCATGGCCATCTGGAAGATCTCGTTCCGTTTCTTTTCGCCGCCCGAGAAGCCTTCGTTCACGGCGCGGTTCATCAGTTTATCGCCTAACTCCACGATCTCGCTTTTTTGCCGCATCAGGCGCAGAAAATCTCCCGACGAGATCGGCTCTTCGCCGCGAAAGGCCCGTTGCTGGTTAATGGCTAACCGCAGGAAAGAGGCCATCGACACGCCCGGTATCTCGACCGGATACTGGAACCCCAGGAACAGCCCCCGGGCCGCCCGCTCTTCGATGCTCATCTCTAACAGGTTCATGCCCTGAAACGAGACCTCCCCTTCGGTCACTGCAAACCGTTCGTTTCCGGCCAGCACCGACGCCAGTGTCGATTTCCCCGAGCCGTTCGGTCCCATGATGGCATGCACTTCGCCTGCATTCACGGTCAGGTCGATGCCTCGGAGTATCTCTTTTCCTTCGTCTGCGACCGCGGCGTGCAGGTTCTTGATCGTTAATATATTCTGACTCATCATTGTGTCTTTTTGTCTCTTAGATGGTGTAAAGGGACTGTCGGTGGAACCGCAAAATCATCCCACGCTGCCCTCCAACGACAACGCCAGCAGTTTCTGTGCCTCGACGGCGAATTCCATGGGCAGTTGATTCAGTACCTCCCGTGCATATCCGTTGACGATCAGCCCTACGGCCTCTTCGGTCGAAATCCCGCGCTGGTTGCAGTAGAATAGTTGGTCTTCGCTGATTTTCGAGGTGGTCGCCTCGTGTTCGACCGTGCTGGTCGAGTTGCCGCATTCGATATACGGGAAGGTATGCGCTCCGCATTTGTCCCCGATAAGTAAGGAGTCGCACTGCGAATAGTTCCGGCACCCGGTCGCGGTCTTGGCCACCCGCACTAATCCCCGATAGGAGTTTTGCGAAAATCCGGACGAAATCCCTTTGCTGACAATGCGGCTCCGGCTGTTCCGCCCGAGGTGGATCATTTTCGTTCCCGTATCGGCCTGCTGCCGATTCCCGGTCAAGGCTACGGAGTAGAACTCTCCGACACTGTTGTCCCCGGCCAGAATGCAAGACGGGTATTTCCACGTAATGGCCGATCCGGTTTCGACTTGCGTCCAGCTGAGCTTGGCGTTCTCGCCTTTGCAAATGCCCCGCTTGGTCACGAAGTTGAATACGCCTCCCCGCCCCTCCTTGTCGCCCGGATACCAGTTCTGGACGGTGGAGTACTTGACTTCGGCGTCCCGCTCGACGACGATCTCCACAATCGCCGCATGCAGTTGGTTTTCGTCCCGTATCGGTGCCGTGCATCCTTCCAAATAGCTGACATACGCCCCTTCGTCGGCCACGATCAGCGTCCGCTCGAATTGTCCGGTGCCTGCGGCGTTGATCCGAAAGTAGGTGGAGAGTTCCATCGGACACTTCACTCCTTTCGGAATGTAGCAGAACGAGCCGTCGGAGAAGACCGCCGAGTTGAGTGCAGCGAAAAAGTTGTCGGTATAGGGCACGACACTTCCCAAATACTTCTTGACGAGTTCCGGATGCTCCCGCACCGCTTCCGAGAAGGAGCAGAAGATGATCCCTTGTTCCGCCAGCGTTTCCCGAAAGGTGGTCTTCACGGAGACGGAGTCGAGTACGGCGTCTACCGCCACTCCGGCCAATGTTTTCTGCTCGTCGAGCGGTATGCCGAGTTTTTCAAAAGTCGCGCGAAGCTCCGGGTCGACTTCGTCCATGCTGCTCTTGAGGCGTTTCTCTTTTTTCGGGGCGGCGTAATAGATGATGTCCTGGTAGTCGATCGGCGGAATTTCCAAGTGGGCCCAGTCGGGCATGGTCATAGTCTGCCATTTCCGGTATGCTTTGAGGCGGAATTCGAGCAGCCACTCCGGTTCCTCTTTCAATGCGGAGATACGCCGAATGGTCTGTTCGTCCAGCCCTTTGTCGATGGTGTGGGTGTCGATGTCGGTGGTGAAACCGTATTTGTATTCGCCCTGGGCGGCGTTTTCGATGATCTCTCTTTCTTCCATGAAACGGATGGTGTTACTCCTGCCGGTATTCCTAACAAACGGGATGCCGGTTTTGCAAGTCTCGCAAAGATACGAAAAAATGGGAGCGGACGAAATCGTCGTCCGCTCCCACTCTCTGACTGGCGTATGTCATTCCGGTTACTCGCCCTGCATCTCTTTCGAGAGTTCGTAGTAATGTTTGAATTTGGCTTCCGCTGCCGGGTCGTCGTTCTTTTTCTGATAATACAGACTTTTGAGCAGATCGACTATCGTGGCGTCTTTCGGGTTGAGTTCATGGGCTTTCTCGAGCAGTCCGATGGCGCTGTCGTAGAAAGGAATGGCCTGATCAATCAAAGCGTTGTACCCTTTCACGTCGTTGATGTCGAGTTTCTGGGCCTGTTCGATCAGTTTATCGCCTTTGCGGGCCTGCATGATCCCGGCATTCATGTAGCCGATCGGGTTGCTCGGGTCGACTTTGGTGGCTTCTAAGAAAGCGGCTTCGGCTTTGTCTGCTTCGCCCATCTGTTCCCAGAGAGAGCCTTCGAGCATATAAAGCGCTCCGTTGTTCGGATCTAGTTCTTTGGCTTTGGCGAGCATGGCGACGACTTTGTCCGGGCTGCGTTTGGTCTGGACGTAGAGGTCGATCAACTGAGTAACGAGTTGGTTGTTGGTGGGATATTTGACTGTGGCGGCTTCCAAGGTGGCGATGGCTTCTTCCAGCTTGCCCTGTTGCTGCTGGATGTATGCGATGTATGAATCCACCCCTCCTTGCTGATCGTAGCCGATTTCGCGCGCTTTGTTCAGGTATGTCAGCGCTTTGTCGTATTCGCCGCCTTCGTTGTATGCCACCCCTGCGTAATAGATCATCACGGAGTCTACCGTACCGAGCATTTGGTTGGTTTCAGCCGCTTTGGCGAACAGGTCGGCCGCTTCGGTTTTCTTGTCCAGTTTGTAGAGGTTCATCCCGTTGGTGTTGAACTGGTTGAGCAGATTCGTACCGACGATATATCCTTTACTGCTGAACACATTCGGATCGATCTCGTAGGCTTTTTTCAAGGCGTCGAAAGCGCCGTTCAACGCTCCCGGCCGGAATTCGTTCTTGGTGTTCCAGAAGGCTACCGATCCGTTGCCGTCTACATAGATGTCGTAGTTCTCGAAAACGTATTTTTTGTGGGCTTCGCCTCCGATTTCGACTTCGACGATTTCTTCCGGTTCGTCGGCGATCAGGTTGAGCGACTGCTCGATGGAAAAGCCTGCGATCAGCTCTTTGGTGTAAGCGTTCGACGCGGCCAGCAGAGCGTCGGCGCGTTCGATCCAGGTGTTCACCGCTCCTGCTTTCTTCGGGTCGGCGATGCTTTCGTCGCTTTTAGTCAGCCGTTTGTTGAGGTTGTCCAGCTCTTTGGTCTGGGAGCTTGCCCCCAGCGTGGTCGCTGCGGCGGCAAGAATCAAAAAGAGTTTTTTCATCGTTTTGTGGTATGAAGGGGTTGGTTTATTCGTTAGCGGTATCGTCGACAGCGGCGTTTTCAACCGGTGTTTCGACGTTTTCTTCTTCTTCGCTTTTGGGTACTGCGATCACGGATGCGATCGCATCGTTGTTCCTGAGGTTGATGACTTTGACTCCCTGTGCCGCCCGTCCGGTCACGCGAATGTCGGCCACCGGTATCCGGATCGTCAAGCCCGACCGGTTGATGATCATCAGGTCGTTTTCGTCGTTCACGGCCTGAATCGAGATCAGGCTGCCGGTTTTTTCGGTGATCTGAATGGTTTTGACCCCTTTGCCCGATCGTCCGGTAATCCGGTAGTCGTCGATGCCGGTCCGTTTCCCGTACCCGTTTTCCGACACGACCAGAATTTCCGGTTTCTGCCCCGGTTCGACGGTCAGCATGCCGATGACTTCATCCCCCGGATCAAGACTGATGCCGCGCACTCCGGCCCCTGTCCTGCCTATCGCCCGCACTTTTTCTTCTTCAAACCGAATGGCTTTCCCGTCTTTCGCGGCAATAATCACCTGCGCATTCCCCCCTGTCAGCGCCGCGTCGATCAGCTGGTCGCCTTCCTTGATCGTAATGGCGTTCACTCCGTTCAACCGCGGCCGCGAGTATGCCTCCAACAACGTCTTTTTGATGATCCCTCCGCGGGTGCACATAATAATGTAGTTGTTATTGACATATTCCGGATCGTTCAGCTTCCGTACGTTGATATATGCCCTTACTGTGTCGTCCGGTTCGATCTGGATGACGTTCTGGATCGCCCGTCCTTTGGACGACCGGCTCCCTTCCGGAATCTCGTATACTTTGAGCCAGTAGCATCTCCCTTTTTCCGTAAAGAAGAGCATGGTGTTGTGCATGGTGGTCACATACAGATGCTCGATAAAGTCGGCGTCGCGTGTGGCAGAGCCTTTGGAACCCACCCCGCCTCTCGATTGTGTCCGGTATTCGGACAGCGGCGTGCGCTTGATATACCCCAGATGAGAAATCGTAATCACCACGTCTTCGTCTGCATAGAAGTCTTCCGGGTTGAATTCTTCGGCAGTCAGCACGATTTCGCTCCGCCGCTTGTCTCCGTATTTTTCCTTGATTTCGCCCAGTTCGTCCTTGATGACCTGCATCTGCATCGGTTCGCTTTCGAGCAGTTCGTGGTAGTAGGCGATCATTTTGTGCAGTTCTTCGTATTCCTGCTGCAATTTGTCGTGTTCCAATCCTGTCAAAGCCCGGAGCCGCATATCGACAATCGCCTGCGCCTGTGCATCGCTCAGACTGAACCGGGCGATAAGCCCTTCTTTTGCCGTGTCCGCGGTCTTGGCCGCCCGGATGATTTTGATCACTTCATCGATATTGTCCTGGGCGATCAGCAGTCCTTCCAGTATATGCGCCCGTTCTTCCGCTTTCCGCAGATCGTATTTCGTCCGCCGCACGATGACGTCGTGCCGGTGCTGCACGAAGTATTTGATGAGCTGCTTGAGGTTCAATGCCCGCGGTTTTCCGTCCACCAAGGCGATGTTGTTGACGGAGAATGTCGATTGCAGTTGCGTGTATTTGAACAGGGTATTGAGTACCACGCTGGCCACCGCGTCATGTTTCAGGATGATGACAATCCGCATCCCGTTCCGGTCGGATTCGTCGTTGATGTACGAAATTCCTTCGATCTTTTTGTCGTTGATCAGCCCGGCGATCTTCTGGATCATCTCGGCTTTGTTGACTTGGTAAGGGATCTCCGTAATCACGATGCACTCCCGTCCGGATGCGGTATGTTCGATGTCGGTTTTCGACCGGATCACGATTCGTCCCCGTCCCGTTTCATATGCTTCGCGCACGCCTTCGTATCCGTAGATGATCCCTCCGGTCGGAAAGTCCGGCGCTTTAATGAGGTCGATCAGTTCCGAAATCTCGATGTCGGGGTTGTCGATATAGGCGTCTATGGCGTCGATCGTGTCGCTCAGGTTGTGGGGCGGCATGTTGGTCGCCATCCCGACTGCAATCCCCGAACTTCCGTTGACCAACAGCAGCGGAATTTTCGTAGGAAGCACTGTCGGTTCGTAAATGGTGTCGTCGAAGTTGAGGGTAAAATCCACCGTTTCTTTGTCGATGTCTGCCATCACTTCGTCGGTGATTTTCTTCATCCTCGCTTCGGTATAACGCATCGCTGCAGGACTGTCCCCGTCGATCGATCCGAAATTCCCTTGCCCATCGACTAACGGGTATCGCAATGACCAATCTTGCGCCATCCGCACCATGGCATCGTACACGGAGGAGTCTCCGTGCGGGTGGAATTTCCCTAATACTTCCCCCACGATTCTGGCGGATTTCTTGTACGGTTTATCCGAATATAGCGAAAGTTCGTTGCTCATCCCGTACAACACGCGCCTGTGCACCGGCTTGAGCCCGTCCCGCACGTCGGGTAGCGCTCTCGATACGATCACCGACATCGAATAGTCGATGTAGGCGCTTTTCATCTCCTCCTCGATATTGATCTTAATAATTCTCGCTTGCTGTTCTTGCATGGTGGATTAGATAAATCTTGTCTTGGCTTTTCAAACTGCTAAGGTAATGATTTGTTCCCGGAATAGCAAGGGATGCGCTTATATCCTTAATTGTACGGGCGTTTTTTATTAACTGTTTTTCGGCTTGTACGTGCCGTATTCCCCCTGGGCGGTCTTTGCCCTAAAAGCTCGGCAGCCGGCAGTTTCGGTTTGTGTGCCGAGCGGCGCTCGAACCGCAGCCGTTGGCTGTTTTATTGGCCGCCTCTACCCCAAAGCCCCGCGGACTCCGGGACGCACTCATGTTTCGGAACCGTACTTGTCTCGAGCGCCGATGAAAATCCGGTTCGACCTGGATCTCCCTATGTCGGGCCGCAGCCTCCCCCGGCGGAGGCCCGCAACTTTTTAATCGCTTGCGCGAAAGTTGCGTTCTCCGCAGGCTGCGACCTAAGGCATACAGGTGAAACTCCGGTTCGCAGAACCGGGCGGGCCGCAGTTTCTCGCAGCAGTCCCGAAGATTCCGCGTAGCGGGCGGGCCGGACGCCTCCCCCGGCGGAGGCCCGGTGCCGCTCGGCACTCGAGCCGGGCTGGAACTACCCGAAACGCCTCCGCTGGCGCGGCCCGATCACAAATAATAAGGAGCACGCGAAAGCATCCCCGGAAGCGTCGCGTTTTGCCTTGAGAAAGCCGGGCTGAACGACCGGCTTTCGACAAGGCGAAACCGGCTGGAGGCAGTTTGGCTTCGCCTTCCTCCTGGCACCTCGGCCATTCGAGCAAGCTCGATGGCACTCGGCTGCTGCGTCGGTTCTTTGTTTACTTTCTTTGCTGACAAAGAAAGTAAAAGCCCTGCCGGCTCGAGGCGGCTAAGAAAAAGTGCCCGCCCGGCAGGAGGGCTGCAAAAAAGTTTTTATAAAGAACAAACGCCCGCTGAGCCTTCCGACGGAGAGAAAGCCCCGCCGGCTGGAGGCGACAAAAAAGGAAGTGCCTCGCGGCATGAGCGGTGAAACGAAAACAAAAAGCCTGCCCGGCACGAAGGCACTAAACGGGGATGCGGAAGGGGAAAAACGAAAACCGCTATCCCTCGGTGTATAAGAGAGATAGCGGTGGAAGAAATACGGATCGTATCCGCTACGAACCGAAATTGTCGTACAGGATGTTTTCCGGCGGAACCCCCAGCGAGTCGAGCATTTTCAAGACGGCCGAGATCATCATCGGCGGCCCGCACAGCAAGTACAGGCATCCCTCCGGCTCTTCGTGATTTTTGAGGTAGTTTTCGTACAGCACATTGTGTACAAACCCCGCCGTATACTTCACCCCTGCGGCATCCGCTTCCGGATCGGGCCGGTCGAGGGCCAAGTTGAACGAGAAGTTCGGGAATTCCTCTTCGATTTCATGGAATTCATGGATATACGGCGCTTCCTTGAGTGCCCGTGCCCCGTACCAGAACGATACCGGCCGCCGCGTCCGTTCGGTCTTGAAGAGGTGCATGATGTGGCTGCGCATCGGCGCCATACCTGC
>NZ_CANQYJ010000083.1 GCF_947628055.1 uncultured Rikenella sp.
ACTATTTTGCCTGTATAACGGACAAATCGGAATAAAACCTTTTTATTAACCTAAATTCCGAACCCGATAAAATCTATTTGCTTTTCGTTCAGACACAATATGTTGTGCTTGACAACATGAGCCGTTGCCGAGATGAATCCGCAGGAAGATAGGGCGACTGACAAGCCGCTCTTACAAAGTACGGCAACGGAGGCTCAGATCGGGGCTGTGTTCGACCAGTGGGTTTCGATGGCGCAGGGGCCGGGAAAACCGGGTCTGCCGGAGTTCTGAGTAAACAATTAGGAAAGGGAGGCCGTATCGGCCTCCCTTTTTTTGTCTGCCGCCGGGATGACCGGCACGAAGATGGATGAGGTGTTCTTCGGTTCCCCGTGTTCAGAAAATTTCAACAAATCCTTCTTCCGATGTAAAGAAAAAACCGATAAATTTGTCTCCCTAAAACCAAGACCTAACCCATGAAAAAGATACTTATCGTCGGCGCCGGGGGACAAATCGGCTCGGAATTGACAACCCATCTGAGGGGCATTTACGGCCAGCACAATGTGATTGCAGCGGACATTCACGGCGACCGCGAGGATAACGATTTCGTCCAGCTCGATGCGTTGGATGCGGAGGCAGTGGCGCGGGTGGTGCGCGAGGACAAAATCGACACGATTTTCAATCTGGTGGCCTTGCTCTCGGCCACGGGCGAAGCGAATCCGCAAAAGGCGTGGCGGGTCAATATGGGGGCGCTGATGAATGCGCTGGAGGTGGCGCGGGAGTACCGCTGCGCGGTCTTTACACCGAGCTCGATCGGTGCTTTCGGGCCGGACGCGCCGAAGGACAAAACGCCGCAGGATACGCCGATGCACCCGACGACGATTTACGGGGTCTGCAAGGTGACGGGGGAATTGCTGAGCAATTACTATGCCCAGCGTTTCGGGGTCGATACGCGCAGTGTGCGGCTGCCGGGGGTGATCTCGTCGCAGGCGCTGCCGGGCGGGGGTACGACGGATTATGCGGTCGAAATTTTTTACGCGGCTCTCAAGGGGGAACGGTTTGTCTGTCCGGTGCCGCACGATCGCTTTATGGACATGATCTACATGCCGGATGTGCTGAATGCGATGGTGCAGCTGATGGAGGCGGATCCGGCACGGCTCAAGCATCGGAATGGCTACAATGTGGCTTCGATGAGTTTCTCGCCGGAGATCATTTGTGCGGAGATCCGGAAGCATATTCCGAATTTCGAGATGGTCTATGAAATCGATCCGGTGAAGGATGCGATTTCTGAGGGCTGGCCGAACCTGATGGATGACAGTGTGGCGCGGGCCGAATGGGACTGGGCGCCGAAGTGGGGGCTGCCGGAGATGACTGCGGACATGCTCCGGGTGCTGGGCGAACGGCTGCGCAAGTAACCTACGGTTAACTATCACGCGATACGCCGTATCGCCTGCACGGTATTAAACAGCTCGCACAGGTTCTGGCATGCACAAAAGCTATTTGTAAAAATAGTATCTTTGAAATCATGAAACGGAAAACCCTGCGGAAACTCATATTCATCCCCTTGGGGATCATCATTTTGCTTTTCGGACTGGCCGTCGGCGCCGCCGCCCTCCTGCTGACCCCCCAGCGGCTTATCCCCCTCGTGTCGCAGATATGCGACCGCTACCTCGATGCGCAAGTGCGATTCGACACCGTCAGCATTTCCCTGTTCCGGGACTTTCCTTACATCACCCTGCGGCTGCGCGGCGCCGAAGTCATTTCGCACGCCTTCGACCGGCTGCCAGACACCCTGAGCCACACCATGCCAGCCGAAGCAGATACTCTGGCCCATATCGGCCGGCTGGATGTATCGCTGAATGCGATAAGCCTGATTTCCGGCAAAGCCGACATCCGGCGCATCGGCTTGGACAACGCACACCTGCACGCTTACGTGGCACCGGACGGAACAGCCAACTGGGATATTTACCAGAGCGATCCAGCGGCCGCTGATACCGACTCGACCTCTTTCGAGATCCATATCGACCGCATCTTGATCCGCAACGGCCTGCACTTAGTCTACGACAACCGGCCGGATCGGATAACCGGTTCCGTGAAGCTGAAAAACTTTTTCGTCCGCGGGCGGCTCTCCTCCGACCTGCTGCAGAACGACATTAGGCGGCTGCGGCTGCGAGACTGCACAGTCGCGGTGGCGGCAGACGGCAAGACCGGCGCCGCTACGATCGACAGCCTGACGGTGGACAGCCGCCGGAGCGTGGATTACACCCTGAAACTGGCGGCCAAAGAAGCGGAATGGCCAGGCATTCGCCGGATCGATTCCGTGCGGCTGAATACCGCAGTCCTGTTCCACGGGAAAGACCACCGGGAAATGACGGTTCGCGAATTTGCCCTGCGCCTGAACGACATGCTTGTGACGGCGGAAGGCGAGGCGGCTTTCTGCGGTGACAGCATCGTTACGGATTTCGGTCTGCAAACCCGCCGATTGTCCATTGCCGGGCTTTTGAAATTGGTGCCGACAGAAATACTGCCGCTGGCGCGCGACTACGAAACCGATTTGACGACCGACCTCGACCTGCGGATCGACGGCACTTGCAACCCGTCCGACGGGACCTGGCCGGACATTACCGTCGACTGGCGCATCCCGGCCGGATACCTCTATTACGTCAAAGACCGCAACGGCAGCCGCATCGACACCTTGGCATTGGATGCCACGCTGCGCTATCGGCCGCGGTGTCCCGACTCCACAGGCATTGATCTGCGGAGGTTCCAGGTTTCGGGTATCGGTCTGAACCTCTATGCACAGGGAACATTAGACCGGCTGACGGGCGATGCCGGTTTCGCGGGAGCTGTGAAAGGCGACCTGTCGCTGGACTACCTGACCAAACATTTCCCGTCGTCTTCCGGTACGACGGTGCGCGGGCGGATCGCGATGGACTTGAAAGGGCGGGCGCGGCTGAGCCAGCTCGACCTGGGACGGATCGGCGGGGCTCGGATCGGCGGACGCCTTACGGTGGACACCTTGTTGGTGAATATTCCGAAAGAGGATTTTCGCCTGATGGTCGGCCACGGCCGTCTGGGGATGGGAACCGGACTGACCCGGACGGATTCGCTGATGGCCGAAGGAACCCAGGCGGTGGGCGCGATGCTCATGCTGGACACCGTCGACATGGATATGGGCAGCGCTTTGTGCGTGACGGGGAAAAAGATCGAAGTACACGCCGCTACATCGGCGAAGAACATCGTTCACGATACCACGGCGGTGCATCCGTCGCGGGGGGTGCTGTCGGCGGCGGGGCTGCGCGTCGCGATGGGCGATTCGACCGTCCTGATCGGCCGGGGGATGGACAGCCGATGGAGCATTCTGCCTGCCGCAGACGATCCTCGGGTTCCGCGTATGGCATTGCAGATGCAGGCGCGGCGGCTGTCGCTTCGGGAAACCGACAGCCGGTTTGTCATCCGGCAGGGCAGCGTAGGCCTGGACGCCACGCTCTACCGTCCGGACAGTGCGCGGCTCCGGCGCCGGGAACAGCGGCTCGACTCGCTGCAACGTCTTTACCCGGCGGTGGCACGGGACTCGCTGTTCGCCCATGCGCGCGCTTTGCGCGAGGGGCGGCAGGGGCGACCGAACGACGGGGTTTCGGACAGCGATCTCGACATGAAAGTCTCTTCCGAACTCGGCGACCTGCTCCGGCGGTGGCAGGTGAACGGCTCGGTCAAAGCCTCGGCCGGTCGGATCGTGACCCCTTACTTTCCGCTGGCTACGGCTTTGCGCGACGTGGATATTACGTTCAACACCGACGAAGTGCGTCTGAACCGGACTTTCATCAAGGCGGGCCAGTCGCAGATGGTGCTGACCGGCGATGTGGCGGGCTTGCGCCGGGCTATGCTGGGCCGGGGGCGGATACGGGGGAATATGAAAGTGGAGGCCGACACGCTCAACCTGAACGAGATCGTGCGGGTGGCCAATGCGGGGGCGGAATTAGTGGCACAGGGCGGCGTGGGGCATACTGAGAGTGACGACCAGCTGGAGCAGCGTATCGCGCAGTCGGCGGATACCGCTTCGGTCGGTACGCTGCTGGTGGTGCCGGGCAATATCGACATGACGTTCGACATGACGGTGCATCACGGGGTCTACGGCAATCTGGCGCTGGACAGCCTGGCGGGAGAGGTGATAGTGCGGAACCGGATGATCCGGCTGTCCGACCTGGCGATGCGGAGCAATGCCGGGAACCTGCGGATGACGGGGCTCTATGCTACGCGGACGCTGCAGGATATTCAGACGGGGTTCGACCTGGAGATGGAAAGGATGCAGGTGGCGCGGCTGATCGAACTGATACCGTCGATCGACACGCTGATGCCGATGCTGCGGTCGTTCGAGGGGGTGGTGAACTGCCAGATCGCGGTGACGGCACGGTTGGACAGTGCGATGAACATTCTGCTGCCGTCGCTCAATGCGGCCTGCCACATCGAGGGCGACAGCTTAGTGCTGATGGATGGCGAGACGTTTGCGGAGATCTCGAAAAAACTGATGTTCAAAAACAAAAAGCGGAATCTGATCGACCATATTTCGGCGGAATTGCTGGTGCGGGATGCGCAGATCGAGATTTTCCCGTTCGTGGTGGAGATCGACCGCTATCGGGCGGCGGTGAGCGGGGTGCACAAGATGGATATGACGTTCGATTACCACATTTCGGTGCTGAAGTCGCCGATTCCGTTCCGGCTGGGGATCGATATTTTCGGCGATCTGGAGGATTTCGATTTCAGGATTACGCGGGCGAGGTATAAAAATGCCAATTTGCCCACGCGGGTGGAGCTGATCGAGGATACGCGGATGAATCTGCGGAATTATATCCGCGACATATTCCTGCGGGGGCCGCGGGCGGAGGAGAAGCTGCGGATCACTCCGGAAACGGAATCGCCGACGGAGCTGCTGCCGGCGGCCGACTCGCTGAGTGCGGCGGATACGGCGGGGTTGGAAACTCTCGAAAGGTCGATCGGGGAGTGAGGTTTTCGGCGAAGGGGGGGATTTTTCGGTTTCCTTTCGGCTTGATTATTAGTCGGTTCTGTTCCACCGGGCAAAAAAAGTGAGATTTTCGCGGCTGTTTTTTTGGAGAATTGCAAAAAAGCGGTACTTTTGTATCGCAATCGCCGCAAGGGAGCTTAGCTCAGTTGGTTCAGAGCGTCTGCCTTACAAGCAGAGGGTCGGGGGTTCGAATCCCTCAGCTCCCACAAAGAAAAACAAGCGTTTACATGAAAATGTAGACGCTTTTTTTGTGCGCCTCCCGTATCGATTTTACACGTTTCCGATGCCTTTGTGTTAACCAATGTGTCAACTGGAGATGACGCATGAAAGCAAACGTAGAGGTCATTTGTTACAAGTACAAACCTCTGAAAGAAGGTACATTACCGTTAATGCTCGAATCACGAAAGACCGCAAATGAAAGAATGTCTCACTCGGAGTTTCTATCGAAGAACGATTCTGGGATTTTGAGAAAAACAAACCCAAACGCAATTGTCCGAATAAAGAGCAGATCGAACGATTGATCGCCTCCAAAATCACGGAATACAACGCCTTAATTTTCGAATTGACGATCCGGGAACGCGAATATACGGTGGAAACGCTTACGTCCCATTTTCATAACCAAGTCCATTGCGGTACGGTGGTCGAATTGTACGATAAACTGATCAATGACATGCAACGAGACGGAAAACTTGGCAATGCGAGGGTCTATAAATACTCCCGTACATCGTTGCTGAAATTTACGGGACAACGGTTGCAAGTTCCGTTCTGCGACATAGATGCCGTATGGTTGCGTCGTTACGAAAACTGGTTACGCACGAACGGTTGCAGCGATACGACTATTAGCCAGCTATTTCGAACGTTACGAAGCATGTTCTATAAGGCGATCGAATGGCAGATTGTGAAAAAAGAGTACTATCCTTTCGAGACCTATAAGGTCAGCAAATTCGATACCCGCACGAAGAAGCGTGCCATCACGAAAGAGGATGTACGCAAGGTGATTGCGCTCGATTTGTCGCAAGGCTATCCTTCCGAACGATTGGCGCGTGATATTTTCGTATTCAGCTATTTCGGGGCCGGAATTAACTTTGCTGACATTGCCCTGCTGAAATATGGCAATATACGGGATGGACGGGTGCAATACATTCGAAAGAAAACAGGTAAACCGATTAGTTTTCTGTTGATGGAAGAGATGCGTAATATCATCATCCAATACCGGCAAACAGGGCAGACGGATGAAGATTATATTTTCCCGATCCTTGACCGCCGTGTGCATAGGACGGAACAGCAGAGATATGACCGAACGCATAAGGTGCTGACGAATACGAACCGCTGGTTACGTAAAATCGTACAGCGGGTAGGGGTCGAGCATCTGACTACTTCCTCCTAAAGGCATACATTTGTCACGATGATACTGACACTGGGTGCCGACTTATAGGCGACCTCGAAATTACTCGGGCATACGGACGTAAAGATGACGCCGGTCTATGCCAAAATCGTCAACCGAAAGAAGGATGAAGCTGTGAATTTGGTGAATGAGTTGTTCGATTGATTTCGAGTCGAAACACGTCCAAAACACTTTACTTTGGTGGGCATATAAGGGAAATAGCACAAAGCAAAGTGTTTTTTGAGGGCATATCGAACTCCCATTTGAGTGGATATGTGGGGTACGAATACATCAGTCTATACAAATGACAAAATATTTCTCCTTCAGGCGAACGGTTCAAGTTTTTTAGGGGCATTTGTGTCGTCGGGGCTTCTGCGAAGATTGCCCAACCAGAATGCCGCAAGTCAGACACACGACCTTGCGGCTGCTACAACAGGAATTGCGATCTTCGGTCGCAGGTCTCTTGCAAGGACAGTGCGGGTTGCTCCCACAATTCAAGCAAAACGTAATCTTTCTCCCCCCCCTTTCATATTGTCTTACCTCAATGCCCGCCAGCAGATAGGAATGTTCGGAGCGAATAATCGCATTCTGCGGCTCCGGCATTGGACAGACAACGCCTTTTTGTTTGCAGATTGAGTGGCATCGCTCCCGACAGCACAAGCCGACCGGGGGATTAGGCTATCCCAAACCAAAATTTGTGGACATCGGGCAAGTCCGAACAATAATAGCTTTGGCGAACATATGCAGGAACCGTCCACCGAGAACTGTTCAGTAAAAATGTCACAAAATAATGTCGCTGCAAAAACAGAAAAATAGTATGTGACTGAAAAACGCAACCAATAGATTGCATCGATTGAATTATTTTCAATATCTTTGTTGTCGTTTGTACTTTAAGAGTAGAGATGAAAGAGATAAATCGCTTGAAAGTTATTCTTACTGAAAAGAATAAAACAGGGAAATGGCTCGCAGAGCAGTTGGGAAAAGACCCTTCGACCGTGTCGAAATGGTGCTCCAACTCGTCGCAGCCGCAATTGGATACGGTAGTCCGTATTGCGGAACTGCTGGAGGTGGATATTGAAGAATTGATAAACAGATAACGATATATGGCACGAGAGCAGGAGCGCGCAGAACTTCATCGTACAATATGGCAAATAGCAAATGATTTGCGGGGGAGTGTCGACGGCTGGGATTTCAAAAACTATGTTTTGGGAATGCTGTTTTACCGCTTCATTTCCGAGAACATCACGGCATTCATCAATGCGGAGGAGCAGCGCGCGGGAAATACGGATTTCGATTACGCCGAATGTTCGGATGAGCAGGCCGAATTCGGGCGCGAGGTAACCGTGCAGGAGCGGGGATTTTACATCCTTCCGTCGCAACTTTTCGGGAATGTGCGCAAAAAGGCCGCCGCCGACCCCAATCTGAACGAAACGTTGAGCAATATCTTCCATGCCATTGAAAATTCAGCCAAAGGCGCGGCGAGCGAGGACGATATGAAAGGGCTGTTCGCTGACATCGACGTGAACAGCAACAAACTCGGTACAACGGTGCAGAAGCGCAACGAAACGCTGGTAAAAATCATCGACAAAATCGGCGACATGAAACTCGGGAATTTGGCGGATAACCAGATCGACACGTTCGGCGACGCTTACGAGTTCCTGATGACAATGTACGCCAGCAATGCCGGCAAGTCGGGCGGCGAATTTTTTACGCCACAGGAAGTCTCCGAACTGCTCGCCCGAATTACGCTCGTCGGCAAAAAGCAAGTGAACAAAGTGTATGACCCCGCATGCGGCAGCGGCTCTCTGCTGCTGAAATTCGCCAAAGTGCTGGGCAAGGAGAACGTGCGGCAGGGTTTCTACGGGCAGGAGATTAACATCACGACCTACAATCTGTGCCGTATCAACATGTTTTTGCACGATATCAACTATGAAAAGTTCGATATCGCGCTCGGTGACACGTTACTGGCTCCGAAGCACTGGGACGACGAGCCGTTCGAGTGCATCGTTTCCAACCCGCCGTACTCGATCAAGTGGGCAGGCGACGAGAACCCGCTGTTGATAAACGATCCGCGATTCTCGCCTGCCGGTATCCTCGCCCCAAAGAGCAAGGCCGATTTAGCCTTTACGATGCACATGCTCTCGTGGTTAGCGACCAACGGCACGGCGGCCATTGTCGAGTTCCCAGGTGTGCTCTATCGCGGCGGTGCGGAGCAGAAAATTCGCAAATATCTAATAGATAACAATTATATCGACACCGTAATTCAGCTGCCTGCCAATCTGTTTTTCGGCGTGGGCATCGCCACCTGCATCATCGTGTTGAAAAAGAGCAAGAAGGACAACGCCACGCTCTTTATCGACGCCTCGAACGAATTTGTCCACGAGGGCAACAAGAACAAATTGTCCGATGCAAATATCGAACGTATTCTTGCGGCGTTTGTGGCACGCACGAATGATGAACACTTTGCCCGGTTGGTCGAGAACGGCAAGATCGCCGAGAATGACTATAATATCTCGGTATCGTCGTATGTCGAACAGCCCGACACGCGCGAAGCGGTGGATATTGACGAACTGAACAAACGCATTGCCGAGATTGTCGCCCGCCAAAACGTATTGCGCACAGCAATTGATGCCATTGTAGCCACCTTGTAAGTTAAATAGCAACTATCCAAAATCCCGGATAGTTCAAAATGAATGATTATGGAAGAGGGCATAAATAACAATATCGTCATCTATCAAACAGAGGGTGGTGTAACCCAGATAGAGGTTCGTTTGGAGAATGAAAATGTATGGCTGACGCAGCAGCAAATGGCAGACCTGTATCAGACCTCCCGAACGAATGTCGTAGAGCATATAAAACATATTTACGAGGAGCAAGAGTTAGACGAAGTTTCAACTTGTCGGAATTTCCGACAGGTTCGCACAGAGGGCAGCCGACAAGTCGAGCGCGAAATCCCGTTCTATAATCTCGATATGATTATATCGCTGGGTTACAGGGTGAAATCGCGCATTGCCACTAACTTCCGCCGTTGGGCTACCGAACGGCTGAAAGAGTATATGATTAAGGGCTTCACGATGGATGACGAGCGGTTGAAGCAGATGGGCGGCGGCGGATACTGGCGCGAACTGCTCGACCGCATCCGCGATATTCGCTCATCGGAAAAGGTGATGTATCGTCAAGTGCTGGATTTGTATGCTACGAGTGTCGATTACGACCCGAAGGCGGAACAATCCATCAAGTTCTTCAAGATAGTTCAGAACAAACTCCACTATGCTGCGCACGGACATACGGCTGCGGAGGTTATCTACGAGCGTGCCGATGCCGACAAGCCGTTTATGGGGCTGACAACCTTTGCGGGAGATTTCCCGACCAAGAACGAAGTAACCGTCGCCAAGAACTATTTGAGCGAAGATGAGTTAAAGGTACTGAACAATTTAGTATCGGGATATTTCGACTTTGCCGAGATACAGGCAATGCGCCACAAGCCGATGTATATGGCCGATTATATTCAACAACTGGATAATATACTCGCTTCGACAGGCGAAAAGTTGCTGGCCGGTGCGGGAAGCGTAACCCGCAAACAGGCAGAGGAGAAAGCAGTTTCCGAGTACCGCAAATTCCAGGTTCGCAATCTTTCTCCCGTAGAACAGGCTTATATGGACTCGATCAAAACATTGACAGCCAAAACCTCAAAGAAGAAAGGAGGCAAGCAATGAGCCGTATCGAGGAAATGATTCGGGAGTTGTGCCCGAATGGGGTGGAATATACCCGTCTGGGAGATGTTTGTTTTTATCCGAAAACAAGAGTTTCATGTTCTAAATTATCAGCCTATAATTATGTTAGCACAGAAAATTTATTGAAAGATAAAAAAGGAAAAACAGATGCGATTTCAATTCCCAATGAAGGAATGGCTATTGAATTTTGTATTGGCGACATACTTGTCGGGAATATACGCCCTTATTTGAAGAAGATATGGTTAGCAGATTGCGATGGTGGAACAAATGGAGATGTTTTGTTATTTCGAATAGACGACAAAGATTTAATTACTCCACGATTTTTATATTATATTCTTTCCTCTGACGCGTTTTTTAATTTTGATAATCAATATGCAAAAGGTGCTAAAATGCCAAGAGGTGATAAACATAAGATAATGGATTTCATACTCCCTGTTCCGCCGCTTGCGATTCAGAATGAAATCGTAAATATCCTCGATAAGTTTACCGAGTTGGAAGCCGAGTTGGAAGCCGAGTTGGAAG
>NZ_CANQYJ010000084.1 GCF_947628055.1 uncultured Rikenella sp.
CCCGCCAAAGTTCGCCGTTCTGCGGAGATGTCCAGTCATTCTGCGCCGCCGCGAAATAGAACGCGACGGGGTTGCGGATCGCGGAAAAAATCGTATTCCCGAGATCAGCCGCATTCACCTTGCGAACCCCCAAATCACCCTTCCCCGTATTCCCGGCCGCCGTACCATCCACCGTATTATATGCAGTCCAATCGGAAATTGAACGACTTTCCGTATCCCCACCCGAATAAGTAGGAACATAAAAAGTCTTCCCATTCTCATTCGACCCATCCCGGCTCCCCACAAACGGGTCTTTCCTACCCCACTGATACAGAAGACCATACGAAGCTACCCCCGGAGAAGCTGACATCGCCCCCAGGTTCCTGTCCATGATCGGATGCTTCACACCCCCCGAAATCGCCTCCGTACCCGGATCATTATTCAACCAACCGGCATACGTATGCACCGCCGCAGTCCCGTCATTAGCCGCACCATTCGCCGCGGAACCCGGAACCGCACCCGGTTCACGCGAACTGCTCGCATCTCCCGGCTGATAGGACGTCACCCACAAATGCCACGACCAAACCGTCTCGTTATCCCAAGCCGAACCATCCGCTTTCTTAGCCCGCCTCAAACGAATAATACAGTTCCCGGCACCACCCCCGTTCGCGCGCACCCGAATCAAATCCCGGCGATTGGTAATCACCGGATTTTCAATCACAACCAACGGCTGTCCCCCATTCGCTTCATCCTGCCAGGCGATTTCGGCAATCCAAACCCGCTTGTCCGCATATTCCGGCAGCGAATCCGCCTGACGGTAAACCATACTTTCAACCACCCACGGAGCCCCCGTCGGCCCGTTATACCCCTCCTGCGCATCAGTTCCCCCCTGATAGGTAGTGCCGTCGGCCAACCCGTACAAAGTGGCTACCTCAGCCGTGTATATCTCGTTGGCCCGCTTCACCGGAATATAAGTCACGGCCGCAGAACCCGGCACCAACATGTAGCAGTTCGCCACCGGAGCCTCCATCGTCGTGATATTCACCCGATTATCCCCAGCGACCTCGAAATCGTTGATCGTACAGGTAATCGTGTAAATCTTGTTCCGTTCGATATTGAAATTATCGGTCATATTCGAGCCGAGATAAATTTTCATCGTAGCCAGCTTCTTCTCTCCGACAGCCACCCGCTCCGCCTTGACCTCCACATACGTACAATAATCGCCCAAAACAGCGTTCGGCACCTTTTTCAGCGGATCACTGTTTGAAATGGTACCCCGGACATTATCCGGAACGAACCACGTCTGCTGATCCTTAACCCCCTTGTCAGCCGCCGCTTCCTCGAAGTTGCCGGCTGCCGGAACCGGATAAGTCGCCCCGTCCGGTATGGCAAAATAGGCATTTTTCGGCTTATTTACCAATTTAACCGACGTGATCGTGTAATTTTCCGCCGCCGAGGAACCGATCTGGGCCGTAAAAAGAATCTGGGCCACCACCCGCTTCAGTTTGATCCCCGTTTTGGACAGGAATTTGCCGTTGGAATAGATGTCCGCCGTCACCTCGTCGCTGCACAGCGGAATGCCCGCCGAAGTTCCCATATTCGGCGCAGCGCCCAGAGTGGCCGCCATTTTTTTGAAGTCCGCAACCGTTTTCCCGGCCAGAGCGGTCGAGAAATCGGTATTGTCGCTCATGGCCGCCACCACGTAAATCCGCTGGCTTTTGCCCGCTTTGAGAATCGGTTTGAGGGGTGTTCCCACCGCCAAGGAAGCTGTCTTGCTGGCCGTTACGAACTCCCCTGCTGCATCGAACTGGACGGCCCAGACATTGGTCAGCTCAATGGAAGCCTTGCTTTCCAACGCCGGTTCCGCCTCCGAAAAGACCACCTCCATGGCCTCGCTCTCATAAGTTTTCGTTTTCCCGCCGCCTTCAACGGCCGAGGCCGCAGCTTCGATCGTAAAACCTAACTCGACCTGAACCGGGTCGCCTGTGCCTCCGAATCCTTCGTTGATCCGTTTGGTGCAAGATGCCAGCAGAAGGGTTGCCGAGCATAGTGCAATCAATTTTTTCATATTCCGTATTGTTTTGTTTCTCCGATAATCCTTGATAAACCGAACCGTGCCCTACTCTTTCACACACCTCACCGCATATCCGTTCGCACGGGCTCCGGCGCCGGGCAATTGTACCGGATTCGATATGCTCCAGGCGGTCGCACCGCTTCCGCTGGCCGTCGACGACCAGTCGGCCGCGCTGACCGTCCCCCCGGTCACATTTCCCGAACCGCCGTCGCGGTACCCCTGCGCCGGATACCACGCCGGGCCGCCGAGAACGATATTCCAAAGCCTAACTCCCGTATTTCCCGCCCCGTGAGTAGCCTCCCAAACCGCATTCGCCGTCGTCACATTTTCCCAAATACCGCTCCTCGGCACTCGCCAACCGACAGGACAAGGGTCGAACAAGGTCTTCGTATTGTCCTGCCAAAGCCCGTCATTGCGCGCCGTCCAGTCCCCGTCCGTACCGTTCGCATAGTAAGTCGTGACATTCATCACCGCATTGTAGATGTTGTTGACGCCCGCTCCGGCGGCGACTTTCGGAATATCCGCTTCCGTGGCCGCCCGGAACCCGCCGCTGCCGTCCGGCACATACCAGGCCCGAGGAGCCGCCCCCGCCGCACCGACAAACGGATCCTTGCGCCCCCATTGGTAAAGCAAGCCCCACGAGCCGATCCCATACGGCCCCGACGCGGCGCCCAGGTTCCGATCCATAATGAACTTGGCATTGTCTTTCATCCAGCCGGTATACTGGTGCATCTCGCCGACCTGCAACGCCCCGGCATAATCCATCACCGGATCGTAATCGGTAATCCACAGATGCCAGCTCCACACGATCTTGCCGTCACTCGAGCGCCGCAGACCGATCACGCAGTTTCCCGCCACCCCGGTCGGCCGCAGAACAATATCGTCCGTCCGCGTCCGGATCGTGCCGCCGGTAATATCCACCATCTTGGCACCGCTATCCTGCCACAGCACCTCCGCCACCCACTCGCGTCCGGCCGCCGCGACCGCCGGGATCGAATCTTTCTGGCGATAATCCGGCACGGTCAGCAGCCCGTAACGGTCGCAAATCTTATCCTGATAGATTTCATTCACCCTTCGCACCGGAATGCGGACATCGGTCGCCGTCGCCGAAGGATGGATCATATAACAGTTCGCCACACTGCCTCCCCCGAGGGAGACATCGCCGCTCTCGCTGTCCGGATTTTCATCGTCAACGCCCAACTCGCCCCCGCCGGCAGTCACCGAAATCCGCCAATCCACCGCATTCGCCCCTTTGATCACCGCCTCGATTTTATAAATCGTATTCCGCTTCACATTGTAATCCTTGACGGGATCGGCTCCCAAATAAAGCTGATAGGCCAACTCCACCGTCTGACCGTCTTTGGTATAGTCACCGATCATCTCCAGATAAGTGGCCTTATCGCCCCCCGATGTCAAAGCCGCCGCCGTCTTCTGCGAAGCGACCTCCGCCGTCCCCGTACCGCGTTTGTTTTCAGGCATATACCAAATCTGCGTACCTTTCGCCGCCGCCGTCGGCTGCGTCGAGACATTCACGGCCGGATAATCGCCGAATGAAGCCGAAACCGCCGGATAAATATCCGCCGGATCGGCATACGACATCACCTGCGGCACATTCCGCAGCTGGATGCTCTTCAGCGTAAAGACGATATGCCTGTCCGCCGCATCCGGAATATCCACCCAATAGCTCAGCTCGATCTTGGCCACTGCCCGTTTCATCACCACCGCTGCCTGCGTTTTGCCCCCGATCACATCCCCCCGGTATTCGCCGTACATCGGCAGCACATTTCCCGCCGTCAGCGCCGCTTCATCGGCGACCGATTTCGTCAATGCCCGGCACTGCGCCAAGGTGCCTGCAAAGGTCTTGAAAGGGGCCGCATCCGCCACATTGGCCACGAAAACGACCGTCTGCGAAGAGCCGGAAGCCAATGCCAAAGCGAGTTTGTTGTCTGTCACCGCTCCCGCTTTATAAATGTACTTCACGAAATTCCCCGACGCATCGAATTGCAGCACAGCCACATCGACCAGCGTATTCTCCTGCGCCGACGTCATTTTCGTCTGCTTCATATCGAACGATCCGGGCTGCAACTGGAAGACAGTCAGCCCCTCTCCGCCGAACTCGGGGCGGTCGCTTTTGCGGCAAGCGCCCAACACTCCTGCGATCAACAAGATTAAAATGATCTTTTTCATACCTGGTTAAATCTCGAACTTAGATAGACTGCGGAGATTCCCGCTTCGTCCTGTTATTGCTTCGCTTCACCGCTCATGCCGCGGGGGCACTTCCTTGCGGGGATTCCCGCTTCGTCCTGTTACTGCCGTTCCGGTTAAAAAGGAACCGTGCCTTCGTCCCCCAAGCCAGTGCTCCACCCCGTCTCGGTCCACTCTCCCAAGACGATTCCGTTCGATGCGTCGCCGCCGACCTCCATGTCGGTCATCGCGTTGTTCGTCCACGGCAGCAGCTCGAACAGGGTCAGCACCGCGCCGCCGTCCTTGACCGTCACGTTGAAAAGATACCGGTTACCCGGCAGAAAATCGCGGTTGGGCAGCGTCGCCGTATAGGTTTTGTACAGGGAATTGTTGATAAGAAGATGGAAAGTCAGCGTCAGATCGTCCGCCGCCGAGGTATTCGCCGCCCGCGGCAAAATCGTATCCAGAACCGCCGTCGTGCAATCATCGATCTGGGTGAAACGCGAGCCGGGAACTTCAGAAACCCCGTCGTAAGCTGTCCCGGAGACGGCGATATTGCCGCCGAGCCGGTAGGTCGCAGGCGCATGGGCCAGTTTTTCGACCTTGACACCCGCATCCTGCATCGACACAGCGTAAACGGTATTGGCATCCGTTTTCCGGGTCACCGTAAAATGCAATTGAGAAGCTTTGTGGCCGAACAGAAGATCGACGTTCGTGCGCTTTCCGGCCACCCGCCGGGTCACCGCACCGGTAGCGATCAGATCGGCCCCGTGTCCGACCTGCAAGGTCGGCCGCGAGGTCATGGCTGCCGCCGGCGCATACGCATAGAAATCATAATTTCCGACACTCAGTTCCATCACGGAACCGGCCTCGGAGGTCACGACGCCCGCCGCATCGGTCACGCACGGCAAGAAAGAGCCGTCGCCCTGTATTTTGTAGGTATTTTCGGTAACGTAGGTATCCGCAGCCGGATCCGCTGCGGCCCCTCCCGAAGCGCGTTTATAGACGAGTACGCGCACGGTGGTACCTTCTGTCAGATTGAGATTGGTTTTGGTCGCTGCACCGGACAGGAGATTCCCTCCGCCTGCGGAGAATTCGACCGGAAAGGTCTTTCCGCGATTCGCATCAGGATCGGGATACGATCCGTCATGCTTACAGCTCCAAATGCCGAACATGCTGCTACACAGCAATACAGCAAAGAAACGTTTCATATGCCTGGCTTAATTTATTTATTCACAAACCCGATCTGCTGAAGGAAAGCCTTTCGGATTCGCTTTATACACTCGCTCGCGTACCCCGTCGGCTGAAGGAAAGCCTCTTTGGCACGCTTTATGCACTTTATGTCATTGGGTTACCTGCCACCGTGATTCCCATCGAAGGAAGATGGAGTACTCACCGGGAAGCAGCAACCTCGGTTTGTCAGTTTTGTTTGTTTTGTTTTGTTTGTAGATACGGCAGGCGTGTCCGACTTGGTTCGGCCCGTTTGCCGTTTCTGTTTCCGCACCATACCCACACTCCGGAATCAAGAACTACCGCACCTCTGTCTAAAACAACCTTCGCACCACTTAGGATTCTCACGAATCCCCGCACAAAATTCAACAGTAAAAGTAAAAAAGCCGGGGAGGTCCCGCACAAGGCAATCCGCCCCGGCTCGATTTTATTTCAGTATCAGTTACACCGACACCGAATTAATCAAGAGTAATTTCGCCACCAGCCACGTCAGTCCAATCGGTGACCGTACCCGTGAAGGTAATGCCCGATTTGCCGAGTTTCAAGGTGTATTTGTAATTGTTACCAGCAGCCAAACCAGCAGACAAGTCAGCCGGAGGAGCCAGCAAGCCAACACCCGCTTTGATCGTTGCGGTATAAGTCTGATCGCTCGTACCGTCGTTATATACGACTTCCACCGTAAGACCAGCAGCCTCAAAATTGGCATCCGTAGAAGGAGCGAGATACCCTACCGCATCCACATAATCTTTTTCAAACGTATCTCCACTCGTTCCATTACCTGTCTTCGCAACAGGTTGCAAGGTCATCGGAGCAGCTTGGGTCAAATTGCCGGTGCTGTTAGTCGTCGTACCATCCAACAGATTCAACTTGTACTCTTTATAGAGCCCCGACGTCGAAGCCGTGTACAATTTGATAGATACGACCCCTTCACCAGTGCCACCGCTTTGCACCTTGATACCCGTTGCCCCTACAGAAGTTCCGTCGCCGACAATCGAGAGGGAGACTTTCGCTACCTTATAGTTGAAAGCCAAGGCTTGTGACGCCATCGGATTCGGACGTCCCACATTTTCCGCTTTAGCCCAAGCAAAGCCGTAATCCGGCGCCGGCGTTCCGGTCTGAGTAGCCAAATCCTGCGTGAGGACATAAGCGTTCACTCCATTCCCCGTCGTAGCCGTAGCCAGATAAGGGAAATAGCTTGCGAACGAAAGTTTATCACTGGTATTCCCCGAAGCAGGCCAGAACAACGAAGTCTTTGTGTCCTCTTTATAGCAATTACTTGCCGGGACCCAAGTATAGTGCAAGTTCTTTGCACTACACCACACAGCACCATCAGCAGTAGACGCATTCGGTACCGAAGCAGCCTTGAAAGCATAAACGCCGAGTTGCGGAGTCAAGTCGGTACCCAAATTCAGAGCAGCTTTCGATTCCACGACCGACACTTCGGCTGTCGCACCGAACGAGACGGGCGCTTCCGTATCGGGTGTTACCGGCGGAATGGGCTCTTCGAGCGCTCTTTTGTTACAACCGACCACTACCAAAGCGATAGCAGCCAGTATCGATACTTTTTTCATCGTGTTTTTGTTGTTTGTACTCAACGTACTTTTACTCATTAAGACCGTCGATCGGGATCGGCCGAGTTTATCGCCCGATCCCGAGGGCGGTCTCCTCATAAGACAAACTGAAATTATTCAGCCGGAATCGGAGTGGAGGTATTATCAACCACATCCCAGTCTTCGATCGTACCGGTGAATGTTACTTCATGCTGCTTCAATTCAATCTTGAATTTATATTCCTTACCCGGTTCGATTTGCGGCAGATAGTTCGTTTTACCACTTATAGAACCACCTGCGGTTTCATCCAATTTAGCCGTATAAGCCTGCAAGTTCATAGAACCAGAAGCACCGATATAGAATTTGATTTCCACATTTTTCAAAGTACCCGTTCCCGGAGCTGCTACGCAACCTGCCGGAACCAAATAACCGGTAACAGTGAAGTGCTGTACGTCACCACCAGCATCCGGAATCGCTTCAAAGAAATAAGCTTTCGTATCCGCAGGGGTCGGAGTAGCACCAGCCGAAGCCGTCGTAGTTCCATCCAAATTCGCAGGAGAACCAGTAGTGGTCTGAGAAATCACTTCATATACCCCCGAAGCAGCTCCCACAGCGGTAGCTTTCGTCAAGTCGAACGTAAGACCTTCGGTCAATCCGTCACCATACATCATAATAGTCGCGTCAGAAGCACCCGAAACCGACCCGATCGAATTAGCAACCGTTACATCAAGAGTCAGTTTAGCCAGTGCATGTTTAAACGTCAGATTAACAGGATGTGTTGAAGACGCTTTATCAGCTGTACCATGATAAGCAAACATGATCGGCCCCGGATACAAAGAAGAACTTGTACTCAGAGCAGTCTGATTGTAGAATGTATTCGTATTATCGGTTTTCACGAACTGAGCTGCGGCAGCAGCAGTCGTTAAAGTAGGCATACCCGAGAACAAAGTCCCCGTAGTCGGATAGTAAGCATAGTAGTTCCACGCCTGATCCCCTGCCAGATAATACATCTTCTCACTGGTCCCATTCGCGGTGAAAGTCGCTACCGCCGGATCTGTTGACGTAGCTGCCTTCACAGATGTTACCTTAAACTTTTTGTTCAAATACTGCAGTGTAGTCGGGAAAGCTGCTGAAGCATCGGTACCCAACTTCTTCCCATCAAGCACCGCATATACGCCGATCAAATCATTATTTTCAAAAGCGCTTTTCCCTGCAGCATCGGTAGTCACTTTAGAAGTAACCGTAGCGCCCCCCGTAGAGAAGCGTACTTCGTTCGGATCCGCTGCATTCGGATCGACACCAATTTCCCGTTTCGAGCAGCCGATCACAGCCAGTGAAGCAACTGCCAAAATGAGACTTTTTTTCATAATCATTTTGTTTGGTTTGTTTAACATGTGTTTGATTCGTTGTTTATTGTTCCCGGACAGGTTCCCCTGCCGGTCTGTTATTCGTCTTTTTCTGCGTAGATCACGGGCACGCCTCCCGCCGCCACCCAGTCTTCGATCGTCCCGCCGATCCCGACTTCGACTTTATTGGTGATCGTTATTTTGTAGGTATATGCTTTCCCTGCCTCGAAAGTCAGATAGGAGCCGCCGGTAGGAATCCGGCACAGGTAAACCAGCGGCCGAGATGTCGGCCCGTCGGTCTCGATCGTCGGCGCGGAGCCGAATGTCAGCCGGATCACTGGGTTCATCGCGCGTCCCGGCACGATATACCCCTCGGTCGTATTCCCCGATGCCGCAGGTGCCGGGAAATAATAAGGGTCCGCCGCCGTCGCCAATTCGTTCCGCCCGCCGTTCGTGGCCACCACATCGTATCCGCCTTTGGTCAAATCGATCACGCACTCTCTGTACAATCCGTTGTCGGCGAAAAACTCGACCTTGCTCAAAGTATTGCCCGCTCCCATTTCTGCCGGATCATAGTCCACTTCCAATGCGATCTTCGCAAAAACGTTCCGGAAAATCAGTGTCACCACGCCATCTCCCGGCCCTTTCGCTTTCGCGTTGTCGGAATAGATATACGGCACCACCGCTCCCGCCGTCCTCTGATCTGCAATATCACCCAGGTCGATCTGGTAAGTCGTCTGATCGACTATCGCGCATTTCGGTTTCGGCCCCATCGCCGGGTATACGGCGTAAAAGTCGAGTTTATTCGTCCCCGAAGAGTAACGTATTTTGTCTCCCTCCGTCTTTGCCGTGAAGCGGTCGTTATTGTCCGCCACGTACCGACGGTCTTTCGCCGGCCCCATCCCGTGGGTATCGTAGTTCCCATAGATCGGGTTCCCGGCAAGAGGTGCGAATACGGTTATCTCGTCATTGGCATCAAAATGGGTTCCCGTCACCTTGGTGCCTGCATCCCCGTCCGGCTGGTAGGCCTCGAACCGCACCGTCCCGTCGTTATGCGTCCCTTTTTCCGACTTGCATCCCGCCAAACAAGCTGCCGCAAACAAGGACAATATGAAAATCGTCTTTTTCATTTTTCGATATTTCCTATATAGGCTCTCCAATGATCGGATCGTTGTTCGGATCGTTACCAGGCTCCCATTCCAAGATCGAGGCTTCGCCGATCTGCACTTCACCGCCGTCTTTAAGCGTTATATTATAGGTATATTTCCGCCCCCGTTCATAAGTGATATTCCGCGGCCGGGCGACGTAAGTGTGTGCCGGTGTCACCAAGGTCACCGCCAAATCGAGCACGGTTCCCGGCATAACCGTCGCCGTCGTCGTCGCAACGCCCGGCTTCAAACCGATCGTTCCGCGCGTCGCACTCCCCGCTGCCGCAGTCACCGTCCCGTTCTCGACATGAAAATCGCACTTGGCATACACCCCGTTCCCCTCCAAGGTCACCGCCGATATGGAAGCCACATTGCCGTTCGGCATCGTCACCGGATCGTACTGGATATTGAGGATCACTTGCGCCATCGCATATTCAAACTCCAGCTTGACATACTCCGCCGTCCGTATAATCCCTTGTGCATTATCGGTATAAAGGACGGCCCCTTTCTGCCCCGCCCTCTGATCGGCAATATCCAACGCCAAGACCCCATCGGCCCCCATTTGTTCCGAATAAGGATAATATCCTTTGAAAGTCAAAGGCAAGGTCGCATCAGCCGGAAAATACATCGGAACCTGTCCGTCTTTCACCAACAAATCTCCCTCATTCCGATAAACATACGGGACATTGCTTCTGTTAAAATCCCCGCTGCCGAACATCGCGCCGCCGGATGGATAGGAATACATCCCGATAACATCCCCCGCTTCAAAATTCGTGTCGGTCACTTTCGTCGCCGGACTTTCCTTTTGAGGCAATTCGCCGCAACTGAACTGCACCGGATACTTGCCCCCTTCGATCTCTTCCATCTGACGTTTGCTGCACCCGCACACGAGCGCCAGCATCAAGATCGGAACAGCATATGATATATACTCGTTGGTTGAATTAGAATTTTAAGGATATATAAATGAAAAAGTTGCGCAATATGCAGATTTTTAGTAAATTAG
>NZ_CANQYJ010000085.1 GCF_947628055.1 uncultured Rikenella sp.
TTTGTCGGGGTGCGGGGAAGCGGGCCGACCTCATGAGGTTTATCCCTTATCGGCCCGCTTCCCGCGCCCCGAACCAAATACAATGCAAGAGGACTGCGGAGCCTAAGGAGTAGCGCAGCTATCTGAAAGTCTTTTGGGTACCTTTTCTTCAGAAAAGGTACGGTTCCACACAGCACAGTGCAAATAAACCTACGTTTAATTTTCGGGTCGGACGCCCGGGAAACTTAGGGTAGTTCCAGCCCGGATCGAGTGCCGAGCGGCACCGCTGGCAGCGTCGGTTGTTCACAACCGAGCAGCGTTCCGAATGCAGAGACTGCTTGCGGGCTATGCTGAGGTAGCGCGAGGAAAACGAGCGAAGCGAAGTTAAAAGGAACAGTTCTCTCCCGAACACGCACAATAAAACCTGCGGAAGTTTTTAACTCCAGCGCAGTCAGAGGGGCGAAAATCGAACCTCCATCACAAAAACACCACACGATGAAACAAACAGAAACAGAGATTAAAGAATTGAAAAGCCTCCTGGCGCAAATGTGGTCGCTGGCAGAACAGCAAGTACGCAAGAGCTTCGAGGCAGTGACCGCATTCGACAAAGATCTCGCCCGCGAGATCATCTCGCGCGAGAAAAACGTCAATGCACAGGAACTGGTGGTAGACCACCATTGCGAGAACTTTATCGCCCGGTTCAGCCCGGTGGCCGTAGATTTGCGGTTCGTGCTTTCGCTGCTCAAGATCAACAACAACCTGGAACGGATCGGAGATTTCGCAGAGAGTATCGCACAGTTCGTGGCACACCACCAGACTAAGGCAATTCCGGCGGAACTGCTCAAACAGTTGCAGCTGCGGAGGATGTTCGACACCGTGCTGAAAATGATGGAAGAAACGCGCACGGCGCTGGCCCGGGAAGACAGTCGGCTGGCCAGCCGGGTGTTGGGATTGGACGACGCCGTGGACGCAATCCACCGGGAGGCAGTCCCGGTGCTCGCGGCCTGGATTACGGCGCATCCGGACCAGACGGCCGAGACGATGGGCATTCACAACGTGGTGCGGCGGGTGGAACGCATGGGCGACCGCCTGAGCAACATTGCGGAAGACGTGGTCTTTTACGTCGATGCCAAGGAATTGCGCCATACCGCGTATACGGAGGCGACGAAAGAAGAAAAATCGTGAGACCGGGGCGAAATCGGATAAAATTGACTATATTTGCGGCTGATTTTGAATTAAAAAACCAAGTAATATTTCATCAGACCATGAAAAAAGTTTTTATCCTCGCCGCTGCTTCGGTCGCCGCTTTCGCGACGATGACCTCGTGCGGTCAGGGCAATGCCAAGCTGACTACGGATATGGACACGTTGGCTTATGCGATCGGTACGGATCTCGGAAGCATGGCTTTCCAGTTCGACTCGACCCTCAATGCGGATATTCTTGCGGCTGCCATCAAAGACGTTTATGCCAAGACGGGGAAAATGACCCGCGAAGAAGCAGGCGCTTTCATTCAGGAATACATGACCGTCGGGCTGGCACGTAAAAATGCTGCCGCAGGTAAGAAATTTATCGAAGAAGCCATTGCAGACGGCGCGGATACCCTCGCGAGCGGTCTGGCCTACAAGATCGAAGAACCGGGGGCGGATACCAAGATTGCGTTGGGGGACTCGATCTATGTGAAATATAAGTTGTCGCTGCCGAACGGACAGCAGCTGGAACAAGCGGACGAAGCGGTGCCGATGCTGCTCCAGGAAGGTATGCTGATCAAAGGGTGGCTCGAAGGGCTGCCGCTGATCGGCGAAGGCGGTAAAATCACGCTGTATACGCCGGCAAGCTTGGCTTACGGTGAAATGGGCAACCGCGGTATCGCTCCGAATCAGGCGCTGAAATTCGACATCGAAGTGACGAAAGTGGTTCCGGGGACGGTGGCTAAGGATACTTCGGCGGTAGTTCGGTAATTTCGGTTTGTCCGGAGATTTTTCGGCCGGTCTCGCTGTAGGTGCGGGTCCGGCCTTTTTTGTACGATTAATAAAACGGTGTCGCAGCCTGCGGGGAACGGCAACTCTCGCGCAAGCGATAAAAGAGTTGCGGGCCTCCGCTGCGGGAGACTGTGGCCCGCCCGGTTCTGCGAACCGGATTTTCACCGGTGCTGAGACAAGTACAGTCCCGAAGCTTGAGTATGGCACCGCGCGCCACGCCGAAAGAGGAAAATCGACGGTTTCAACGGAAGTTGAAAACGAACGATTTTCCCGGCGCGCGGGAAAAAATAAGTTGGATTAAGGATTGCCCAAGCGAAACGCAGTTTCGCTCGTCCCGCCGGGGTCACCCGGACGCCGCCCGCGCAAGGCAGTTTCCTCCTTTTGGACGGGTTATCTTGGTGCCGGCAGACCGTTTCGGATAGTTCCGACCTTATTCGTGTACCGAATGGCACCCGCGTGCGACGGCTGGAGCAGGAAATCGTTCAAAAGCAGCTTGCGCTTTTGAACAGGATTTCCGCCAGCGCGCGGAACAGAGGCTGTTTTTGATCGGCAAAGGGCCGCCGCCCACGGAGGGTATTTTGGGTAGTTACTCTCCGGCTGGAGTGCCCAGCGGCACCCCGCGCACGACGGCTGGAGTAGGAATCGTTCAAAAGCATGAATTGCTTTTGAACAAGATTTCCGCCAGCGCGCGGAACAGAGGCTGTTTTTGATCTGCAAAGGGCCGCCGCCCACGGAGGGTATTTTGGGTAGTTACTCCCCGGCTGGAGTGCCCAGCGGCACCCCGCGCGCGACGGCTGGAGCAGGAAATCGTTCAAAAGCATGAATTGCTTTTGAACAAGATTTCCGCCAGCGCGCGGGCCAAGGCCGTTTCCGATCTGCAAACGGCCGGAGCCAGCGGGGACTGCAATTGAACGCAGTGAGCATTTTGCAGGCCTCCGCAGCCCGGGGCTCCGGCCTGACAAAGGGATATCCCGGTCAAACCGGATTTTCACTGGGGCTCGAGACAAGTACAGTTCCGAAGTACGAGTACGACCCGGAGCCAGCAGAGCCTATATTAAGCGGTGTGAACTCTTCGGCGCGTGTACCGGGCGGCACCCCGAGCATCCGACCCGCTTAAGCATTGAACTCCATCCTCACACCAGAAAAAATGTGCAAACCTCAATAAAAACCCCGACATGGCCCCGGACAGAACAGGTGATGCACAGGTCGATTATATTTAGTCATACGACAGGACTTGGAAAAACGATTCGAGCCGATTTCTAAAATTGCCACCCTCTATTCTCCGTCGACAAAAGAGACGCATGGAAGTCTTCTGGGGCAACTGTAAAAAGCCTGCCCCCGCGACATGTCGATCCACCGTCGCCCCATCGCCAATACAAACCGCGGCCGGTAAAGAAAAATCCTTCCCGGCCGCAGTCCACAAATAACCCAAACCGCTCAGAACGGCAAGTCATCCACCTCCGCCGCCGAAGTCGGTGCACTTCCACCCGCCGCCGAAGCCCCCTGCTGCTGCCCCGCGCCGTAAGATTGTTGTTGCTGCCCTCCCGTGGGCATCGCCCCCTGCGGAGGATACGGCGACGGATAAGCCCCTGCACTGCTCTGCATCGGCGCCCCCGCCTGAACCTCCAGCCGGTTCATGCGCCACGCCCGCACTTCGGTGTACCAGCGTCCGTTATATTCCCGCGATTCTATATTGACGCTCAGCGCCACACGATCCCCCGGCCGCAAAGCCGCAGCATCCACCGCCCGGTCGTTCCAGAATCCCACGCAAAGTTTGCGGTTGAACTCGCCCGGCAGATCGAAAATCACCTCCTGTTTCTTCCACTCGCCGCGGGCGCTCTGGCCCGTCACCAGCGGCAGAAGCATGTGTACGGTTACTTCAAAATCCATTATCTCGTCCTTTCTTATGTTATTAACAGTCCGATTATTGCGCGTTGTCCAGGATCACGATTTTCTCGATCACATCCCCCGCCCGAATGGCATCGATCACCTCCAGCCCCTCGTACACCCGCCCGAAACAGGTATGCACTCCGTCCAGATGCGCCGTATTCTCACGGTTGTGGCAGATAAAGAACTGCGAACCGCCCGTATTCCTGCCCGCATGCGCCATCGACAGCACTCCCCGGTCATGATATTGATGTCCGCCCGAGGTTTCGCACGGAATCGTATAGCCCGGCCCGCCGGTTCCATCGCCTTTCGGACAACCGCCCTGAATGACGAAATTCGGAATCACCCGGTGAAAAGTCAGTCCGTCGTAAAAACCGCTTTCGGCCAATTTACAGAAGTTCGCCACCGTTCCCGGCGCATCCTGTTCGTAGAATTCGACCTTCATGACCCCTTTCGCGGTATGTATCTCAGCTTTTCTCATACGTTTGCAGATCCATTTCCCGGGGATAAAGATAGCTATTTCCCTGCATATAACCAAGCTGTACGGCTATTCGGTCGCTCGGCACACCGACCGGGCTGTACTACCTCCCTGCCGGGGCCTCTATCGTTTCGAGACCGAAAAACAGCCCGCTCCCACGGCATGATACGCCGAAAAACAGAAAGCAGAATTTACAAGTCTGCCACCCTGGCCGCCGGAGCCATGTCGAGGCCCGCGAACTCTTCGCGCAGGTATTTGTAATAGCCCGTAATGGCAATCATGGCGGCATTGTCCGTCGTGAGAGATAATGGAGGAATATAGGTCGCCCATCCGTATTTTTCGCCTGCGGCGAGAAGGGCTTCCCGCAGCCCGGAATTGGCCGACACCCCTCCCGCCACGGCAATCTCCGCAATGTCGTACTGCTTGGCTGCCTTGACGAATTTGGCCATCAGAATATCCACGATCGTAGCTTGCAGCGATGCGCAAAGATCGGCTTTGTGATGCTCGATAAAGTCCGGATCTTCGGCCACATGGTCGCGCAGGAAATAGAGAAACGAGGTTTTCAGTCCGCTGAAACTGTAATCGAATCCGCCGACTGACGGTTTTGCGAATCTGAACGCTTTCGGGTCGCCCTCCCGGGCCAGTTTGTCGATCAGTGGCCCTCCTGGATAAGGCAGCCCCATGATCTTAGCGCATTTGTCGAAAGCCTCCCCCGCGGCGTCGTCGATCGTGCCCCCGATAATTTCCATATCCAGATAGTCGCGAACCAGCACGATCTGGGAGTTCCCGCCGGATACCAAGAGGCACAGAAACGGGAATTTCGGTTTCGGGGCACCTGGATTCTCCGGCGAAGTCACGAAGTGGGCCAAGATATGCCCTTGCAAATGATTGACTTCCATCATCGGAGTATCCTGCGCGATCGAGAAGCCTTTGGCGAACGATACGCCCACCAGCAGCGAACCGAGCAATCCCGGGCCGCGGGTGACGGCGATACCGTCGACTTGCGCGGCGGTAACGCCGGCTTTTTTCAGTGCGAGGTCGACCACCGGCACGATATTCTGCCCGTGAGCCCGCGAGGCCAGCTCCGGAACGACACCGCCGTACTGGGCGTGGACGTCTTGCGAGGCGATGACGTTCGACAGCAGCATGCCGTCGCGGACAACAGCTGCAGAGGTGTCGTCGCAGGAGGATTCTATGCCGAGAATGGTGATTTCCATATTCCGATGTGTCGGTAGTAAGTTATAGAATAACAAAGATATGAATTTTTCGGGTGGTGTTCTTTGGCCTGCTTTTTGTATTTTCATTTTCCCGTAATATTTAACTTAAAATCAAAGGGATATGAAAAAGGTTTTGTTCGGTTCGGTTTGTGCTGCCGTGGTGGCTTTCGGAATGGTCGCGTGCGGTGACGGGCAGGGGATGAAAAGGGGTGACGGATCGGATACGGTGTCGCGCCGTTATGTGGGGACGCTGCCGGCGGCGGACGGCCCGGGTATCGTTTACGATCTGACGCTGTTCAATCTTGCCGAAGATTCGCTGTCGGGGGAGTTCGCGTTGTCGATGACTTATCTGGAAGCGCAGAATGGCAAGAATGCTACGTTTGATTCGGAAGGGGAGTGGGTCGCTGTACAAGGCATTGCGGGCGACCGGTCGGCGGTATATTACCAGCTGATCGAGTCGGGTGTCCGGCCGGATACGACCAATTTTCTTTATCTGGGCGACAGTGTGGTGTTGCTGGGCAACGGTTTGCAGCGGGCACCGTCGAATCTGAATTATACGCTGATTCTGGAAGATTAGGCTGTGGTGTGTCCCGGTGTTTTGCGCGGTTCCTTTCTGCCGAGGGGGATCGCTTTTTATTGCTGTCAGACGGAGGCCCGGTGCCGCTCGGCACTCCAACTGCACCCTTCGGGTGTTTGATTGGCCTGCCGGAAGCAAGATAAACTACTCCAAAAGAGGGTGCTGCCCTCGGGCCGGGCAGGGGCTGCGCGGGCACGCGTCGGGCAGTGGACAGTAATTACCCTCATAAACAGCTGCCACGCCGGTCCGGAATGAGAGGGAAAGCCTCTACCCCCGACGTGAATACGCCCGCAACCTTCCGGAGAAAGGAAAGGGGAACCCCGCGACCAAAGCAGCCGAAGCAGCCAAGCAAAAACGAACAGCCCGCCTCGCATAAAAGCCTAAAAACCATGCGAAAAATAACGGGAACGGCACAAAGGCCAAGCAAAAACGAAAACCTGCCCCGCATGAAAGCCTAAAATCATGCGGAGATAACGATACGACGCAAGGTGAAGCGACGACAAAAAAACTGCCTCGCATGAAAGCCTAAAAAATCATGCGGAAATAACGGAAACGGCGCAGGCAAGGGGCACGGAGAATGAAAAAGCTTCTTTCTGTATTGTACGGAAAGAGGCTTTTCTATTCCTGTAAAGTGTGGAACCCCGCTTTACTACTGCCCGCAACTCATCTTTATATAAGTATGGTGCGGCCCGAAGCGCTCAAACGCTGCCCGATCCAGCTCCTCCCGATGCTCCGGGTGCGCCACGCTGATCAGCAGCCGCGCCCGCTGTTGCAACGTCTTCCCGTAGAGATTCACCGCCCCGTATTCCGTCACGAACCAGTGCATGTGCGCGCGCGTCGTCACCACCCCAGCCCCCGGGTTGAGCACCGGAGCGATCTTGCTGATCCCCTTGTTGGTCGTCGAAGGCATCGCCACGATCGCCTTGCCGTTTTTCGAGAGCGACGAACCGTAGATGAAGTCGATCTGCCCCCCCACACCCGAATAATGCTTCGTCCCGATCGAGTCCGCGCACACCTGACCCGTCAAGTCCACCTGAATCGCCGAGTTGATCGCCGTGAAGTTCGGATTCTGCGAAATGATATACGGATCATTGGTGTACCCCACATCCATCATCATCACTCCCGGATTGTCGTCGATAAAATCATAGACTTTCTTGGAGCCCATCAGGAACGTCGAGACCATTTTCCCCGGATCCGTCACCTTGTTTTTTCCGTTGATGACGCCCGATTCCACCAGCGGGAGCACCCCGTCGGCGAACATCTCGGTATGAATCCCCAGGTTTTTATGGTTTTTCAACTGCGCCAGCACCGCATTCGGGATCGCTCCGATCCCCATCTGCAGGCAAGCTCCGTCCTCGATCAGCTCCGCACAATGCTTGCCGATGGCCGTTTCGATCTCGTTCGGAGCCGTGAACGGCGCTTCGATCAGCGGCGTGTCGTCCTCGCACCAGATGTCGATCTCCGACATCCGGATCATCGCCTGCCCGAAAGCCCTCGGCACATGTTTGTTGATCACCGCGATCACCGTATGGGCCAGCTCGACCGCCGCCAGCGTCGCATCCACCGAAGTCCCCAGCGACACGTATCCGTGTTTGTCCGGCGGCGACACCTGTATCATCGCCACGTCGATCGGCAACGCCCCGCAGCGGTACAGTTTCTGCGTCTCGCTCAGAAACACCGGAATATAATCCGCATACCCCTCCTGCGTAGGCCGCCTCAGGTTGCTCCCCACGAAGAACTGGGCCGACTGAAAAATTCCCTCGTATTTCGGATCCGCATACGGCGCCGGCCCTTCCGTATGCAAATGGTGGATATAGACGTCTTTGAGTTCGCCGCGGTCGCCGCGCGCGCAAAGCGCCTTGATCAAGCACTGCGGCGCACTGGCCACGGAGCTCAGATGAACATGGTCGCCGCTTTTGACGACTTTCACTGCCTCGTCAGCCGAAACGATTTTAATGTCAGGGTTCATAAAAATTTAGAGTGCGTTGGTTCGTAGTGTAATGGTTCTTTCCGATTGACAAATTTAAAGAAAATTAATTATCTTTACTGCAAGTATTGTGAAAGAAAAAACAATGAACCGCTTCTCTTTTTTCTCTGTTTGTCTTTCGGGCTTGTTTTTCTCCGTTTTCGGGGCTGCCGCCCGGGAAGATGCGCATCCTGCCGCAAAGGAGCAGGTCTATACCGTGACTGAACACATCCGGTTCAACGAGGGGACGCTGCCGCTGAAAAACGGGGGCATTCTGCTCTCGAATTTCGGAACGGACACGCTCAACCCGCTCAATCGGGAGGGACGGGGCTATATCGTGCTGCTCGACAAGGAGAACCGGATCCTGTTTCCGGCGTCGGGTGTGTTGAACGCTCCGAAGGGGATGGCGGTCAAGGATGATTGTCTGTTTATCGCGGATGTGGGATGCGTGGTGGTGTACAATATGAAGAAACCGGAATGGCGGCCGGTGAAGATTGCGTTTCCCGAGGGGGATTTGTTTGTGAATGACCTTGTTACGTTGGGGGATTTTCTGTTGGTGTCGGTCACGAATACGGGGCATTTGTATGAAATCGACGTGAAGGATTGCGATGCGGTGTGGAGTGCGCAGCGGCCGAAGCCTCGGAAGGTGGCGGATATTCCGGGGGCGAACGGACTGGCGGAATACGAGGGGATGCTGTATGTCGCTTCGTATGATCCGAATGAAAATCCGGGGGGGCAGAATGTGATCTATGCGGTGGATATGACGGTGCCGGGAACGCTGCCGGTCAATCTGATGGGGACGCGGTACGGGCAGTATGACGGGGTGGCGGTGTCGCCGGACGGTTCAAAACTCTACTTCAGCAACTGGAAAAATGCGGAGGGGAAGGCGGAGGTGGGGTATATTGATTTGACTCCGGACAAAAAGAATGCGGTGACTGTTCTCGATCTGGGGGTGGAGTTGCAGGGCCCGGCGGATATTTGCATTTCGGATGGTTATCTGTTCATCCCGGATCTGCCGGCGAATAAGTTGTATATTATGGCGTTGTAGCTGAATTGCGATTATAACTTTAATGTACTTTTCTCTTCTTTCGAGTTCGGCTCTGCGCCGGGGGGGCCGCTTTTAGCGGCCGGGGGGCGGCGCGAGCCGAAAAATTGAGACAAGGGATGCCTGGTACGATAAGTATATAATCGCGTTTTCGTTTTCGCTTCACCTTGTGTCGCTACCGGTATTTTCGCATGATTTTTTAGGTTTTCATATCGGGCGGTTTTTCGTTTTTGCTTGGCCTTTGTGCCGTTTCCGTTGTTCCCGCATGTTTTTTAGGCTTTTATGCGAGGCGGGTTTTTCGTTTTTGCTTGGCCTTTATGCCGTTTCCGTTGTTCCCGCATGTTTTTTAGGCTTTCATGCCGGGCAGGTTTTTCGTTTTTGCTTCACCTTGCGCCGTTCCCGTTATCTCCGCCTGATTCTTAGGCTTTTTTCATACGAGGAGTTTTTTCGTTGTTGCTTCACCTTGTGCCGTTATCGTTATTTTCGCATGGTTTTTAGGCTTTTATGCGAGACGGGTCTTTCGTTTTCGCTCCACCTTGTGCCGTTATCGTTATTTTCGCATGGTTTTTAGGCTTTCATGCGGGGCAGGCTGTTCGTTTTCGTTTGGCCGCTTCAGCTGTTTCGGCCGCGGGGTTCCCCTTTCCTTTCTCCGGAAGGCTGCAGGCATATTCACGTCGAGGGTAGAGGCTTTCCTTCTCATTCCGGAACCGGCGTGGCGGCTGTTTAGGATAGTTACCCCTTTGCCCGGCGCGGGGCCCCGTTGGGGCTTTTGTTAGAGTTTGAGAGGATTTATTAAGTGGGGACTGCTCGGTTCGCGGGCGGTTTTCTCCAGTTGAGGCGGAGCAAACTCCTGGTTCGCGTGCCGAGCGGTACCGCCCGCCCGGCGTAAGGGCAGTACCCTCCTTTTTGCGACGAACGGCACCCGCGCGCGACGGCTGGAGTAGGAAATCGTTCAAAAGCATCTTGTGCTTTTGAACAGGATTTCCGCCAGCGCGCGGGCCAAGGCCGTTTCCGATCTGCAAACGGCCGGAGCCAGCGGGGACTGCAATCGAACGCAGTGAGAATTTCGCAGGCCTCCGCAGCCCGGGGCTCCGGCCTGACAAAGTGAGATCGCTGACAACATGGCGGAAACACTTGTCAGAATAACTGTACATTAAAAAAACGGGCCGCAGCCGGCGGAGTAGGGGGTAATTACGACCCGGTTCGCTCCGTTTAATGCAGCCCCCGTTGGCTCTGGGTCGCACTCATGTTTCGGAGCCGTACTTGTCTCGAGCGCCGGTGAAAATCCGGTTCGCAGAACCGGGCGGGCCGCAGCCGGCAGGGTTAGGGGTAGTTCCAGCC
>NZ_CANQYJ010000086.1 GCF_947628055.1 uncultured Rikenella sp.
GGGCGGACAGAATACCCTCGCCGGGCCGGCAAGGGCGGAAAAGGGCGAGGAGAACCGGGAAAGGACGGGAGGGGCGGAAAAGACGGGAAGGGCGGAAAAGACGGGAAGGGCGGAAAAAGCTGGCAAAGGTGAAAAGGCCGGCAAGGGGCGATAAGGCAGAGGAAGGGTCGAGGAGAATCGGGAACGGCCGGGAAGGAACGACGATGGCATGAGAATTGTTCCGGTAGTCGGTAAACCGAAACCTCATGAAAAAAGCCCTCCCCTATGTGCTCCCGGTTCTGCTCTGTTTCGGGCTGGGATACTTCGCCAGCCGATTGCAGACAGACGCTATCGCGCATTGGTATCCGCATCTCGACAAACCGGCGCTCACTCCGCCTAACTGGATGTTTCCCGTAGCCTGGGGCGCGATTTACCTGTTGTCGGGCCTCTCCGCCGGACTGGTCTGGAACCGGGCCGGCGCCCGGCGCAAAGGCCTCCTGGCCTTATGGGGTGTCCAGCTGCTCTTCAACTTCCTGTGGAGCATCCTCTTTTTCACGCTTCGGAACCCTTTGCTCGGATTGGTCGATATTATCCTGCTCGATCTGCTCGTGCTCGGGTATATCCTATGGACGTGGCACGTCGTGCGCCTCGCCTCCGTGCTCTTCTGGCCTTACTTGGTCTGGATCGGTTTCGCCACCTGCCTGAACGCCTATATTCTGGTTTTCAACTGATTCCTTTCGCTGTTCCGGGTCAAAGAAACAAGCCGGCCTCTGCGCAAGTGCGCAGGCCGGCTTGCCGTTTATACATCCCAGGAAAACGACCCCAGGAAAATTTCCCCGCTACTCCCCGGCAGCGGCAGTTTCCTCCGCAGCGGCATACACCTCGTTCAACTTAGCCGTCAGCTCCTCGCCGCGCAGGTTGCGCGCCACGATCGTCCCGTCCGGCCCGATCAGCACGTTCGATGGAATCGACCGAACCCCGTAAGTGACCGCCGGAGCGCAGTTCCAGAAGTTGAGGTCACTGACATTCGTCCAGGTCAGTCCATCCTTGCGGATGGCATTTTTCCAGCTGTCCATGCCGTCGGGACGGTCGAGCGACACGCCGAATACCGTGAATCCCTTGTCTTTGAACTGATTATACGCAGCCACGACATGCGGATTCTCCATACGGCACGGGCCGCACCACGAAGCCCAGAAGTCCAGCAGGACATAGTTGCCCCGTCCGGCCACAGACGACAGCGCCACCGGCGTCCCCGTGGTATCCGGCAGGGTGAAGTCGGTGAACCGGTGCCCCGGGCTGGTCGCTTCCAGCCGGGAAGCCATATCCTCGACCATTTGCAGATACACCGAACCGCGCAGCGTGCTGTCGAACCCGGCCAGATACTCGCGCATTTCGGGATAGTCCAGACCCGGCGTCACGCGGCGGAAAAATACATAAGCTGCCGCCACGCTCTTGGGATTGTTCTTGATGAAATCCCGGCCGTAGACGACCACCTGCGCATAACTGTTCAGGCTGTCGACCGCGTCTAAATAGCTTTGGTAGAGATCCTGCTCGGCGGAACCGGTCACCTGAATGCTGTCCGGCTGATCCAAGGAACCGGTGACGGCGATCGGGCTGTTCTCTATGAAAAACCAAACCGCAGGCTTGCCGGTGCTGTCCCCGACCGTGATCTGGGCGAGCATCGGCAAAGCGATCTCCCCGGCAAAAGAAGCCTGGCCCGCCGAAACCGCAGCCGAGTCGATCACGCGGGGCAGCTTGCCCTGCAACACGGAGAGATAAACCGTCTGGCCCTCCTCGAGTCCCTCTAAACAGGCTTTGACTTGATACCCTTTTTGGGCGCAGGCCGCGAACATCAGGGCGGCGGCGCCCAGCAGCAACGTTTTTTTCATCTTTTTTCTGTATGGTTTCAATTGGATTCGTTTAACGGTCAGTGTTTCGCCACTCCGGAAAGAGCACCGCGGGAGCAAAGAGAGGCGGTTTATTTCCCCGCCTCCGCCACCGCCGCGGCGAAGTCCGGATCGTTCTCTGCATTGATGACCCGGTAGTAGGCCGTCGTATTCCAGAGCCGCTGTGCGATCAGGGCTTTGATCTGCGCCCCGATCGGCCTGCGCGATCGCTCCATGCCCTTTTCGTCATACTCCACCCCGCGCGCCCGCCCCAAGGCGATCAGCCGCTCCGTCATCTCCGGTGTCAGGACGAAGTCCCGGGCGAAGGTATCGAAATCCGGATATTTCTCCCGGTACTCCTGCCGGCGGCTGTCCAGCTCCGTCACCGCGAACTCCAGCAAGACCCCCCGGCGCACCAAAGCGCTCCAGTAATCTGAATAGGCCGTGGTGTCGAGCGGTACGTACACGTCCGGCGTGATGCCTCCGCCGCCATACACGTTCCGCCCCTCGACCAGTGTCTTGTAGACATGCGACGAGTCTGCCGCCGGAGCCTTGCCGCCGGTCAGTTCGCCGGAGCTGTAACGCTTCGCCCAGTCGTTGTAATACCCCTGGAAGTTCCCCCGTTCGTAAGGCCGTTGGATGGAGCGTCCCGAAGGCGTATAGTAGTGCGCCACCGTCAGCCGGATCGCCGATCCGTCGCTCAGCGGTATTTGCTGCTGCACCAGCCCCTTGCCGAATGTGCGCCGTCCCACGACAGTCCCCCGGTCCCAGTCCTGCATCGCTCCGGCGACGATTTCCGAAGCCGAGGCCGAGCTCTCGTCCACTAACACGATCAGTTTGCCGCTGCCGAACAGCGGTTCCGAAGGTGCCGTGTGAGCCTCCTGCCGGGACATGTTGAGGCCCTCGGTGTAGACCACCAGACTGTTCGGTTTCAGAAAATTCCCCGCCACCCGGATCGACTGTTCGAGCAGTCCTCCGCCGTTGCCGCGCAGGTCGAGGATCAGCGACGAGATGCCTTGCATCCCGTCCAGCGCTTTCCGCAGTTCGTCGTTCGTAGTGGCCATGAAGCGGTTCAGTTTCACATATCCCGTATTCCGATCTACCCGGTAGGCTGCGTCGAGACTGTACATCGGGATTTTGTCTCTCACGATGCTGAAATCGAGCGTGTCGGCCACTCCCGGCCGCACGATCCGCAGTTCGGCCCGCGTCCCCTTCGGGCCGCGCAGGAACTTCGGCACGTCGTTGAGCCTGACTTTGGTTTTCAGCTCGCCGTTCACATAGACGATGCGGTCTCCTGACATCAGTCCCACCTGCTCCGACGGCCCCCCGGGAACGGTGTTCACCACCACGATGGTGTCGCGCAGAACGTTGAACTCGATGCCTATCCCCTCGAAATTGCCTTCAATCTCCTGTTCCTGCTCTTTCAGCTCCTCAGGGCCGATATAGACGGAATGCGGGTCGAGGCTCCCGAGCATTTGCGAGATCGCCCCCTCGACTAATTTCACCATATCGACCGAGTCGACATATCCGTTGGCGATCAGATACATGACCTGGTTTATCTTCTGGAACTGGGCCGCCTGCTGCGAAGAGATCTTCTGCGCATGCGCCGCGCTGCCCAGAGCGAAGGCCGCCGCGATTATGATGGTTTTGAGGATGTATTTCATTCTTTTCGGTGCTGATCCGGTTGTCAAAGTTACGCTTTTTGGACGAACGGCAAAGAGGATGCGGAAATGGCGGAAGCCCGGCCCCGCGCGATCCGGCCCGACCCGCGCCGAAGTCCTTTCCGCCTCATTCGCTCCGGCCCGATCCCTGTCCGATTTTGCGCCGGTTCGATCGGGATCGCATCCCTGCCCTGAATCTCCCGGAAGGCTCGGGTGCCGAGGACTGCCATTCGACAGGTTCGGGGATTTACGACGGGAAATAGGAACAGTTCGGTCTGTTCCCTGCCGTCAGAAATGGATTCCGTCCCCTCGGCCCGTGCGTTCGCGGCGCGGCTCGCGGTACGGCGAGCCGTCCGGCCAGCAGCACCCCTTGCCCGTGGCTTTCACCCGCGGCACCTGTGCGTGCATCCGTTTCAGCTCCCGGGTCAGCCTTTCGGCCATCCGGGCCCGCCGTTTCGCCTGCACCGGGTTCGTGCCGTGGTCTATTTTCTCGAAAATGTCCTCCCTCAGGTTGAAGAGCATCGTGCGCCCCGTGTCGTAATAATAGACCAGCTTCCAGTCCCCCTGCCGAATAGCGCTGTAAGGCGCGATACCGTCCCCCTCGGCATCCCACATGTTCGGGAAATGCCACACCAAAGGCCGCCGCCGGCTGATCGCCGCATCGCCCCTGACGAGCGGCACGATGCTTTGCCCGTCGATCCGCTGCACGGTTTTCGCACCCGCCGCCCCCGCTATTTCGAGCAGGGTCGGCATCAGATCCTGGATCGCCACCGGCACGGTACAGTGTGTGCCGCCGTCCGTCACCCCCGGCCATTCGATCAGCATCGGCACCCGGATACCTCCCTCCAGCGGCGAGCCTTTTCCGCTGCGCAGCGGAAAATTCTGCGTCCCCAGCCTGCCGCTCCGCCCCCAGGCCGCCAAGCCTCCGTTGTCCGAGAGGAACACCACCACAGTGTTGTCCTCGACCCCCTTCTCTTTCAGATAGCCGCGCAAATCGCCCAGGCTCTTGTCCATCCCTTCGACGAGCGCCGCGTAAGCCGCCTCGGTCGGATCCAACCCCGCGTCGATATACTTCCCGTAGAACCGCATATCCCGGTCATACGGCACATGCACCGCGTAGTGGCTCATATAGAGAAAGAACGGCTTGTCTAACAGGAGAGCCGTGTCGATCTGCCTTTTCGCCTCCATCGTCAGCGCCTCCGTAGCGAAAACAGCTTCGCCCCAGTAGCGTTCTAATCCCGGTATCGCATTGGGCCGCTGCTGCGCGGCGCCCGGCACGTTGCCGAAATTCCTTTCGCCGAGGTACGACGCCGGGCTTCCCGCCGCGTGCCCCGCCACATTGGCCTCGAAGCCGAGGGTCAGCGGGTCGGCTCCCGGTGTGTCCATCGCCCCGAAATGGGCTTTGCCCACGATGGCCGTGCGGTAGCCCGCCTGCCGCAGCAGTTCCGGCAGAGGCGTCACATACGTCGTCCGTTCCACCCCCGGCACGGCCGCGATGCCGTTGACGCTCCACGCAGGCCAGTCGAGCGTGGGGCTTTCCGGGTCGGGCCCCCGGTCTTTAAAAAGCGTCCAGTTGGTCACCCGGTGCGCCGCCGGGTTCATGCCGGTCAGGAGGCTCACCCGCGACGGCGAACTGACGGAAGCCGCGTAGGCTTCGGTGAACTTGACGGCGTTGCGGGCCATTTCCTCCATGCCGGGCGTGCGGTAGGTGCGGTTCAAAGGCGTGGTGTCTTTCCAGAAAGGCTCGGAGGTGTCCTGCCATCCCATGTCGTCCGCCAGGAACAGGAGAATGTTGGGCCGTTCGCCCTGCCGCGGCGCAAGAGGGGCGGTTTTGTCTCCTCGGGCGGCCGGAGGCACCGGGCGCTCCGCCCAGGCGGTGCCCGATCCCAGCAATCCGCTGGCGCCAAGGGCCGTTAAAAAAAGATGGGGTTTCATTGTTCCGGTATTTCGTCGTCAATTCAGCCACGCAACCGGCACCTTGACCGTATTTCGTGTCAATCCGGAGGCAAGTTACGAAAATCGGTTCGGTTTTTCCGGAACCGCGGGATTTGCCAGTCGCCGGCGGCACCGCTTATTATTTTCCCGCGGCTTTCTCTTGCGCTTTCAGTTCCCGCTGCCGGTGCCGGCACCACGGCGCAATGCCGCACGCGTCGCACTGCGGCGCCCGTGCGGTGCAGACGTACCGTCCGTGCAGGATCAGCCAGTGATGCGCCCGCCCCAAAAGCGGAGCGGGAATATGCGCCACCAATGCCCGCTCGGTTTGCAGCGGATTTTTCGAGTTCGTGGTCAGACCGATCCGCTCGGCCACCCGGAATACGTGCGTGTCCACGGCCATCGCGGGTTTGCCGTACACGATCGAGACGATCACGTTCGCCGTCTTGCGTCCTACGCCCTGCAGGGTGGTCAGCTCCTCCACCGTGTCGGGCACCCGCCCTCCGTACACCTCTTCCAACCGCTGCGCCATCGCCACCAAGTGCTCCGCTTTCGAGTTGGGGTAGGATACCGACTTCACATAAGGGAACACGTCGTCCGGTGTGGCTCCCGCCAGCTGGTGCGAGGTCGGGAACCGCTCGAACAGCGCCGGGGTCACCTGGTTCACCCGCTTGTCGGTGCACTGCGCCGACAGCATCACGGCCACCAACAATTCATACGGTGTGCGGTAGTGCAGCTCGGTTTCCGCCTCCGGCCTGTTTTCCGAGAACCAGCCGATAATCCCCACGAATCGTTCCTTGACCGTCATAAGCAAATCGTTTTTACGCCGCAAAGTTAGCGAAAATCGCCGATTCGGTCGGGAAGGCCTGCGGATTCCCTTTCTGCCGGTTTCCCGATGCACACAAAAACGTCCGGCTGTCATCCGCTGCGGGCCCTCCGTGTCTCGCACCGGACAATCCGGCAGCGGCGCGAATTTTATTCGCGCGCAACGACGGAAATACTTATATTTACGTTTTCCAAAATATTCGGGAAATGGACGGTAAACCATGGGGATTTACGGCGACAGTGCTCGCCGAACCTTGCGACAAAAGCGATCCGCACGGTGCGCTGAGCGTGCCGGTCTATCAAAATGCGGCTTACGAATTTTCTACGGCCGAAGCAATGGAGCTGGCTTTTACGGGACGCTCGGCCGATCATGCCTATTCGCGGATCACGAATCCGACGGTGGAGCATTTCGAGCGCCGCGTGCGCCGGGCGACCGGCGCGCTGAGCGTCACGGCCCTCAACTCCGGGATGGCGGCCATCACCCATCTGTTTCTTACTCTGGGGCGCGCGGGGGCCAATGTGGTCACTTCGCCGCACTTGTTCGGCAATACCTATTCGCTGCTGCGTTCGACGCTGGCCGATTTCGGAGTGGAGACGCGTTTCGCGGACATGACCGATCCGGGGTCGGTGGCGGCGCTGATCGACAAGGATACCTGCGCGGTGTTTCTGGAGATCATCACCAATCCGCAGATGGAGGTGGCCGACCTGGCGGCTTTGTCGGCGGTCTGCCGGGAACGGGGGGTGCCGCTGGCGGCGGACACGACGATCATTCCGTTCCATGTCTTTCGGGCGCGGGATTTCGGGGTGGATATCGAAATCGTGTCGAGTACCAAGTATCTCTCGGGCGGAGCTACGGGGATCGGGGGGCTGCTGATCGACTACGGGACGTTTGACTGGGGGCATTCGTCGAAGTTAGCGGCGGCTGCGAAAGCGTATGGCGTCGATATGCGCGAGGCGTTCACGGCGAAGCTCAGGCGGGAGATTCACCGCAATCTGGGGGCGTATATGACTCCTCAGGTGGCGTACCAGCAGTCGCTGGGGTTGGAGACGCTGGAGGTGCGTTATGCGCGGGCGTCGCGTACGGCGCTGGAGGTGGCGCGGGGACTGGCGGGAATGCGGGGCGTCGAAAGGGTGACTTATCCGGGGCTGCCGTCCGATCGGTTCCATGAAATCGCGGTGCGGCAGTTTGGTGCGGCGCCGGGGGCGATGCTGACGTTCGACCTCTCTTCGCAGCAGGTGTGCTATGCGTTCATGAATCGGCTGCGGCTGATTCGCCGCGCGACGAATTTGTTCGACAATAAGTCGCTGGCGATCCATCCGTGGAGCACGATTTTCGGAACGTTCCCGGAGGCGGTGCGGCTTTCGATGGATATTTCGCCGTGTACGATCCGGCTGTCGGTGGGGCTGGAGGATGCGGAGGATCTGCTGGCGGATATCGGGCAGGCGTTGTCTGCGGCTTCGCCGGAAAGAGGGTGATTTTTCCGGTTTTTGAGGGTGTTTTTGTGGGTTGCAGCGTTTTTCGGAATTTTTCGGTTTTTTGGGGCGTTTCCGGGGATTTGGGTAGGTTGCGGTGTTTTTTGCTGGTTCCGGTGTTTTTTATGGGTTGCGGCGAGAAGCGGTGCGATGTGTGAGCATCGCCGGCCTTGCGGTGCCGCTCGGTACTCGAGCTGAACTGTAATTACCTCAACTCCGCAGGCTGCGACTCAAGTTGTACTGACTGCACACAGGCAGAAAGACGGCTCGGCTATGATCTTCCCCATGGCGGGCCGGACGCCGCCCCACGGGGGGCCCGCAATAAGGCCGCAAGCGTCCTTGATTGCAGCATCCCGGGCGTCCTGCCCGAATTAATCGTAGGTTTATATTGCACCGTGCCGGAAGGAACCGTACCTTTTAACTTCGCTACGCTTGTTTTTCTCCTCGCCGCTCACCTTATTCAGGATAGAGGCAGCCCGGATCGAGTGCCGAGCGGCACCGGGCCTCCGCTACGGGTGGCTCTGGCCTGCGCGAAAACGATTTGCAAGAGAAACTCTGTTTTCGTTCGACTCAGGCGCCAAAAAGAGAGCTCGGCTGGCGACGCGAATGGCATTTCACTGTACGGTTTTGGAAAAAGCCGAAAGAGTGACTATCTTTGCATCGCTTTCGGGAAGACGCTTCCAGAAGCAGACGGCACCGTAGCTTAATTGAATAGAGCATCTGACTACGGATCAGAAGGTTACAGGTTTGAGTCCTGTCGGTGTCACCAACTGTGGAGGGGACAGTTATGAAAAATTCATAACTGTCCCCTCCACATTTTTCCGTACCGGATGCTGCCCGAAATCTTTTCAGGACTTCAAACTCCCTTTCGGCCACTACGCCGCTCTGCACTCGAACTGAGCCTGTCGGTCGCCGATCTTTTAAAGTAGAAGCCACTCCTATTGAAGTCGGAACCGGCACGCGCCGAAAAATGTCCCCCCCAAAAAAATGCGAACACAATAAAGGATATAATCGCCGGGGAATATCTGTCCATTTCGGTGCCGCGGGTGTTGTTTTCGGGCGAAAAATGGCGTATCTTGCGGAATATCAATCTGTCAAAGTCATGAAGATCGTCGGCGTTTATCCGGATTCGTTCGAGGCTTCGCTGGCCAGGGGCCGGCTGGAGGAGGCGGGCATTGAGGTGTGCCTGCTGAACGAGTATATCAATTCGGTGATTCCTTATGCACCTCAGGAAGAGAGGGAGGTGAAACTGGCGGTGGCGGACGAGGATTACGAGGCGGCGATGAAGATGTTGGGACGGTCGTCGCAGAGCGGCGGGGGCTTGGGAAAGGGGAAAGTGTGCCCGTTCTGCGGCTCGGAGCGTGTGACGTTCGGGCTGAAAGGGCCGTCGCGCTGGAAAAAGATCGCGACGGCGGTAGTGGAGACGCTGACGATGGCGCCGGCGGGTAATCTGCGCTGTCTTTATTATTGCCAGGATTGCAAACGGGAGTTCTGACGGAAAGCCGGCATTTGATTTTGCCCTTCGCCGTGGTGCTGGTGTCGGAAAAAAGTTCCTGGGATTACCTTGCGACAGAGGGGCTTATTTGATTTTGCCCTTCGCCGAGTGCCGGTGCTGGAAAAAAGTTCCCGGGATTACCTACAGTGGCGAGGAGTGTTTGATTTTGTCTTTCGCCGTGGTGCCGGAAAGAGGTTCCCGGGATTACTTACAGTGGCGAGGAGTGTTTGACTTTGTATTCCGCCGTGGTGCCGGTGCCGGGAAAAAGTTCCCGAGATTACCTACAGTGGCGAGGGGTGTTTGACTTTTCTTCCGCCATGGGCCGGAAAAAGGTTCCCTGAATTATCCGCAACAGAGGCTTATTTGACTTTGTTAGGGTTGTTGCTGACGAAAGCGGCCCAGCTGTCCGCCCCGCCGGTCACTCCGCCCTCGCCGTGCCGCTCGCCGACTGAGGTTCCCAACGGGCTGGAACGGATATAGTAATGACACAAGGCCACGGCCAATCCGTCGGTTGCGTCGAGCTCCTTGGGGGTCGTGCCGATGCCCAGTATTTTCTGCAACAAAGCGGCGACCTGTTCTTTGGAGGCTCCACCCTGGCCGGTGATGGCCTGTTTGACGCGCCGGGGCGAGTATTCAAAAACGGGAATGTCCCGCACCAAGGCGGTGACCATGGCCACTCCCTGTGCGCGTCCGAGCTTGAGCATACTTTGGACGTTGTCGCCGTAGAAGGGCGCTTCGAGGGCCATTTCGTCGGGCCGGTATTGCTCTACGAGGGCGGAAATGCGTTCAAAGATATGCCTGAGTTTCTGATACCGGTCTTTGTATTTCCCTAATGACACCACACCGAGCACCTGGCAGCGGGGTGTTCCTCCGACGATGCGCAGCACGCCGTACCCGAGCACGTTGGTGCCGGGGTCGATGCCGATCAGGGTCTTCCCTTCCAGAGGGTCGGCGCTGACGGTATGTTCTTCGCGCTGTGCGCGGTTGCGGCGGACGATCATCGGACTGTCATTCTGTTCGTGCAAAAGTAATCTTTTTCTTTATGCCGGGGATGATTCGGCCTGACAGTGGGAAGATATTGAGATTAACCGAAGGTTTTATTGTACGTGTTCGGTAGTGAACTGTTCTCTTTGTGAACAACCGACGCTGCCAGCGGTGCCGCTCGGCACTCGAACCGGGGCCTCTACCCTGAATAAGGTGAGCGGCGAGGAGGA
>NZ_CANQYJ010000087.1 GCF_947628055.1 uncultured Rikenella sp.
TGAAGGGCAGAAGGCGGGAGGTTTCACGTGAAACGATGCACGAAACCTTGTGCCGGGCGTTCGGCGTGGGGGCGATCCATTCGGAGTACGGGATGACGGAGCTGCTCTCGCAGGCCTATTCGGCGGGCGAGGGGCTGTTTCGTTGTCCGCCGTGGATGCGGGTTTCGATACGCGACTTGCAGAGTCCGCTGCAGCCTTTGCCGGCGGGACGGATCGGCGGAATCGATGTCATTGACTTGGCCAATCTTTGGTCGTGTTCGTTTCTGGCTATACAAGATCGGGGGATTGTCTACCCGGACGGCTCGTTCCGCGTGCTGGGACGGGTCGAGGGGGCGCAGCTCCGGGGATGCAACATGTTGATCGAATAAGGATTATGGCAGCGGCACATTTACTTAGGAAACTGGCTTCGCAGACGGCGGTGTACGGCATAAGCGCCATACTCTCGAAGTTCCTGAACTACCTGCTGACTCCTTATCTGACACGGGTGATGCCGGAATCGACATTCGGGGACGTGAGTGTTCTGTATGCCGTGATTCCGTTCGCCAATGTAATCCTCACAATGGGGCTGGCGACGGGTTATTTCCGCTATGTCTCGAAATGCAGGACGCTCGGCGACCGGAAGCGGCTGTTTACGACTACCTGGAGCGCGGTGTCGTTCACGGCTTTCCTCTTTTTCGGGATCGTTTTCCTGCTGCGGAACCGGATTGCGGAGATGATGGAGTATTCGACGGTGATCGTGGCGGTGACCGGTCTGCTCATTATGGTGGACAATATGGCGGCCATTCCGCTGGCGGCCTTGCGGGAGCAGGGCAGGGCGGTCTATTATACGGTGGTCAACGTGACCGGCGTGGTGGTCAATGTGGTTTGCTGCATCCTGTTCTATACTTATATTCCCGGAGCCGCGGATAACCCGCTGTGGGTGCTGGCGGCCAATCTGATCGCCAGCACGGTGTCGCTTGCGATGCTTTTGCCCAGTGCGTTCAGATGGTTGTCGGCGGCGTTTTCGCCCCGGCTGCTGCGGAGTATTTTCCACTATTCCATACCGTTGATGATGGCAGGCATTATGGGGGTTTCGGGCGATTTCATCGACCGGTTGCTGATCCGCTATATTCCGGACAACGCCGAATGGGCGGCGGCGCAGGCGGGGATCTATTCGGCTGTGGGCAAGATTGCGGCCCTGCTGATGATCTTCCGCCAGATTTATGCACTGGGGGCCGAACCGTTCTTTTTGCAGGGATTTTCAAAAGAGGAGTTCCGGGAGGCCAATGCGGCGGCTACCAAATACTTTATTATCGCCGGAATCGCCATCTATTTGGTGCTGTCGCTCTTTTCGCGGGAGTTCGCTTATATCGTGGGAGCGGATTTCCGGAGCGGGATGGGGGTGCTTCCGCTTTTGCTTTTGGCTAATTTGTTTGCCGGGATATTAGTCAATCTCTCGTTCTGGTACAAGGCGGCGGACAAGACCCGTATCGCGATTTATATCACGGGGTTGGGGGTAGTGGTTACGCTGGGCGTGAATCTGGCGCTGATTCCGTCGATGGGCTACTGCGGGGCGGCGGTGGCGCGGGTGGTCTCGATGCTGTTGATGGTGGGGTTGAGTTATGCGCTGTGCCAGCGGTACTTTCCTGTGCCGTTCGACCTTCGGCGGATCGGATTCTATTTTTTGCTGGGGGGGGCGATTTTCGGGGTCTCTTATGCGACGGCGCTTTTGCCTGACTGGGGAAGGATCACGCTTAATTTTTTGTTACTTTTGGTCTACCTCTTCGTGGCCTTGAAAGTCGAACTCGGGGGGCGTAGAATCGTTATTTGATATAACCATTTATTGGTGACCGTATTGAACTGTTCTCTTTGTGAACAAAGAGAACCAGAAAAACTTTAGTACGGATGCTTCGCATCCTATTGTCTTTCTTAGCCTTATGGTGTTTGAACTTTGTGTTGGGCCGGGAGTATGGGGCGCTCTAAGTTTTATATCACATTAAGCGCCCATACTTCCGGTCCAACGAACAAGATCGAAACCCGTTGGCTGCGAACGGTCATGCGATACGTAAGTATCGCCTAAAAGTTTTTGGTGCCGCTTTTTACAAAAAGCGGCAGTTTCGTATTGTAGCCAAAGAATGGTGATATAAATTAACAGAGTACGTTATGGAAAAAGTAAAGGTGATTAACCGTTCCGGCCATCCGCTGCCGGCTTACGAGACAGCGCAGGCCGTGGGGCTTGATGTACGGGCGAATACCGCCGAACCCCTGACAATCATGCCATTGGAACGAGTGATGGTGCCTACGGGGCTCTATTTTCAAATTCCGGAAGGGTACGAGATTCAGGTGCGACCGCGGAGCGGACTGGCAGCCAAACACGGCATTACAGTCATCAATACGCCGGGGACGATCGATCCGGACTACCGGGGAGAATTGAAAGTGCTGTTGGTCAATCTGTCCAACGAGCCGTTCGAGATGCAGCCGGGCGAGCGGGTGGCGCAACTGGTATTCGCCCGCTATCAGCGCTTGGAGTGGCAGGAAGCGGTGGTGCTCGACGAGACGGAACGGGGAGCGGGCGGATTCGGTTCCACAGGGGTGAAATAAATTGTATTTAACAGCGATCCGCCTCCAACAGAGGCGCATTCGAGCAACGCGAGAGTGTGCGCCACCGCGGGGGCGGCGGCGGATTGCGCGGCTATAGCGAGCCGCAATGATTATGTCAAATCCTATCAATGCCGAAAAATAGACTTATATACCTCGCATTCAGTCTGTTGCTGTTACAGTTTTCGGGCAGCGCGATCGGTTCGCCATTTTCGGCGGCAGGGGAGCACGGTGGCGATAATGAGCGGCGGTTAGAGCAGGCTTCGTTGCTCTACTTGGAGGGAGTCAAGCGGCAAAACCTCGGTACGTTGCGCGAAGCGGCCCGTATGTATGAAGCGGCACTGCGCAAAGTGCCGGAACATGCGGCGGCCTATTACCGGCTGTCGGGCATCGCCCGGATGATAAACGACATGCAGACAGCCTTGCGGTATGCACGTCGGGCTTATGAGATCGACACCGCATGCCGGGACTATGCGGACAACTACGCCCGGATGCTGACCGTGACGGGCAATTACAGGGCTGCGGACAGCTTGTTCACGGTTTTGTTGGAACGCGATCCTTCGGACATCGAGACGGTATCCTTGCTGACGGTTCTGAAATTGCAAGAGGGGCGGCCGGCCGAAGCTCTGGCGCTGGCGGACACGGCGGAGGTGCGGGGAGGGATCCGGCCGCAGATGGTCGATGTCAAGCGGCAGGCGTTGATCCGGACGGAACGGTACGCCGAGGCGTTCGCTTATATGTCGGAGGTGTGTGCGCAGATGCCGGGCGAAGTGTCGTTTCGGATCCAGCTGGCCGAACTGGCGGCGGCGCTCAGACAGGACAGTGTGGCATTGGCCAATTACCGGGCGGCTATTGACCTGGATTCCACGGGATTGGCGCCGAAAATGGCATTGGCGGAGTATTACCGGATCAAGGAAATGTGGCCCGAGTTTCCGGAGGCGCTGGTGCCGGTTTTCGCCCATTCCGATTTTCCGGCCAAGGCCAAAGCGGAGTATTTCGACACCTATGTCCGGACCTATCCGGATGTTTACCGGCGTTATTTCGTCTATATGGTCCGGCTGGCGGATGCGGCGCTGCGGGCTGCGCCGGACGATCCGGATGCCCGGGAGTTTTATGCCAATCATCTGATATACAGCGGTCAGTTAGACCTGGCGCACCAGTATCTGACAGACTGTATTGCGGAAGGGAATGCTCCGTTGAAGTTCTACCGCGATGTGATCGAAATGGCGCAGTTCCGGGAACTTCCGGATACGGTGGCGAAGTATATCGGGCTGGCGCAGGAGCGCTTTCCGCGCGATCCGGAGCTGGGGATGACAGTTCTGTTCACGCAGTTGCAGGCGGAGGATACGCTGGCGGCGGTCGCGACGGCGAAGGAGGTGATACGTTATTCCGAAAACGATTCGATTACCGCTTCGGCTTACGGTTTCTGCGGCGATATGGCCCACCTGCGGGGCGATGAGCGTGCGGCACTCCGTTATTACGAGCGGGCGTTGCGCTTAATGCCGGATAATCCATTGATACTGAATAATTTCGCCTATTACTTGAGCGAGCAGCAGCGCGATCTGGAGCGGGCGCTGAAAATGTCGGCGCGGGCGAACGAACTGGATCCGCAGAATGCCACCTACTTGGATACGCAGGCCTGGGTGCTCTACCGGTTGGGCAGGTACGAGGAGGCGCAGACGCTGATGAGGCAGGCACTGGTGCTCGATGCGACGGGCAGTGCGGAGATTCTGCTCCATTACGGGGATATACTTTATGCGCTCGGAAAGACGTTTATGGCGAAGACTTATTGGCAGCGGGCGTTGGAGGCGGGGGCGGACGGAGCTGTGATCGAGGAGCGGCTGCGGTGGCTGAATGAATAACGATGGGGGGAATATGAAAGTCGATTTTCTGCGATGGTTTGGGATGGCGGCGGCAGGGCTGTTGTTGTCGGCGAGGGCGGCGGGGCAAGAGGAGGTGTGCGACGAAATCCGGCAGGCGGAGGCGGAGATCGCCCGGATCGATAAACTGATCGGCGACACGAGGAAGGAACAGGGAACGACGCTCGGGCATCTGAAATTGGTCGGTACGAAATTGGAAAACCGGCAGAAGATCGTCCGGGGTATCGAATCGGAAATGGGAACGGTTTCGGGACAGCTTCAGACCAAGTCGGCCGAGGTCTTCCGGCTTCAAAACCGATCCGACGAGCTAAAACACAGTTACTCAGCACTTATCCGAATCGCATATAAAAATCACCGGAATAACAGCTTTCTTTCGTTCGTCTTTTCGGCACGCGATTTTACAGACGCGGCACGGAGGCTTTATTATGTTAAACGAATCGGGGAGGACATCCGGAAAAAAGCGGATGAGATCCGGACGCTGAACAAAAAATTAGACATCGAAGTCGCTTCGCTGAACGGGCGAAAAAAAGAACTCGCGGAATTGCAGGAGCGGCATACGGCGGAAGTTGCGCGGTTGCAGGAAGAGCGCGGGCAGTTGAAAAAAACGCAGGATGCGCTCAGGGGGAAAGAGGAACAGTTGCTGGCCGAAGCCGAGAAACGGCGGGGGCAGATTGCCGAATTGGAGCGGCAGTTGCAGCGGGCGGTGAGTGACGAGGTGAAAAAATCCGGCGGTACGGCTGTCTCGGAGCCGCTAACGGCGCAGTTCGCAGCGAAAAAAGGAAAGCTGTTGCGGCCGGTGGACGGGGTGGTGGTGGATCGTTACGGTCTGCATAACCATCCGACGCAGAAGGGGGTCAAGATCAATAACAAAGGGGTGAATATCGCGGCGAAGGCGGGCGGCGAGGTGCGGTGCGTTTTTGCGGGCGAGGTGCGCAAGGTCTTTTTCTTTCAGGGGTTGGGGATGTCGGTGATGGTGCGGCACGGGGCCTATCTGACGATTTATGCCAATCTCGAATCGGTATTCGTGCGGGAGGGGGAAAAGGTGATGGAGGAGAGCTTAGTCGGGACGGTGGCGAAGGCGGCTTCGGGGCAGCAGGCGACGCTGCATTTCGAGGTGTGGAAGGAGAGCGATAATTTGAATCCGGAGCTGTGGATCCGGAAATAAAGCGACAGGAGGTTTATTATGGCGATTGCATTCCATTCGGAAGATACGAAATTCGATATAGCGGGACACAAGCGTGAGGTTTCCTCGTGGATTCGCTCGGCTGTCGGAGAAGAGGGTTTTCGCGTGGGGGATATTCATGTGATTTTTTGCAGCGATCCGTATTTGCTGGAGATCAATCGGCGCTATTTGCAGCACGATTATTATACCGACATCATTACGTTCGACTATTGCGAGGGGCGGGTGCTGTCGGGCGACTTGTTTATCAGTGTCGATACGGTTCGGAGCAATGCGGTGACTTATGAGACGATGTTCCACGTGGAACTTTTACGGGTTATCATCCACGGTGTCATGCACTTGGCGGGGTACAAGGACAAGACTGACCGGGATGCGACCCGAATGCGCGAACGCGAAAATCACTACCTCGCCAAAGCTCCGGAAAACCTGCTCGCTCATGTAAAACACATTTAATTTGTATATCTGTTCTTTGATGTCGGGAGGGTACTGTTCTTTCTTTGAAAAGAAAGGCCCCATTGGGGCTTTCCGGGCTGTAATTACCCGAATCCTTAGGCTCCGCAGTCCTTTTGCATTGTGTTTGATTTGGGGCGGAGCAATAGCGGGCTTAAGGCGTTACTTACCTAAATGCCCGCTATTGCTCACACCCCAAGAGAAGCAAAAACAAAGGTACCCGGCAGGCTTAAGAGATACGAAGCATCTCAGAAAGTTTTTCTGGTTCTCTTTGTTCACAAAGAGAACAGTTCCATACTGTCATCAAAGAATAAACATACCATTATGCGGTTTGAATACGATATTATAGTGGTCGGTGCCGGTCATGCAGGATGCGAAGCAGCCGTGGCAGCAGCGAAGATGGGCGCCCAGACCCTGCTCGTCACGATGGATATGGGCAAAGTCGCCCAAATGTCCTGCAATCCGGCAGTCGGCGGCGTGGCCAAAGGGCAGATCGTGCGCGAAATCGATGCCCTCGGCGGGCAGATGGGGATCGTGACCGACAAAACCACCCTCCAGTTCCGCATGCTCAACCGCTCGAAAGGGGCCGCGATGTGGAGTCCGAGAGCGCAGTGCGACAAGTACGCCTTTTCGCAAGAGTGGCGGCGAGTGCTGGATTCGACAGACAATCTGTTTCTGTGGCAGGACAGCGTGACAGAACTGCTCTTTTCGGCAGACGCGAGTCGGGTAGAGGGAGTGGTGACACGCATGGGAGTGCGATTCGGAGCGAGAAAAGTGATCCTCACGAACGGGACCTTCCTGAACGGTCTGATGCACGTCGGGACAGCACAGGCACCCGGGGGAAGGGCAGGGGATATGGCGAGCTATGGGCTGACTGAACAGTTGCAAAAGGTTGGTTTCGAGGCAGATCGGATGAAAACCGGGACGCCGGTTCGGTTGGATGCCCGGACGATCGATTTCGACCGGATCGAAGCGCAGTACGGCGACGAAGAACCCGAAAAATTCTCGTTTCTGCCCTCCGTGCAGCCGGTGCTGGTGGACGAACAGCTGCCGTGCTATTTAGTCTACACTTCGGCGGCAGTGCACGCGACGTTGCGCAAGGGATTCGACCGTTCGCCGCTCTTCACCGGCGTGATTCGCGGCAAAGGGCCGAGATATTGCCCCAGTATCGAAGACAAACTGCGGACATTTGCCGACAAAGAGCAGCACCAGCTTTTTCTGGAGCCGGAGGGACGCTCGACGAACGAATACTACCTGAACGGTTTTTCATCGTCGCTGCCGTGGGAGGTGCAGGTCGAGGCATTGCAGCAGATCGCGGGGCTGGAACACGTACAAGTCTATCGGCCGGGGTATGCGATCGAGTACGACTACTTTCCGCCGACGCAACTCTTTCACACACTGGAGACTAAACTGGTGCAGGGGCTCTATTTCGCCGGGCAGATCAACGGGACGACAGGCTACGAGGAGGCAGCGGCGCAGGGGTTGATGGCGGGGATCAATGCAGCGCTCGCTTTGCGGGGTGGGGATCCGTTCGTGTTGGGGCGGGACGAGGCTTATATCGGGGTGCTGATCGACGATCTGGTGACCAAAGGGGTGGACGAGCCATACCGGATGTTTACCAGTCGGGCGGAATATCGGATTCTGCTGCGGCAGGACAACGCCGATCGGCGGCTGACCCCGCGCGGACGGCGGATCGGGTTGGTGTCGGACGAACGGTGGGCGGCATATTGCGCCTCGGAGCGGCGAACCGATGAATTGGCGGCTTTTCTGAATGAAATGACCGTCGCTCCGGAGGACGTGAACGATTATTTGGCTTCGGCGGGCGAATCGCCGATCGCGCAGCGGAAGCGGTTGGCGGAATTGTTGCCCAGAACCGGTGTTACGCTCTCCGGATTGGCTTCGGTACTGCCTGCGGTCTCCGATCGATTGCACGAAATGGGAGTGGAGCGGGCGGATATGCAGGCGGTGGAGATCGGCGTGAAATACGCCGGGTATATCGAGCGGGAACGGACTGTGGCCGAGAAGATGAAGCGTTTGGAGGGGATTCGGATTCCTGCCGAGTTCGATTTCGAGGCTTTGGGTTCGTTGTCGATCGAGGCGCGGCAGAAGCTCATGCGGATTCGTCCGCTGACGATTGCGCAGGCGTCGCGCATACCGGGTGTTTCGCCGGCCGACATCAACGTGCTGTTGGTCTATTTCGGACGGTGAACGGGTGTTCCACGTGGAACACCGGGTGGATTTGGAAGTGTGGTGCAAAACCGGTATTTTTGATGAGGGATGTTCTCTGCAAGCCGGTAAATACTTGGGAATATGAAAAAATTAGTGGATAATTCCGATCTCGGCATACCTTACACCACGTTGCTGAACAAGGCGGTCGTTAAGCTGGCCCAGTCGATGTTGGGGATCAACAAGATCAATCGCCTGTATGCTGAAGCGGCTGATAAAAAGGGAGTTGAGTTCGCGCAGGCGATCCTGGAACAGCTGGGGGTCGTGGTGGAAAGCGATGCGGGACGGCTCGGCTTTATCCCGAAAGAAGGGCCTTTTGTGCTCGTGGCGAACCATCCGCACGGGGCGCTGGATGGCCTGCTCCTGATGGTGCTGGTGGCGCGGATTCGGCCGGATATCAAGTTCCTGGGTAATTTCCTGCTGACGAGAATCGATACGCTGAACGATTTTTTCCTCCCGGTGGATCCGTTCGATGTCCGGAACGGACGGAATATTTCGGGAGTTCGGCGGGCGGTGGAGCATCTGAAAAGCGGGAAACCGCTGGCAGTTTTCCCGGCTGGCGAGGTTTCCACGTATCAGAAAAGATTTTCAAAGCTCGAGGACAAACCTTGGTCGAAATCGATCGTCAAACTGATCTTTCGATCGGGCGCTCCGGTGGTTCCGGCCTATATAGACGGCCGCAATAGTCTGGTATTCCATTTGTTAGGAAAGATACATCCGATGTTGCGGACGGTTCGTCTGCCGCTGGAGCTTACCAATAAGAAGGACCGGTCGGTGGCGGTTGCTTTCGGTGCGCCTGTGCCGCATAAGATGCTGAAAAACAGCGGTTCAGTGGATGAGGCTTCGGTCTTCTTACGGGCGAATGTGTATTGTCTGCGCTCTGTTTTGTCGGATGCGGCTGTCGTCACGGAAAGGGAGGAGGCGTTGTCGAGGCTCAGGCTTCGTAAAAAACGGATCAGAGGGGAGGCGAAAGGGGCGGCCTGTGAAGTGGTGGAGCCGGTCGATCCGCTGTTGCTGGGGCGCGAGCTGGATTCCATCGCGGCGGAGCGGATGCTGGTGCGGGTCGGGGATATGTGTCTGTTTTGTGCGCCTACGTCGGATATTCCCTGGACGATGCGGGAGATAGCGAGGCTTCGCGAAGTGACGTTCCGGGCTGTGGGGGAAGGGACGTCGATGGAATTGGACAGCGACGAGTATGATGATCTGTATGAGCATCTTTTTATCTGGGATGCCGAAAAGCAGGCGATAGCGGGGGCTTACCGGATCGGTTTCGGTGATGTGTTGTTGGATAATCGCGGATTCGAGGGCTTTTATACTTATACTTTGTTTGAGTTTTCGCGCCATCTGAACGGGGTGCTGCGACAGTCGATCGAGTTGGGGCGTTCGTTCGTGGTGCCGGAGTACCAGCGGCGTTCGCAAACGCTCCTCTTGCTTTGGCGGGGAATCTTGCATGTGCTGCTGCGAAATCCGTCGTACCGTTACCTGATGGGGCCGGTGAGCATGTCGGGCGGTTATTCGATGGCGGCCAAGTGGCTGCTGATCGATTATATCAAAGCAAATCATTGGAATGCTGAGCTGTCCCGGTATGTGGTGGCTCGAAACGGGGTCGGGGCTTTGGGACGGCGGGCGGTGGATGCGGAGCTGATCCGGGGAATCGCTTCTTCGGAGGAGATCGATAAACTGATCCGCGATGTGGAACCTTCGGGGCTGGGTATGCCGGTGCTGATGAAAAAGTATTTGCTGCTGGGGGGACGTGTTATGGGGTTCAATATCGATCCGTTGTTCAATGATTCGCTGGATGCGATGCTGATTCTGGATTTGTGCGATGTGCCTAAGGATAAGGTCGATATGGTGGCGCGCGAGTTCACGGGCGAAAATGTCTACGAACGGTTCCGTACCGTCGGAAATACTAAATTATAACTCGTTCGTTTATTCTCCGCCTTAGTTGGATGGAACTGCCGCTTTCTTGAAAGAAAGCGGCGCAAAGAACTTTTGAGATAGCTGCGCTACTCCTTAGGCTCC
>NZ_CANQYJ010000088.1 GCF_947628055.1 uncultured Rikenella sp.
CCGAGTCCACCTCGTACTTGGCAAAGGCTGCGTCGATATGCTTGCGGCTGTAATAGTTGAACTGGTGGATGCGCACCTTGGGGATTTTGTGCTTGCGGGTGTAGGTCCAAACCCACTTGACGCCGACCTTGTACTTGGCGACAATCTGCTCCGCCGTATAATAGTCTCCGATGTCGAAGCCGGCATCGGGCATCAGCCGCTCGTATGGGTTGGTTTTGAGCATCAACTCTATGTCGGCTCGGCGGATAATTGCCATGCGGTCGCTCAGACGCGAGGCGCGCAACTTGCCCGAATGCACCAGTTTATAAATGTACTGACGGCTTACGCCCATCAACTTGGCCGCCTGTGCAAACGAAAAGTAGTCCTGCCCCTCGAAGGATTGGCGAATCTGCATCAACTCCTCGTTCTTTTTCAGTTGCTGCTTGCGTTCGCGGATGCGTTCCTTATAGCCTCGGCTTGCACAGGCATGACTGCAAAAGCAGGTCGTCGTTTTCTGCGCGATGAAAATCTTTCCGCACCATTTGCATACTCGTTTTACCTCCATAGTTCGCTCCTTTTTGACCGTTTCCGTATCTCTACCGTCGCCGAAAATTTGTCAACCCACGTAAACCATTGTCAACAGACGTCAACTTCTGCACTACGGTGGCGAATGTCTCTAAACGGGACGTTGTCAACTAATGCGTCGGTGTGATATTGCCCCGTTCTGCCGTTTTCGCTCGCGGTAGAAATACGGTTCAAAAATATGTGTAAAAACGGGGAATTGCAAATAGCAACCGGAAATCGGATAAAAATAAAACGCATTGAATATCAATACGTTTATAATAATCGCTTATAAATGATTATAGTCGTTTCGAGCCTCTTATTTGCCGATGCAGAATTTGCTGAATATGTTGCCGAGAATATCGTCAGTGGTGATCTCGCCCGTGATCGTGCCAAGATAGTGCAGTACCTGTCTGACCTCCTCACTGATCAGATCCGCAGGCAAACCCCGCGCTACACCTGCAATGGCCCTGTCCAAAGCCTCCGAAGCATGCAGCAAAGCCTCGTAATGGCGGATATTGCTCACTATCAGGCTGTCGTCCGGAATGTCAGTTTCTACGGATTGGATTAAAAGCGCTTTGAGCGCCTCCACTCCTTCGCCTGTACGGGCTGCTATACTCAATACCGGGCAGGCGGATGCGAATTTTTCAGTCAATAGAGCCGTATCCCAAAGATCGCTTTTGTTGAAAAGAAGAATCAGCCGCTGGTCATCCGATAATTGCAAAGAACGGATCCGTTCTTCGATCTCGCTCGGCGGTAAAGGTTCGGAAACCAGAAGCAAAATAAGCGTCGACCGGCTGATCCGCTCTTTGGTCCGCTCGATGCCCAAAGCCTCGATCTCGTCGTCCGTATGCCGTAACCCTGCCGTGTCGATGAAACGGAACCGGATACCCTCCAACGTCAGCGACTCCTCGATAAAATCCCTTGTCGTCCCGGCTATGTCCGACACGATTGCCCGCTCCTCGCCCACCAATCGGTTGAGCAGCGTCGATTTTCCGGCATTCGGCGCCCCGACGATAGCGACCGGAACCCCGTTTTTCAACACATTCCCCGTCCGGAACGAGCCGGCCAAAGCTCGGCACCGGTTTCGTATGGTAGTCAGCAGGCGTTCCAGTTCGGAACGGTCGGCAAACTCTACATCCTCCTCCGAAAAATCCAGCTCCAGTTCGAGCAGCGAAGTGATGTGCAGCAATTCGGCGCGCAGTCCGGCCAGCTCCGCCGCATATCCGCCCCGCATCTGATTCAGGGCGATCCGGTGTGCCGCTCCGCTTTCCGATGCGATCAGGTCGGCTACCGCTTCCGCCTGCGACAGATCGAGTTTCCCGTTCAGGAAAGCCCGCCGGGTAAACTCTCCGGCAGTTGCCGGAACCGCGCCGTGGCGGATCAGTAGTGCTAAAATCTCGCGGGTGATATAGGATGAGCCGTGGCAGGAAATTTCGACCATATCCTCGCCTGTGTAAGACTTCGATGCGCGGAACAGCGTGACCAATACTTCGTCTAATATCCGCTCGCCGTCGGCGATCGTTCCGAAATGGACAGTATATCCCGGCGCATCGGCCAACGGTTTGGAAAATACCTTTTCGGCGATCGCAATGGCTTGCGGCCCGCTGAGCCGGATAAGAGCGATCGCTCCCCCGGGGCCGGTTGCCGCCGCCGCGATCGTGGTATGATTATTGGTGCTGTTTTGCATGAAAAATAGTGCGATTCTGTTGCAAATATCCTAAATTAGCCGGTGGTATTAAAATCTAAAAACGCTTTTCGAGATGAATAATTTTACATTCTGCAACCCGACCAAACTGATATTCGGCAAAGGAACGATCGCCAAAATCGCCGAGGAGATTCCGTCCGGAGCCCAAGTGATGATGACCTATGGCGGGGGAAGTATTCGGCGGAACGGCGTGTACGAGCAGGTGAAAGCGGCCCTGAAAGGACATGCGGCAGTCGAATTCGGCGGTATCGAGCCCAATCCGCAGTACGAGACGCTGCGGCGGGCGATTGCATTGGCGCGCGAGCACGGGGTGGATTACCTGCTGGCCGTCGGGGGCGGTTCGGTGATCGACGGGACGAAATTCATCGCCACGGCGTTGAGGTACGAGGGCGATCCGTGGGACTTTCTGCTCGATCCGTCGAAAGCGGTGGATGCGGTGCCGTTGGCCACGGTGCTGACGCTGCCGGCCACCGGGTCGGAGATGAACAACGGGGCGGTCATTTCGCGCAAGGAGTTCAACGAAAAGCTGGCTTTTCACAATCCGAAAGGGTATCCGCAGTTTTCGGTGCTCGATCCGGAGGTGTGCTACTCGCTGCCGCAGCGGCAGATCGTGAACGGCATCGTGGACTCGTTTGCCCATACGTTGGAACAGTACCTGACGTTCGATACGCAGTCGATGGTGATGGATCGATGGGCTGAGGGGCTGTTGCAGACATTGGTCGAGCTGGGGCCGAAGCTGGTGGAGCGGCATGACCGGTACGACGAGGTGGCGAATTTTATGCTGACGGCGACGATGGCCTTGAACGGATTTATCGCTATGGGGGTGCCTCAGGACTGGGCCACGCACATGATCGGTCACGAACTGACGGCTTTGCACGGGTTGGATCACGGGGCGACGCTGGCGATCGTCTATCCGGGGATGATGAGCGTGATGCGCGGCGAGAAGCTCGACAAGTTGGTGCAGTATGCCGAGCGGGTGTGGGGTGCGACGGGAACGCCGGAACAGAAAGCGGAGGCGGCGATCGAAAAGACCGACGAATTTTTCCGCAGCTTGGGGATGAAAACGCGCCTCTCGGAACATGGGATCGGCGAAGATACGATCGATTTTATCGTGGAACGTTTCCGCAAGCGGGGCTGGAACCTGGGTGAAACGGGGAAGGTGACGCCGGAACGCGTGGCCGAGATCCTGCACGAACGGATGTAGCCGATACTACAAGTGCATGGGCAATATTTTCGATAAACGCGGCATTGTGCCTCCGGCTTCGACGCGGGAGGAGGGTAGGGAAGTGTTCGAGATGCTTCTGTCCGCCTCTTTGCCGGCGGGGGAGGGTGTCCGGGTGGAACGTATCCTGTCGTTCGGACAGCAAAACGGCGAGTGGTACGATCAGGCGTGGGATGAATGGGTGATGGTGGCGCGCGGCGAGGCGGTGCTGGAGTGGGGCGATGGCTCGACGACGGCGCTGGGTGCGGGCGATTACCTGCTGATCGAGGCGCACCGCAGGCATCGGGTGCTGCGGACATCGTTCGACTGCGTGTGGCTGGCCTTGCATTTGGGCGGCGAGTAAAAACGAAAAGAGGCTTCAGGGATTCCTGAAGCCTCTTTGTTTACTTGCATGTCGGAAACAGAGCGGTCGTTAGATGGAAATGTCGATCACCTCCAACTTGAGAATCCCCGACGGCACCTGCACTTCGATAATATCCCCCCGTTTCTTCCCCAGCAAAGCCTGTGCGATCGGAGTCCCGATCGACAGCTTGCCTTCTTTCAGATTCGCCTCGTTTTCCGAAACGATGGTATACTCCAACGTCTTGCCGAGGTTCAGATTTTTAATGGTCACCCGGTTGAGTATCTGAACGCTGTCCGTATTGAGTTTCGACTCGTCGATAATGCGGGCGCCGGCGATCATAGCCTCCAGCTTGGCGATACGCATCTCCAGCATCCCCTGCGCCTCCTTGGCGGCATCGTATTCCGCATTTTCCGACAGGTCGCCCTTGTCCCGCGCCTCTGCGATCTGGGCCGAGATCACCGGCCGTTCTGCTTTCAACGCATCCAATTCGCTGCGCAATTTCCGCAGCCCCGCTTCCGTTATGTAGTTCACCTTTGCCATAACACTTCGTTTTTCTATGCCATAAAAAAAGACAGACCCCCGAAACCGGAAAAGGCATCGGGAATCCATTTCATCGTAACTGAGGCAAAGATATTCATTATTCCCGACAAAACAAATTCCGGCGTCCGGAAAATTATTCTTCCGTGGTCTTTGGTTATCCGCCGCCGAATGGCTATTTTTGTTCGGATTATCCGATTCGGAGCGTGATCAGCGATACCTATCTCACCATCGCGGCCCCTGCCGAGGGGCTATATAAAGACAAGGGCAGCCGTTTTCTGGCCTTTGCTTATCCGATTTATTCCGAAACCGATGTCAAGCCGATCGTGGATGCGTTGAGGGCGGAGCATTATGCCGCCAGGCACCATTGTTATGCGTGGCGGTTGGGGATCGAGGCTTCGGAGGGCGGGGTGCGGTTCCGGGCCAATGACGACGGGGAGCCGGCGGGGAGCGCCGGACGGCCGATCCTGGGGCAGCTGCTTTCGCGGGAGCTGACCAACGTGCTGGTCGTGGTGGTGCGGTACTTCGGGGGGATCAAGTTAGGGGTGCCGGGGCTGATTGCGGCATATAAGGATGCTGCGGCGGATGCGCTGGCGAATGCCGAGATCGTGGAGCGGACGGAGAACAGGGAGGTGGTCGTGGACTTTCCCTACTTAGCGATGAACCGGGTGATGAAGGTGGTGAAGGATATGGAACCGAGGGTGCTGAGGCAGGATTTCGATATTTCCTGCCGAATGAGGCTGAGTATCCGGCTTAGAGACGCCGAGGCGCTCGCGGAACGGTTGGGGGGGATCGACGGGGTACGTGTAGTTTCATTATCATCATAGCGCGCAAAAATTATGAAGGAAAAACAAAGTTTGGTGTCGATCCATGATTTCACGAAAGAGGATATTCTTCGGATCATGGAGCTGGCGGCCGATTTCGAGGCCAATCCGGACCAGCGGCTGCTGTACGGCAAGGTGGTGGCGTCGCTCTTTTTCGAGCCTTCCACCCGGACGCGGCTCAGTTTCGAGAGCGCGATCAACCGCTTGGGAGCGCGGGTGATCGGTTTCTCGGATATGAACAACACCAGCGTCACCAAAGGGGAGACGCTGCACGATACCATTCGGGTGATCTCGAACTATTGCGATATGATCGTGATGCGGCACCCGGTCGAGGGGGCGGCGCGGTATGCCAGCGAGGTGTCGCGCGTGCCGGTAGTCAATGCGGGGGACGGGGCCAACCAGCACCCCAGTCAGACCCTGCTCGACCTCTATTCGATCCTCAAGACGCAGGGACGGTTGGACAACATCAATATTATGATGGTGGGGGACTTGAAGTACGGGCGGACGGTGCATTCGCTCTTGGAGGCGCTGTCGCATTTCAAGGCGGAGTTCACGTTCGTCTCGCCGCCGGAGTTGCAGATGCCGACGGAGTACAAGATGCAGCTGTATGAACGGGGGATTTCGTACTACGAGACGGCCGATATTATGGAACGGATGGCGATGGCCGACATCATTTACATGACCCGGGTGCAGCGCGAGCGGTTTTCGGACATCATGGAGTACGAGCGGGTCAAGAATGCCTACATTTTGCGCAACGATATGTTGGTCGATACGAAGCCGAACATGCGGATTTTGCATCCGCTACCGCGGGTGAACGAGATCGCCACCGATGTGGACTCGAATCCGAAAGCGTACTGGTTCCAGCAGACGGAGAACGGGGTGTACACGCGGATGGCGATTATGGCTTATCTGTTCGGGGTCAAGTAATTGAAGTGTTTATCTAAAGTAATCGAATATCATGTCTGAACAGCAGGAAAATCATAAAAAGGGGATTTTGGAGGTCAGTGCTATTGAAAATGGAACGGTGATCGACCATATCCCGCCGACCAGCCTTTTCAAGGTCATCAAGTTGCTGAACTTGGACAGAACGACGCATCAGGTGACGTTCGGCACCAATCTCAAAAGCAAGCGGATCGGCACGAAAGCGATCATCAAGATCGCCGACAAATATTGTGCGGACGAGGAGATCAGCTATATCTCGTTGGTGGCTCCGACGGCGCGGCTCAGTATCATTCGGGACTTCGAGGTGGCGGAGAAGCGGCAGGTGGAGGTGCCGACGCATGTCGAAGGGTTCGTCAAGTGCGCCAATCCGATGTGCGTGACGAACCACGAACCGCATGTCAAGACGCGGTTCGATGTCTTTACGCGGGGCGGGGAATTGGTCTTGCGATGCAAATACTGTGAAAAGATCACCACGCAGGAGCAGATCGAAATTATACGATAAGGGCGGACGACTGCGTTGGTATGCAGATGATTCAATATACCGGATGGAACAATATATTCATGTAAAAGGTGCCAGGGTTCATAATCTCAAGAATATAGAGATTAAAATTCCGCACAATCGCTTGGTGGTGGTCACCGGTTTGTCGGGGTCGGGAAAGTCTACGCTGGCGTTCGATACGATATTTGCGGAGGGACAGCGGAGGTATGTCGAGAGCTTGTCGGCCTATGCGCGGCAGTTTCTGGGGAAGATCGAAAAGCCGGATGTGGACTTCATTACGGGGATCGCGCCGGCCATTGCGGTGGAGCAGAAGGTCAATACGCGCAATCCGAGATCGACGGTGGGGACGACGACCGAGATTTACGACTATCTGCGGCTGCTGTATGCCCGGATCGGGAAGACCTATTCGCCGGTGAGCGGTGTGGAGGTCAAGGCGCATACGGTACAGGATGTGATCGATTATGCGGCGGGGCTGGAGGCGGGCTGCCGGGCGATGGTGGCGGCGCCGGTCGCTTTGTATGAGAATCAGGGGATTATCGAGAAACTCACGCTGTTGATGAAGGATGGGTTCGAGCGGTTAGTTTTGCGCTCGGGGGATTCGGCGGGGGAGGTGCGGTATGTGCAGGATATTTTGCCGGAGATCGACCGTTATCGGGCGGAGGATTTGTCGGTGCTCGTAGACCGGTTTTCGGTTCCGGAGAATGCGGCGGGGGATGCGGAGTGGGGCAGCCGGCTGTTCGACTCGGTGCAGACGGCGTTCGAGGTGGGCGAGGGGAAGTGTATGATAATTTCGTTCCCTTTTGATAAACAGAAAAATAGCAAAGCTCAATTAAAGGAATTCTCTAATCGGTTCGAGGCGGACGGGATGGTGTTCCAGCCGCCGTTTGAACATATGTTCAGTTTCAACAATCCGCTGGGAGCGTGTCCGCGGTGCGAGGGGTACGGACGGGTGGTCGGGATCGACGAGGATCTGGTGATTCCGGACAAGTCGAAGACTATCTATGATGATGCGGTGGTGTGCTGGCGCGGTGAGACGATGAAATGGTGGAAGGAGCAGTTGGTGATGAATGCGTCGAAATTCGGCTTCCCGATCCACCGGCCGTTCCGGGAACTGACCGAGGAGCAGCGGCGGCTGTTGTGGCGGGGAAACGAGTATTTCCACGGGTTGGACGAATTTTTCGAGTTCCTCGAAAAGGAGCGGTATAAGATTCAATACCGGGTGATGTTGTCGCGCTATACGGGGAAGACGACCTGTCCGGATTGCGGCGGGGGGCGTTTGCGGCCCGAGGCGTCGTATGTCAAGGTAGGGGGGCGGGCGATCACGGAGCTGGTGCGGATGCCGGTGGGGGAACTGAAAGCGTGGTTCGAGGCTCTGGAGCTGGATGCGCACGATGCGGCGGTGGGGGAACGGGCTTTGACGGAGATCAAGAACCGGCTGCAATATTTAGAAGATGTGGGACTTTCTTATCTGAACCTCGACCGGCTGTCGTCCACGCTGTCGGGCGGGGAGAGCCAGCGGATCAACCTCGCGACGTCGTTGGGGAGCAGTTTGGTGGGGTCGCTCTACATTTTGGACGAGCCGAGCATCGGGTTGCATCCGCGGGATACGGAGCGGTTGATCGGGGTGCTCCGGCAGTTGCGCGACTTGGGGAATACGGTGATTGTGGTGGAACACGATGCGGAGATTATCCGGGCGGCGGATGAGGTGATCGACATCGGGCCGTTGGCGGGGGTCGAGGGGGGCGAAGTGGTGTTTCAGGGGGCTTTCCCGGCGATGGAGGCGGCGGCGAAGAAAGCGGATAATCGGAGCCTGACGGTGCGGTACATGACGGGGCGCGAGGCGATCGAGATGCCGGCGCATGTCAGGAAAACGGGGAGTTATATCGAGATCAAGGGGGCGAGGGAGCATAATCTGAAAGGGATCGATGTGCGGATTCCGTTAGGGGTGATGACCTGCATTACGGGGGTGAGCGGGAGCGGGAAGTCGTCGTTGGTGAAGAATATTCTTTATCCGGCGCTGCGGCGGGAGCTGACCGAAACGGGGGATCGGCCGGGGGATTTCGATGGCTTGGAGGGGGACATTACACGGATCAAAGGGGTGGAGATGATCGACCAGAACCCGATCGGGCGGTCGTTGCGGTCGAATCCGGTTACCTATATCAAGGCTTACGATGAAATTCGCAAACTCTTTGCGGAGCAGCAGCTTGCGAAACAATACAAATTCGATTCGTCGAGCTTCTCGTTCAACATTGCGGGGGGGCGGTGCGAAGAGTGCAAGGGCGAGGGGGTGATCCGGGTCGAAATGCAGTTCATGGCCGATGTCGAGCTGGTTTGCGAGGCTTGCAACGGCAAACGGTTCAAGGATGAAGTCTTGCAGGTGAAGTATCATGACAAGTCGATCTACGACGTGCTGGAGATGAGTATCGACGAGGCGATCGACTTTTTCGGGCGGTATGCGGAACAAGATCGGATCAATGTGCGTATTGTCGAGAAACTCAAGACGTTGCAGGACGTGGGGCTGGGGTATGTCAAGCTGGGGCAGTCGTCGTCCACGCTGTCGGGCGGGGAGAGCCAGCGGGTGAAATTAGCGTCGTTCCTGCTTAAGGAGAATAGCGAACAGCCGTTGCTTTTCATCTTCGACGAGCCGACCACGGGGCTGCATTTTCACGACATCAAAAAGTTGTTGCGCTCGTTCGATGCGTTGATGGAGCGGGGGCATACGGTGGTCGTGGTGGAACACAATATGGATGTGGTGAAGTGCGCCGACTGGGTGATCGACTTGGGGCCGGAGGGGGGCTCGACGGGTGGCGGCGGACTGGTGTTTGCCGGGACGCCGAGGCAGCTGGCGGCTCTTCCGGCTGAGGCGGGGAGTTATACGGCGCGGTATTTAAAGGAGGTTATCGGTTAAAGGCTTATGGGAGAGGCTGAATTCGATCTGTTCACCTTGCCGAACGGCATCCGGTGCATCCATCGGCGGCCGGGGAGCGCTTCCGGCGGGGTGGCCCATATCGCGCTGACGATCGGGGCGGGAACGCGGGACGAGGCGGCAGAACAGCATGGGGTGGCGCACTTGGTGGAGCATTTGTTGTTCAAGGGGACGGCGCGGCGGTCGGCTTACCGGGTCAATAGCCTGTTGGAGAATACGGGCGGGGAGCTGAATGCCTTTACGACGAAGGAAGAGACGGTGATTCATGCCACCTTGTTGCGGTCGGAATTTTCAAAAGGGGTTGATTTGCTGTCGGATATGGCGTTTAATTCACGTTTCGATCCGCGCGAGTTGGACAAGGAGCGGGAGGTGATTATCGACGAGATCAATTCGTATCGGGATTCGCCGGCGGAACTGATTTTCGATGAGTTCGAGGAGTTGCTTTTTGCGGGGGCGCCGTTGGGACGGAACATTCTGGGGACGCCGCGGAACCTGAAGCGGGCGACGCGCGAACAGGTGGTGCGTTATGTCACGGGGCATTATCGACCGGAGCGGGTGGTCTTTTCGGCCTCGGCTCAGATGTCGCATCGGCGGTTCCGGGAGGTGTGCGAACGGTATTTGGGGGGACTCGATCATACGCTGGGGGCGGATGGTTTTCCTGGGGG
>NZ_CANQYJ010000089.1 GCF_947628055.1 uncultured Rikenella sp.
CGCGCGCTGGCGGAAATCCTGTTCAAAAGCAATTCATGCTTTTGAACGATTTCCTATTCCAGCCGTCGCGCGCGAGGTGCCGGTGCCGCTGGGTACTCCAGCCGGGGGGATGCTACACCTTAACCGGAGGAAACTGCGCTCCCGCGCGGGGCCGCGTGCCCGCGGTGGGCTTGCAAAACTTCGTTTTGCCGGAACCTGCCGGGTACAAATTGCTTGTGATTCGCGCGCCGGTGGAAATTCGGTTTAACTGCGATCTCCCCATGTCGGGCCGCAGCCTCCCGCAGCGGAGGCCCGCAACTTTGTTGCTTAGCTCCGCAGGCTGCACCCCGAAACTATACTTGTCCGCGCGTTCTGTTCCAAAGGAGGGAACCGCCCTCAGGCCGGGCAGGCCGCGGGTGCCCCCGCCGGGCTTGCGATACTTCGTATCGCTTGGGCCGGGAACTCCCCGAAGCCCAAACCGCCCCCGATATGACCGCACAAGCTACTATCCCACCGACGACTCCGCAATCTTCTCCGGATCCGCCAGCGCCGACACCATCTCACGGAAATTTTCCCGGCCCCGTTCCGCATCCAACCGCCCCCACCGATGCAGAATATTGAGCCGGATCAGGTAATCCATCACCCGACCGATCCCGAAATAGTCATGTTCCGCCAAGTCATCCGCCATCCGAACCCGCAGCTCGTCCATTTTGCGTTCCCGTTCCACAAAATCCTCCGTCTCCAACACCTGCAACAACTCCTCCGTATACGGAAACCGATCCCGCATTCCGAAATCCTGTGCCTGTCCGTTCACATAGGCATCCCTCAGCTCCACATCCGTCTCCACGATCATCCCCTCTTTCCGTTCCGCCGACAGCCCCAGCTGCCGTGCCTTGTACGCCGCCACAATATTGCGCACCGTCCGGTCGTACCCCGCCCAAGTTCTCAAATACTCCGGCACCGTCAAATTCCCCGGCCACAGGCCCCCTAAAGAAAAGCCCCCGCCCCCGCCATTCGACGCCGAAAACGCTCCGCAAGCCCTGTAAAAACTCTGGAACAGTTCCCGTTCCAAATCGTCCGCCGACAGCGGCGCAAATTCGTCCGGCTGCGGAATCCCCGCATTCCCGTCTTCTCCCGTGCGTCCCCGGAAACGATCCACCGCCAGCCGCACTGTCCTCGGCACCGCTAACCGTTCCAACCGCTCGGCCAGTTCCTCCGGCAACCAGGTCGCCGCATCCCCGTCCGACGACGATCCCGTCCGATCCACCAGCAACGCCACCTCTTCCCGCGACAGATTTCCCAACTCGTTGAACGGCAGTCTCGATCCCTGTACATATCCCATGATATTCTCTATATCATAATAGGTATAGAGCAATTCCACCGCCCTGCGATCTCCCGGTGTCAGTTCGTTCATGATCTGGGCCTTGACCTGCGGCACGTCCACGCGCAACCCTCCCGACACCGCGTTGTCGATGTCGAACGGATACTCCGTCAGCCCTGCAACCAGATAGTAATACTGCATACGTTGAAACTAAGAAAAAATCACTGAAACAGACCGATCACTTTTCTTCATCCCCGAACAGCAGGCTCGCCACTTTCGGCCGCAGATATGACCGGAAGAGCGCGTCGAAGTCCGCATCCGAGAAGCTGACATAATATCCTCCGTCTTTAACCGCAATCCGGAACGGCACTCTCACTTTCGCATCCGTGACCACTTCGACCCCATGATCGCCCCCGAGCTTTTCCGCCAGCGCATTTTTCACTGCCTCGACCAGCTCGCTGCCCCGGTTTTCCGGCAGCACCACCCGCAACGCTCCGCCCTCCTGTTGTCCGACCGACTGTACCGCAGTCACTGCCAATTCTTTGATAAACGAGTTGTCTCGCCATGCTTCGGCCACCTGCGGCGTAACGACTTGCATCTGCACCATGCTTTCCACTTGCTGTCTCAAAGCACTTTTCAGCTGCCCGGCGGCCAGCCGCACTTCGTTCTCGGTGTTGACCCGGAGCTGGGCTGCCGATTTTTCGGCTTCGGCCACGATTCCCATAGCTTTGTCCTGCGCCTCGGCCACGATCTTCTCTGCGTCGGCATGTGCCTTAGCCAGTATGCTTTCGGCTTCGGCCCGGCCTTTCGACAGTCCTTCGTTGTACAGTTTTTCGGTCAGTTGTTGCAGTTTGTTTTCCATGATCCGTGATCTTATAATGCGTTTTTTCAATTACTCGATATGATTCCCGGCGGAAGGCTGGCTTTGCTGGGGGTGTGTTTCCGGCGGCTGCCGTACCTGGTGTCCCGATTGATTATTGTACGTTTTTTTCGTCTCGAGCCAGCGGGGCTCTTACTCTGTCTTTGATGCCCTCATGTCGGGCGGGCTCTTTTTCTTAGCCGCCTCAAGCCGGCGGGGCTTTCTCTCCGGCGGAAAGCTCTGTGGGAGTTCCTTCGCCGGAAAAGGTTTTTCTTTCGATCCACTCAGGCCGCGGAGGCCCTTCATTTCTTTTGGCAGCAAAAGAACCGAGCAGCGTTCCGAGGGTAGAGACCGCAAGCGGTCTCTGCCGAGGTAGCACGAGGAAGACCGCAGGTCAAACGAAGCAAAGAAAACTGCCTCCAGCCGGTTTCGCCTTGTCGGATGTCCGTGCGTCCTGCGCGGCCACCCCAAGGCAAAACACGACGCTTCCGGAAAGGCTTTCGCGTGCGGAGGAAACAGTTTCCCGCGTCAGCGGCAGGCCGGAGCTCCCGGCTGCGGAGGCCTGCAATTTTCTCGCTGCGCTCGATTGCAGTCCCCGCTGGCTCCGGCCAATCAAGGATAGTTACAGCCCGTTGCAAATCGGAAATGGTCTTTATCCCGCGCGCTGGCGGAAATCCTGTTCAAAAGCAATTCATGCTTTTGAACGATTTCCTATTTCAGCAATCGCGCGCGGTGCCACTCGGCGCGAAAAGGAGGGTACTGCCTTTACGCCGGGCGGGCGGTGCTGCTTGGCACACGAACCAGGAGTTTGCTCCGCCTCAACTGGAGGGAACCGCCCTCAGGCCGGGCAGGCCCCGCGTGCCCGCGGTGGGCTTGCAAAACTTCGTTTTGCTTGGATCGGAACTACCTCAAACAACTTCCACGCACCGGAAAAATCGTTCGTTTTCAACTCGCGTTGAAACCGTCGATTTTCCTTTTTCGGCGTCGGCGAGCACGAGGCCGCTCGGCACGCAAGTCGGCTACCTTTACGTCTGTTTTTTCCGCGCGCCAGCGAAATCTTATTTCAACAAACTGTCGTTTGTCGAAATGATTTCGCTCTGTAAGGCGCGGCGCGCGGAGATGAATTCACTTTGCCCGCGCGCTGGCGGAAATTCGGTTCAAAAGCAATTCATGCTTTTGAACGATTTCCTGCTCCAGCCGTCGCGCGCGGGTGCCGCTCGGCGCGAAAAGGAGGGTACTGCCTTTACGCCGGGCGGGCGGTGCCACTCGGCACACGAACCAGGAGTTTGCTCCGCCTCAACTGGAGAGAACCGCCCTCAGGCCGGGCGGGCCCCGCGTGCCCGCGGTGGGCTTGCAAAACTTCGTTTTGCTTGGATCGGAACTACCTCAAACAACTTCCGCGCGCCAGAAAAATCGTTCGTTTTCAACTCGCATTGAAACCGTCGATTTTCCTTTTTCGGCGTCGGCGCGCACGGGGCCGCTCGGCACTCGAACCAGGAGTTTGCTCCGCCACACCCAAAGGGAACTGCGCCCGCGAACCGAGCAGTCCCCACTTAGTAAATCCTCTCAAACTCTAACAAAAGCCCCAACGGGGCCCCGCACCAGGCAATAGGCTATAACTACCTTAACCAAAGCAATGCAAACCTCAACACAAGCGTCGGGCGGACGATACTGCGCATCGCTTAGGCAGCCTCTACCCCAAACCCAGCAAAAACTCGAATAAGCCCCCGGCAATCAAGTATACTGCAAACCATTCCCACCCGAACAAAACCCACAGCGTCCCCGGAAGCTCCCCCCCTCAAAAAACGCCCTACTGATGCTGCGGCCTCAGCAAGTCCGCCACCGTCTTGACCGGCGCGAACGTCGTGATCGGCACCTCGACAAACACCGTATTCCAGTCCGCCATCGCCCCGTTCCAGAGGCCCGGCAGCTCCAGCGCCTTCAAACTGCGTCCGTCCTTGCTTTTTTCGGATATAAAACCGGTTTTCCTGTCCACATAATGCGTCAGATCGAACTTCCGACCCTTAAAATCGCGCACCGCGCAAACCAAGTCCACCGGATTGAAATGCGTACCTCCCCCCATCAAAGCCTGTCTCACCGCCGGGTCGATCTGCGACGATTCCGCGATCTGGAGCGACAGCGCCCCCTCCATGCCCAAGGAAGTCCGCGCCCAGAACGGCCCCCCGCCCGGTTCCCCCTCGTTGCGCACCATGCCGCACACCCTCAGCGGCCGATCAAGCACCCGTCGCATATCCGCCAGCGTCGGTTCCGAGGAAGATGGAAAACGATAGCACAGTTTCTCCTCGATAAACTGCCGCAATTCCCCCGCATCCACCGCAGACGTCCCCGCAGAAGAAACCGAATCGATCGCTTTCAGGTACGAGAACACCCGCTGCTGCAAATCCAGCGCCACCGCCGCCAAAGCCTTCTTGTACAGCACCGTATCCCCTTTCAAGTGATCCGGCACCACATTGTCCACCGTCTTGATGAAAATCAGGTCCGCGTCGATCCGATTCAGATTCTCGATCAGCGCCCCGTGTCCCCCCGGCCGGAACAGAATATCCCCTTCGCCGTTATTTCCCACCGCCGCCCCCTCGCGGAACGGCGTATTGTCCGGATTGACCGCAATCGTATCCGTCGCCGGCTCCTGCACCGAATAATCGATCTCATATTCCACCCCGTACTTGGCCGAAAACACACCGATCCGTTCATTCACCAGCCGTTTGAAATCTTCCATATGCTCCGGCGACACCGTGAAATGGATCTTCGCAGGATTTCCCCCATACAAAGCCACTTCGACCAGATGTTCCTCCATCGCCGTCCGCCCCCCGTCCGCATACTTGTGGAACTTGATGAGCCCTTTCGGCTTCTTCCCCAGCCCCAGCCCCGTACCGGCAGCAAAATCCCCCTCGACAATCGCCCCGATCACCGCTTTCGGATCGTTCATATCGATCCCTAACTTCACCAAATCTTCGTAGAACGCGAACCGGTCCAATCCCTCCAACACCCGTTCCACCGCAGCACTCCTCTCGCCGCGACAATCCCCCCCCACGAATTCGTAGAGTTCCTTGAACATCCTGGAAGCCGCCCCCGAAGCCGGGACGAACTTTTCCACGGTGAACTTTCCCACCGCCCGTCCGTACAGCCCCGCCAACTCCTGCGCCTTCTCCGGAGTCAATTTCAGGATACCATCCCCCACCACCGCCGCGCGGTCGATCGTCAGGTAAGGAAACCCCGTGCGGAACGCCTTCAGCTGCTCTTCAGCCCGCGCCGGATCAATGCCCCGTCCGGCCAGCTGGGTCAAATCTTTTTGAGTAAACATAGTCCCTCTTTTTTGGATGGTAATAACACCGTTAAAGTTAGGTATTATTTTTAAATTTGTAACATCAAAATAGTCCCGAAGCGACAAGATGACCAATTTTTCCGACAATTTTCCCCTCGGCGACCGCAACACTTTCGGCCTCGACGCCACGGCCCGTTATTGGGCCGAATTCCGCACCACAGGCGAACTGCGCGACATTATCCTCGCCTGTCGGGAGCGCCATCTGCCGTGGTACGTGCTCAGCGGAGGCAGCAACCTCATCCTGACAGGAAATTTTCCCGGCGTCGTCATTCACCCGGCAGCGGCGGAAATTACGCTGCCCGAAGCGACTTTGGTGCGGGCCGAAGCGGCGGTCGTCTGGGACGAATTGGTGGCGTGGACGGTGGAACGCGGCTTGGGCGGATTGGAAAACCTGTCGCTGATCCCGGGCCTGGCGGGGGCGGCGCCGGTGCAGAACATCGGCGCTTACGGCGCGGAGGCCAAAGACACGATCGAAACGGTGGAATACTTCGACACGGAGACCTTCGATACGGTGCGCATCAAAGGGGCGGACTGCGCATTCGGCTACCGGGACTCCATTTTCAAGGGGGCTCTTAAAGGGCGGGCGATCGTGACCGCCGTCGAGTTCCGGCTCGTGCCGGAAGATACGCCCGGCGGAGGGGGATATACCTATAATATAGGATACGGCGACCTGCACGACCGGGTGGAGGCTTTGGGCGGGCCGACCCTCGACCATATCCGGCGGGCAGTGATCGCCATCCGCGAGGCGAAGCTGCCCGATCCGGCGGTGACGGGAAACGCGGGGAGCTTCTTCAAGAATCCGGTGATTCCGGCGGCGCAGGCGGAGCGGCTGCGGGAGGCGTATCCGGAAATGCCGGGCTATCCGTCGGCGGACGGAGAGACGGTCAAGGTGCCGGCGGCATGGCTGATCGACCGGGCCGGGTGGAAAGGTTTCCGCTGCGGAACGGTGGGGGTGCATCCGAAACAGGCCTTGGTACTCATCAACTTAGGGGGGGCGACGGCGCAGGAGATTCTGAACCTCGCGCGACGTATCATCGCCGATGTGGAGCGGAAGTTCGGCATCGCTCTCTCGATGGAAGTCAACGTCCTGTAGCGTCGATTTCCGTTTTCCCTGTGCCGACGGACACACTAACCGCCTACTTTCTCCGTTATCCATGACGGCCTTACACCCCATGCACGGAACTGCAAAAACCTTATTTACATTAGCTATTGTTATGAGCACCGCCATACTCGCCGGATGTACCGGCGCCGACAACCGGGCCAACCCTCTGCTGACCGAATGGGACACCCCTTACGGCGTGCCGCCTTTCGACCGGATCCGGCTCGAAGACTACCGTCCTGCCGTCGAGCAGCTGATCGCCGAAGGGAGGCGCACCGTCGACGGCATTGCCGCACAGACCGACAGCGCGACTTTCGAGAACACCATTGTGGCTCTGGAATTCGCCCAGCAGCCTCTGGAACGGACACTGAACGTTTTCTACAACCTGAACAGCGCCGAGACCAGCGATTCCATGCAGGCCCTCGCCATTGAACTGTCGCCCCTGCTGACCGAATTCACCAACGACATCATGCTCGACGAGCGGCTTTTCGCCCGGGTCAAGTCGGTGTACGATGCGGCGGCCGGAGATTTCGCCGGGCTGACCGCCGAGCAGCGGACCCTGTTGGAAGAGACCTATAAGAATTTCGTCCGTTCCGGCGCCAATCTGACACCGGAACAAAAAGCCGAATACCGCGCTGTGACCGGCGAACTGGCGCAGCTCACCCTGCGGTTCGAGCAGAATCTGCTGGCTGCCACCAACGGATGGCAGCTGCATCTGACGGATTCCGCAGATTTGGCGGGACTGCCGGAGTCGGTGCGCGACCCGGCCGCTGCGGAAGCCGGCAGCGCGGGGATGCAAGGGTGGCTTTTTACACTCCATGCGCCGAGCTACATCCCTTTCATGACGTATTCCGAGCGGCGCGACTTGCGCGAACGCATGTACCGGGCATACAACAGCCGCGCCTACGGCGGAGAGCATGACAACGGGCCGGTTCTTGTGCGGATCGCCGACCTGAGGCTGAGGCTGGCCAACCTGTTGGGGTACCGAACTTATGCCGATTATGCGCTGGAAGAACGCATGGCCGGCACTGTCGGACGGGTGGACAGCCTGCTGGACGAACTGCTTGCCCGGACGAAACCCTATGCCGAGCGGGAGGTGGCCGGAATAGAGGCATATGCTGCGGAGCAGGGGCTCGAAGGCCCGCTGATGCCGTGGGACTGGGCTTTCTATACCGAAAAATACAAGGCGGCCGCGTATGATCTCGACGACGAGATGACGCGGCCTTATTTCCGGCTCGAACGGGTGCAGGATGCCTTGTTTTTGCTGGCCGGGCGGCTCTATGGTCTCACTTTCAAAGAAAACAGGGATATTCCGGTCTATCATCCCGACGTGCATGCTTTCGAGGTGTACGATGCCGAGCGGGGCAGCGACAGCGACGGGCCGATGGCCGTCCTTTATATCGATTATTTCCCGCGGCCGGGAAAACAGGGAGGCGCGTGGATGACCTCTTTCCGGCAGACTTACACCGATCCGCAAAGCGGGGAACAGGTCATTCCCGTGGTTTCGCTGGTCTGCAATTTCACCAAACCGACGGGAAAGCGGCCGTCGCTGCTGAGTTTCAACGAGGTGACAACCATCTTCCACGAATTCGGCCACGGTCTGCACGGCATGCTGGGCCGGGGGAGCTATCCCGGTCTGACGGGCACCAATGTGCGGCGCGATTTCGTGGAGCTGCCTTCCCAGATTATGGAAAACTGGGTCGGCGAAAAGGAATTCCTCGATCTCTGGGCAGCCCATTACCTGACGGGCGAGAAGATGCCTGCCGGGCTGATCGACAAGATCGAGGCGTCCAAACGCTACCTGGCGGCTTATTCCTGCGTGCGGCAGCTGCAATTCGGCTTTTGCGACATGGCTTGGCACACGATTGCGGAACCGCTGGGCGCCTCGTGCGACGTGGCTGCTTTCGAGCGGCAGGCCACGGAGCGGACGCGGGTGATGCCTCCGGTGGAGGGCACTTGCTTTTCGACGGGCTTCGGCCACATCTTCGGCGGGGGGTATGCGGCGGGCTATTACAGTTACAAGTGGGCCGAGGTTCTGGAGGCGGATGCTTATGCCAAATTCAAGGGAAACGGGATTTTCGACAGGGCGACGGCGCTGTCGTTCCGCGAAAATATCCTCACTCCGGGCGGCAGCGAGCATCCGATGACGCTGTACGTCCGTTTCGCGGGGCACGAACCGACTGTCGGCCCTTTGCTCGAAAAGATGGGGATACCGGCGGATGCACCGGGCGGGCAGAAATCGTCGCGCTGATCGAGACTGAGTAATTCATTCGCTAAATCTTATCGTTATGGCGGAAGGTGTTCGTATAGACAAGTGGCTGTGGTCGGTGCGGCTGTTCAAGACGCGCAGCGATGCGGCGGAGGCGTGCCGCTGCAATCGGGTGCTGGTGAATGGGACGGCGGTCAAACCTTCGCGCGAGGTGCGCACGGGTGAGGTGGTCTCGGTGCGCAGGATGCCGGTGGTGTACAGTTTCCGGATTCGGGAATTAGTGGCTACGCGCCAACCGGCGAAAAATGTGCCGCGCTATATCGAGGATGTGACGCCGCCGGAGGAGTTGGACAAAATGGAAATGGCGCGGGCGGGAGCTTTCGCGGTGCGCGACCGGGGCATGGGACGCCCGACGAAGAAGGAGAGGCGGGATATCGAGGAGTTGCTGGAGGGGTTCGGTGATGATTCCGACGAGGCGGATTGGTAAATGTAGGTTTATTTTGCACTGTGCCGTGTGGGACTGTTCTTTCTTTGAAAAGAAAGAACCAAAGAAACTTTTAGATAGCTGCGCTACTCCTTACGCTCCGCAATCCTCTTGCATTGTGTTTGTTCGGGGCGCGGGAATCGGGCCGATGAAGTACTAACTTCATGATGTCGGCCCGATTCCCCGCACCCCGACAAATCAAAGAAAAGGGTATCTGGCAGGCTCAAGAGATGCGTTAGCATCTCAGAAAGTTTTTCTGGTTCTCTTTGTTCACAAAGAGAACAGTTCTATACTGAACACGCACAATAAAACCTACAGTTTTTTACAGGCCTCCGCAGCAAGCCGCCGGAGAGAGATACACTTGCCGACAAACACCAACCTTTCGACCATGCAAAACACACCCCATACCCCACCCCGCCTGTGGTTTCCCATCCTCAGCATCCTGGCCGTATACCTCGCCGCCAGCCTGCTGCTGGGCCAGTTTTTCGGAAACCTCGAAGCCCTCTGCGACCCCGCCTTGGGAGGATTCGCCACCTACACCGGCAGCTT
>NZ_CANQYJ010000090.1 GCF_947628055.1 uncultured Rikenella sp.
GCGTCCTCGGGAGATCATCGCCGAGCTGTCTTTCTTCCCACGCGAAAGCACTCCCGGAAACAGGTAGACACGGCAGACCCGGGAATGCCGTGTTTTGACTTGAGAAGCCCGTGCGGGTGCGCGGGCTTCAATAAGGCAAAACCGATTCCCGGTGACTTCTTTGCTTCCTTTGACCTGCGGTCTTCCTCGCGCTGCCTCGGCATAGCCCGCAAGCGATCTCTGCTCTCGGTACGCTGCTCGGTTCTTGGTCACCCAAGAAAGGAAGTGCCCGCCCGGCATGAGGGCATCAAAAAAAAGTTTTATATAAAGAACAAATGTCCCGCCGGCTCGAGGCGATAAAAAACCGTACGGTTTATCACAAAGATCTCCCGATGACGCCCGGAGCCACCCCCGGCGGAGGGTGTCGCTCGGCACTCGAGCCGAGCAGGAACTACCCCAACTCCGTAGGCTGTGGCCCAAAACTGTATTTGTCCCGCGCGCTGGCGGAAATCCGGTTCAAAAGCAATTCATGCTTTTGAACGATTTCCTATTCCAGCCGTCGCGCGCGGTGCCGCTCGGCACACGAATTGGGGAGTTTGCTCCGCCTTAAATAGAGGGTACTGCCCTTACGCCCCGCGGGAAGTCCGGTGCCGCTCGGCACTCGAGCCGGGCTGGAACTACCCCAACTCCGCAGGCTGTGGCCCGAAACTGTATTTGTCCCGCGCGCTGGCGAAAATCCGGTTCGCAGAACCGGGCGGGCCGGACGCCGCCCCACGGGAGGCCCGCAATAAGGCCGCAAGCGTCCTTGATTGCAGTCTCCCGGGCGTCCGACCCGCTGCCCTCGGCACCCGAGCCAGGCTGGAACTACCCCAAACAGCCCCGCCGGCTCGAAGCCATAAAAAACTACGGCAGGCATCGGAAGATGCAAAACAGAAACCAAAGCATATTATTATACCAACACCTATCCATCATGGCCTATAACAAAAAAGGATACTACAAGCGGGCCCGGGCTTTGCAGGAGCTCACCGCCCAGCATTACGAACCCGAGCGGCACGACCGCTGCTACAAATGGGTATGGCGCAAATACGTCTACCCCCAGTTCGGTATCTGTTATCACAGTTATTTACGTTACCTGCACACCGTCATTCCCGCCGAAATCCGTTAGGCCACTCGCGCAGGAATGGACACCGCCCCGCATTTTCCGCAAGGAAATGCGGGGTTTTTCGTAACTTTGAAATCTTATTAATCCGACTCGAACTATGAAAAGATTTTTCCTCGCCGCCATCGCCCTCGTCAGCGTCATGGGCGGCAGCACACAGGCCCGAACCGCCCCCTCGCCCCTTCCGCAGTGGCTCGACACCGCCGTGTTTTACCAGATCTACCCCGCCAGCTTCAAAGACTCCGACGGCGACGGCATCGGCGACCTCGGCGGCATCCTCTCCGAACTCGACTACATACACTCCATCGGCGTTACCGCCATCTGGATGAATCCCATTTTTTGCTCCGAATTTCGCGACGGCGGATACGACGTGACCGACTTTTACACCGTCGCTCCACGGTACGGCACCAATGCACAGCTCGTCCGGCTCGTCCGCGAAGCCCATGCGCGGGGGATCAAAGTCTGCCTCGATCTGGTGGCCGGCCACACCTCCGACCGGCATCCGTGGTTTCTGCAATCCCGTCAGGCCGACACCGCCCTCCGGTACAGCGACTACTACATCTGGACCGACGCCGACTCCATCCTCCCGCCCGGCTCCAACTATGTCAGATCCGACGCCCCGCGGGAAGGCAACTACCTCAAGAACTTCTTCGACTGCCAGCCGGCCCTGAATTACGGCTTCGCCCGACCGAACCCCGCCAATCCGTGGGAACAGTCCGTCGATGCTCCCGGGCCGCAGGCCGTGCGGCGCGAGCTGAAAAACATCATCGCCTTCTGGATGGACAAAGGCGTAGACGGTTTTCGGGTCGATATGGCGTCGAGCCTGATCAAGAACGACCCCGGCCACGTCGCGACCCGCCGGTTGTGGCACGAGATGCGCGCATGGTTCGGCGAACGTTATCCCGAAGGAGTGTTGATCTCCGAGTGGAGCCGTCCGGAAGAGGCCCTTGCCGCCGGATTCCACATCGACTTTATGATGCAGTTCGGCACACCCGGATTTCCGTCGCTGTTTTTCAATAAGGAGGGGGTCGAAATCAAACAGGACACCTGCTATTTCCAGACCCTCGGCGCGGGACAAATCCGGGAATTCGTCGAAAACTACACCCGCCAGCGCGAAAAGACGCGCGGGCTGGGATATATCGCGCTGCCCACCGCCAACCACGACTGCCAGCGGCTCGCCTGCGGCGACCGCACCGACCCCCGGCAGCTGAAAGTCGCCCTGACTTTCCTGCTGACCCTGCCCGGCACGCCGTTCATCTATTACGGCGACGAGATCGGCATGCGTTTTCTCCCCGACTGGCCGGAGAAGGAGGGGAGCATCATGGGGCGGAACGCCAACCGGTCGGGCAGCCGCACCCCGATGCAGTGGGCCGCCGGGCCGACCGCCGGGTTTTCCGCCGGGCCCGCCGATTCGCTATATCTGCCTCTCGATCCGGACCCGCAACGGCCTACCGTCGAGGCGCAGAACGACGATCCGGCCTCGCTGCTGAACTATGTCCGGGGGCTGCTCGCCCTGCGCAAACGGACGGCGGCGCTGGCGACGCGCGGCGAATGGCAGTTGGTCGGCGACATCGGTCGCCCCTATCCGATGGTCTACCTGCGGAGAGCTGAGAACGGGCCGTGTTATCTGGTGGCCGTCAACCCGTCGGGCCGGCGGGTCGAGGCCGAGCTGCCTGTCGGGTACAAGGGGCGGTACGTGTATGGCACCGGTCTGAAAGATGTGCGCTGGTCGGCGGGGAAAGAATCCGTCCGGATAGCGATGAAGCCGGTATCGGCAGCCGTTTTCCGCCTCGACGGCCGGGAAACGGGCATCCGGATCGAGGCGGAATAGGCGGCTCCGGTTCGATCCAGGCATACGGCCGTTTTGTCTGTTCGTGCTGTGGTTTGCAATTATCGCCTTGGTGAGATTCGATTTAGGCATGCGGTCGTTTTGTCTGTTCGTGCTGTGGTTTGCAGTTATCGCCCTGGTGAGATTCGATTCAGATATACGGTCGTTTTGTCCGGCCGGTCTGCGCTCGCCGAAGAGAATATCCGGAATCGGCCGTGGCGGCGGGTGCTACCTACGGCACCCGATCCGGGCCTGCCGGTCTTTCAGGGTAGAGACCGCTCTTGCTGAAGTCGGCACCGCTGGTTTTCTTCCGTTTTTTTTTACCTTTGCCGGTATAACGCTTTACTTTAAAAATCCTGTATAAAAATGATGCTTTTGCAAGCCGCGCAGGCGGCGGCCAAAACCGAAACCATAGGCCTCGGCTCGCTGATCCTGGCCGGCGGGTGGCTGATGATTCCGCTGGCGATCCTTTCGGCTATTACGATCTTCATCTTTTTCGAGCGGTTCTGGATGATTCGCCAGGCGTCGGGCAAAACGGACGCAGGTTTTATGGCCAAGATCCGGGATCTCATCTATGAGGGCAAGTTAGAGCAGGCGGTGCAGTATTGCCGTGCGAAACGGAGCCCGGTGGCGCGGATGATCGAGAAGGGGATACTGAACTTAGGACGGCCCAAGGCGGATATTCAGGCGGCGATCGAGAATGTGGCCAATTTGGAGGTTTCGCGATTGGAGAGCGGACTGCCGTTCTTGGCCACTACGGCGGGCGGGGCGCCGATGATCGGATTCCTGGGGACGGTGTTGGGAATGGTGCAGGCGTTCATGGATATGGCGGCGGCGGGGGGCTCGGTGGACCTCTCTATCCTGGCCAGCGGGATGTACACGGCGATGATTACCACGGTGGGGGGGCTGGTGGTGGGGATTCCGGCCTATTTCGGCTACAATTTCCTGGTGGCGCGGATCGAGAAGCTGGTGTTCCAGATGGAGGCCAACACGATCGCGTTCATGGATATCGTGACGGCTAAGGAGAATCCGGCTTTCGTCGGCCAATTCACTAAACGGCAGTAAAAACTATGGCTATCAAAAGGGGTTCGAGGGTGGATATGGGGGGAAGTTCGGCGTCGCAGACCGACCTGATCTTTCTGCTGCTGCTTTTCCTGATGATCTCTACGACGCTGATCAACCCTAACGCGTTGAAATTGCTGCTGCCCAAAAGCAGCAATACGAACAAGGAGAAACCGTACACGACGGTTTCCATTACGGCGGATTTGCAGTTTTTCGTGGAAACCGAGCAGGTGCCGTTCGAGCAGTTGGCGGGCCGGCTCAAGGCGAAGCTGGAGGGGGTGGAGGATCCGACGGTCTCGCTGCATTGCGACCGCACGGTGCCGGTGGACGAGGTGGTGAAGGTGATGAATATCGCGCGGGACAATAAGTACAAGTTGGTGTTGGCGACGGCGCCGGAGTAGGGGCTCTGGCGGCGAATGTTTTTGTCGGGGTTTTGCTGCGGGTACAGGGGGCGGCGAGCGACGGGCCGGGCTTCTCTGGCAGTGGTGCTCTGGTGCTTTGAGGGTGTGGTGCTTGGGGGCGTCGGAGCCTTGTCGCCAAGATCGCATAGCGGCTTTTGGAGGGCTTGGTGACGGGCCGAAAAAATGCGGGTTGTTTTATTGTACGTTTTTTGTCGCCGCGAGCCGGGTGCCGCTCGGCACTCGAACCGGCGTTTTTTCATTGCCCTCCTGCCGGGCGGACATTTACTTTCTTGGGTGACCAAGAACCGAGCAGCGTACCGAGGGCAGAGACCGCTTGCGGGCTATGCCAAGGCAGCGCGAGGAAAACCGCAGGTTAAAGGAAGCAAAGAAGTCACCGGGAATCGGTTTCGCCTTGTCGAAGCCCGCGCACCCGCACGGGCTTCTCAAGGCAAAACGCGGCATTTCCGGGGGTGCTTTCGCGGGCGGAGAAAGACGGTTCGGTTATGATCTTTCGATGACGCCCCGGAGCCACCCCGGGCGGAGGGGCGCAACTCTCGCGTTGCTCGAATGCGCCTCCGCGGGCTCCGGGCAGAAATGCGACCGGACAATAACTCGGATCGGGCACCGAGCGGTACCGCTGGCTTCGGGTCGTACTCGTGCTTCGGAACCGTATTGGTCGCGAGTGCCGATGAGAATCCGGTTCGCAGAACCGGGCGGGCCGGACGCCTCCCCACGGGAGGCCCGCAAATCAGCAGTGCTCGTTGCGTTCTCTCCCGGGCGTCCGACCCGGTACCGTTCGGCACTCGAACCGGGCTGGAACTACCCGAAACGCCTCCGCTGGCGCGGCTCGATCGCGAGTAATTAAGACGCACGCAAAAGCCCTTCCGGAAGCGTCGTGTTTTGCCTTGAGGGGGATGCGCTGGACGCGCGGACGCCCGACAAGGCGAAACCGGTTTGAGGCGATAAAAATCAGTACAATTTATATAGTTGTTGCGATTTGCAGAATCGCCGGCCTCAGCGGTGCCGCCGGGCACACCCAAAACGAAAAAGCAGACGACTCACAGCACAAAGCAACCGGCAAGGCTCTGTTCAGGAATAATGGATTTTGAATACGATACGACAGATATGATAAACGCAGAAAATACAGTCAGGGAATGTGCCAAGCAGGCTGTCGGGGCGCTTTACGGCGACGGCGGGGCACTGCCGGAGCTGCAGGTGGCCAAGACACGCAAGGAATTTGCAGGAGATTATACACTGGTGACCTTCCCATTGCTGAAATTGAGCCGCAAATCGCCGGAGCAGACAGCCACCGAAATCGGGGAATGGATGCGCGAGCATTGCGGAGAGACGATCGGGGACTTCAACGTCATCAAAGGATTCTTGAACCTTTCGCTCACCCCGAAGTTCTGGCTCGGCTGTTTGGGGGACTTGATGCAGACCCCGAACTACGGCTTCGTGTGCGACAGCGGGAAATCAGTGATGGTGGAATACAGCTCGCCCAATACCAACAAACCGCTGCACCTGGGGCACATCCGGAATAACCTCTTGGGATATTCCGTGTCGAAGATTCTGGAGGCGAACGGATGCAACGTACTGAAAGCCAACTTGGTCAATGACCGGGGGATACATATCTGCAAGTCGATGCTGGCCTGGCTGCGGTTCGGCGGCGGCGAGACCCCGGAATCGTCCGGGATGAAAGGCGATCATTTGGTAGGGAAATACTATGTGGCATTCGATCAGGCATATAAGGCGGAAATCCGTCAGCTGATGGAACGCGGCTTAGACGAAGAACAGGCGAAGCGGGAGGCCCCGATTATGAAAGAAGCGCAGGAGATGCTGCGCCGGTGGGAAGCGAAAGATCCGGAGGTGTACGGACTGTGGGAGCGGATGAACAGCTGGGTCTATGCCGGGTTCGACGAGACTTACCGGGCGATGGGCGTGTCGTTCGACAAAGTCTATTACGAATCGAACACCTATCTTTTGGGGAAAGAGCTGGTACAGAAGGGACTGGAACAAGGGGTTTTCTTTCGGAAAGAAGACGGATCGGTGTGGGCCGACTTGACGGGGGACGGGCTGGATCAAAAACTTTTACTCAGGGGAGACGGGACGAGCGTGTACATGACGCAGGACCTGGGGACGGCGGTGCAGCGGCGCGAAGAGTATAACCTCGACAAGATGATCTATGTGGTGGGGAACGAACAGAACTACCACTTCCAGGTGCTCAAACTCATTCTCGGGAAGCTCGGTTTCGGCTGGGCTGACGGCATTTACCACCTCTCGTACGGGATGGTGGAGCTGCCGGAGGGCAAGATGAAGTCGCGCGAAGGGACGGTGGTGGACGCCGACGACCTGATCGCCGAGATGATCGAGACGGCAAGGACAGTGGCGGTCGAGGCAGGCAAGTTAGACGGCCTGTCGGACGAGGAGATCGCCGAGATTTCGCGGATGGTGGGCTTGGGGGCTTTGAAATACTTTATCCTGAAAGTGGATCCGAAGAAGACGATGCTCTTCGACCCGCGGGAATCGATCGACTTCAACGGGAATACGGGGCCGTTCATCCAGTACACCTATGCCCGGATCAAATCCTTGCAGCGGCGGGGAGCGGGTGCAGGAGACACAGCGGCGGCGGCCTCTGCCGGGGCGCAGTTCGACGAGGGACGGGTGCCGGAGCCGAAGGAAATCGAACTGATCAAACTTTTGGCGGAATTCGCCGGAGTGGTGAGGCAGGCGGGCGAGGAATTCTCTCCGGCGGTGGTGGCGGCCTATGCCTATGACTTGGCGAAAGAGTTCAACCAATACTACCACGACTATCCGATCCTCAAGGAGGGAGTTTCCGAGGCGGATCGGCAGTTCCGGCTGTCGTTAGCATCTCAGGTGGCGGATACGCTGGGGCGGGCGATGGGCTTGCTGGGAATCGAAATGCCGGAACGGATGTAGCGCTCGGGGAGGCGGCGGATAACAACAAGGATCGACCATGAAAACAAAACAGCTGTTCATTCTTGCGCTTCTCGGGCTGGGGCCTTGGGGGGCGGGATTTCATGGCGGAGTCTCGTCAGTGCAGGCGGCGGAGCGGGCAAACGATAAAATCGTGCTGGCATACATCACGGCCGGGAACCGGGCCGCGATCGAACCGGAAGTGCTCACCCATATCAACTACGCTTTCGGAACCGTGAAACCCTCGTTCGACGGCGTGCACGTGCCGCGGCCGGACTATTTGCGGGAGATTGTCGCATGGAAACGGGAATATAAGCAGCTGAAAGTCCTGTTGTCGATCGGCGGCTGGGGGGCCGGCGGCTTTTCGGAGATGGCCGACAACGATACGCTGCGGAAGCGGTTCGTGCGGGACTGCCGGCGGATCGTGCGGGAGTTCGGGTTGGACGGGATTGATCTCGACTGGGAATATCCGGGCAGCAGTGCATCGGGGATCACTGCGGGGCCGAGAGATGTGGACAACTTTACGAAACTGATGGCCGAACTCCGCCGCGCGATCGGGAAAAAGCGGCTGCTGACCTTCGCGTCGGCAGCATGGGCGGGGCATATCGATTTCCCGGCGGTGCTGCCGTACGTGGACTTCGTGAATCTGATGTGCTACGACATGGGGCGGCCGGCAGGGGATGCCCACCACTCGGCGCTGTATCCGTCGCCGCGGGCCCGTTGGAGCGTGGTGCAGTCGGTCGAGGCGCACCGCAAGGCCGGAGTGCCGGACGACAAGATCGTCGTGGGGGTGCCATTCTACGGACACGCCAATACGACACGGGGCTATTCGGACTATCTCAGTTGGCCGGCGATTGCCAGGGCGTTTCCGGGACAAGTCTATGCCCGGGATAGTGTGGCGGGGGTGCCCTATGTGGCGGATACGGCGGGCACGATGCTGTGCGTCTACGATGATCCGGAATCTCTGCGGCTCAAATGCCGCTATGTGCAGGACAACGGCCTGCGCGGGGTCATGTACTGGGAGTATTCCTGCGACGACGCGGCGGGGACGCTGCGCCGGACGGTTTTCGAGGCTTTGATGAAACGTAATCGTAATTAAACTCGCGGATAGATATGTTTGAGAATCTGAGTGACCGGATCGAGCGATCGTTCAAGATACTGAAAGGACAGGGGCGGATCACCGAGATCAACATCGCCGAATCGTTGAAAGAGATCCGGCGGGCATTGATCGAGGCCGATGTCAACTACAAAGTGGCCAAGAGCTTTACCGACGAAGTGAAGCAGAAAGCGATCGGACAGGAAGTCATCAAGGCGGTCAATCCGAGCCAGATGATCGTCAAGATCGTGCACGACGAGCTGGCGGCGCTGATGGGGGGGACGGCTGCGCCGATCAACCTCAAAGACACTCCGGCGGTGATTCTTGTGGCGGGACTGCAAGGGTCGGGGAAGACCACGTTCAGCGGGAAACTCGCCCTGCATTTGAAGAAGAAGGGGAGGGGAGTGCTGTTGGTCGGAGCCGATATTTACCGGCCGGCCGCGATCGACCAGCTCCGGGTGCTGGGGGAACAGATCGGGGTGGAGGTCTACTCCGAGCCGGAAAACAAGACAGATGCGGTGGGGCTGGTTCAGAGCGGGATCCGGTATGCCAAGGCGCGGGGGGGGACGTTCAATACCATTATCATAGACACGGCGGGGCGTCTGGCGATCGACGAGGAGATGATGCGCGAGATAGCGGCGATCAAGGCGGCGGTGAAACCATCCGAGACCCTCTTTGTGGTGGACTCGATGACCGGGCAGGATGCGGTCAATACGGCGCGGGAGTTCAACGAACGGCTGGATTTCGACGGCGTGGTGCTCACGAAACTGGACGGGGATACGCGGGGGGGGGCGGCGATCTCGATCCGGTCGGTGGTGGACAAGCCGCTCAAGTTCGTGAGTATGGGCGAGAAGATGGAGGCGCTGGATGTGTTCCACCCGGAGCGGATGGCTGATCGGATTCTGGGGATGGGGGACATCGTGTCGCTGGTGGAAAAGGCGCAGGAGCAGTTCGACGAGGAGGAGGCGCGAAAGCTCCAGAAGAAGCTGGCGCGCGACCAGTTCACGATGCAGGATTTCCTGAACCAGATCCAGCAGATCAAGAAGATGGGGAATATCAAGGATTTGGCGTCGATGATCCCGGGGGTGGGCAAGGCGCTCAAGGATGTGGAGATGGACAACAGCGTTTTCAAGCAGACGGAGGCGATCATCCAGTCGATGACGCCGGCGGAGCGGGAGAATCCGGCCCTACTCAACGGGGTGCGCAAGGCGCGGATTGCGCGGGGGAGCGGCACGGATGTGGCGGCGATCAACCGGCTCTTGAAGCAGTTCGACCAGACGCGCAAGATGATGAAGATGGTGGCGGGTGGCGGCGGGGCTATGGCGCGCATGGCGGG
>NZ_CANQYJ010000091.1 GCF_947628055.1 uncultured Rikenella sp.
GCCTTGTATCCCCTGATCTGCGCATCGGGAGTCGCCTCGAACAGCTTGCGAATATCCCCGAAGACATTGGAGTAGGTCGCCGGGTTGCTCCGCGGACTGCGTCCGATCGGCGACTGGTCTACGATCACCAACTTGTCGATGTGCTCTATCCCCTCGATCCGGTCATAGGGCAGCGGCTGGTCGAACGACCGGTACAACTCCCGCGCAATCGCCGGCCGCAGCGTCTGGTTGACCAACGTGGACTTCCCGCTGCCGCTCACCCCCGTCACCACGATGAATTTTCCGAGCGGAAATTTTACGGTGATATTCTTGAGATTGTTTCCCCGCGCCCCATGAATGGTCAGGAACTTGCCAGACCCCTTCCTGAGTGTCTGAGGAATCTCGATTTTCCGCCGCCCGGTCAGGTAATCCGTTGTAAACGTGCTGGTCTTCAGCACATCCGCAAGCGTCCCCACCGCAGAAATCTCCCCGCCTCGTCTCCCCGCCGCCGGCCCGACGTCCACGATCCAGTCCGCCGACTCGATCATCTCTTGGTCATGTTCGACCACAATCACGCTGTTCCCCGCATCCCGAAGCTGCTGCAACGAACGGATCAGTTTGATATTATCCCGCTGGTGTAGCCCGATGCTCGGTTCGTCAAGAATATAGAGTACATTGACTAATTTCGACCCGATCTGCGTCGCCAACCGGATGCGCTGGCTCTCCCCGCCGCTCAACGTCCGCGACGAGCGCGACAAGGAGAGGTACCCTAACCCCACGTCCATCAAAAAGCGCAGCCGTTCCCGTATCTCCTTGAGTATATCCCGGGCAATAGCCTGCTGTTTCTTGTCGAGCCGGGTTTCGATCCCGTCGAACCAGGCCGTCAGCTCTTCGATGCTCATTGCCGAAAGCTCGGCGATATTCTTCCCGTCGATCCTGAAATAGAGCGAATCTTCCTTCAGCCTCGTCCCGTGGCACACCGAGCACGGCCGCCGTTCGACATACTGCTCCTTCCACTTCGCCCCCCGGTCGCCCTCCTCCGCTTCCGCCTCGAGGTAGGCGATCACCCCCTCCCACGTAGTCAAACAGCTGTTCCGCGCCCCCGACAACGCCGTGACCCGCAGCGGCGTGGCGTCGCCGTAAAGCAGGGCATTCATCGCCTCCTCGTCCAATTCGTCTAACGGCGTGTCGAACGTAAACTCATACCGCGCCCCCAGCGAGGCCATCTTGTTGAAAACGGCATTGGCTTTCGGTTTCCCGAGCGGCTGAATCCCCCCTTGTGCAATGGATTTCGAGCTGTCCGGAATGATCCTCGAAATGTCGAACACCGTCTCTTCCCCCAGCCCGTTGCAGTGCGGGCAGGCCCCCTGCGGCGAATTGAACGAAAAGGTGTGGGGCGCCGGCTCGTTGTACGAAATACCCGTTGTCGGACACATTAAATTCCGGCTATAGAATCTGGCCTCGCCCGTCTCGTAGTCGGCCACCATCATCGTCCCCTTGCCCTGCCGCATCGCCTCTTCGAGGCTCTTTTTGATCCGCGCCTCGGCTTCCGGCTCTGCCACCATGCGGTCGATCACCAATTCGATGTGGTGTATCTTGTACCGATCCAATTGCATCCCGCCGTGCAGCTCCACGATCTCCCCGTCCACTCTGGCATACAGGAACCCTTTCTTGATCATCGAAGCGAAGAGTTCGCGATAGTGCCCTTTCCGCCCCTTGACCACCGGCGCGAGCAGGGCGATCCGTTTCCCGCCGAACCGTTCGACAATCAGCTTCGTAATCTGCTGGTCGTTGTAGTGCACCATCTTCTCGCCCGTCGCTTTGGAGTAGGCCACCGAAGCCCGGGCGAACAAGAGCCGCATGAAGTCGTTGATCTCCGTCACGGTTCCCACCGTAGACCTCGGGTTTCGCCCCGTGGTCTTCTGTTCGATCGAGATCACCGGACTGAGGCCTGTAATTTTGTCCACGTCCGGCCGTTCCAACGTCCCGAAAAACTGCCGCGCATAGGCCGACAGGGTCTCGAGATACCTGCGCTGCCCCTCGGCATAGATGGTGTCGAAGGCCAGCGACGACTTCCCCGATCCCGACAGACCGGTAATGACCGTGAGTTTGTCGCGCGGAATCACGACATCCACGTTCTTGAGGTTGTGCACCCGCGCCCCTTCGACGATAATCTGGTCGTTCTTATTTTCCATTTTCCCTGAACCCTTCCGTCGGAATCAACACCGTATAGGTCGTTCCCGCTTTGTTGGCATACTCGTAGCTCCGGATCCACGGATTGAGTATCCGCAGCATCTTGTAATTCGTTCCATGCCTGGCCGCCAGCGCCGACCAGTCGATATTCTGTCCGCTGACGGTGATTTTCCTGTAGTTTTCAAATGCCGGCAGATAATCTCTCTTCCGCAGCCGGAATCCGTACTGCTGCGGATTTTCGACCAACAGCTTGCACGACAGAATGCGGTAGACATACCGCATCGTCTCTTCCGGCAGAAACAGATCGTAGTACGAATCCACCCCCTGAATCCCGATCCGTTTGCTGACCCCTGCCAGACCCGCATTGTACGATGCCGCGGCCATCGTCCAGCTGCCGTAACGCTGGTATGCCTTCCGCAGGTACTTGCATGCCGCCTCGGTAGCGATTTCGACGTGGAAGCGCAAATCCACATTGCTCCCCGTCTCGACCCCGTGGTCTTTGGCCGCCGACGACATCAACTGCCAGAGCCCCGCCGCCCCGGCCGGCGACACGGTGTTCGGATCCAGCCCGCTCTCCGCCATGCAGAGGTATTTGAAATCCGCCGGAATGCCGTATTTCTTCAGGATCGGTTCGATCACCGGGAAATAGCGGGTTGTCATCCGCAGTGTCCGCAGCGTCCGCGAGTGCATGAACATCGTGACGGTCATCTCCCGTTCCAACGCTTCGCGCACTTCGGAGTATTCGAGCGGCACGCGTTCACCGGCGAACGTCATCTCGCGCGGCAAGTCCGGCACGAACACCGGCGGAGCCTCGTCCGGAATGTCGGATGATATGGCAGCCGGCGCCGGTTTGCCGCCTTGTCGCTGTTGCGCGCAAGCGATCGTAATGCTGCCGGCCAGCGCGACGACCGAAAACAGCAGTGCGAATTTCTGCATGACAGATCTCCTATAATATATGTTCCAACGCATTTCGGATGCTGATTATTTTGAGCAGATCGAGGACGGTCAGGGCGATAAACACGATCAGAATCCACCGCAAAAACTGCGTGTTGATCCGCGTAGCGTATTTCGACGCAACGTAAGCCCCGATCACGTTCCCGATGGCGTGAACGAATCCGTAGCTGTAATTCACTTGTCCGTGGTACATGAAAACGACCAGCGACAGCGGAATATAGAGCATCACGATAAAACTTTTCAGGGCATTGGCCGTAATGACGTCGTAGCCCATCCCCATGACGGTCAGGCCGAGGATGACGTATCCCATTCCGATCTGGAATGCGCCGCCGTAGAGGCCCACCAAGAAGAACCAGAAGCAGTCGAGTTTCCGCACTCCCCGAAGCGGTTTCCCGTTTCCTTTGAGTATCCGGTTCGGGCTGAAGATCAATAAGGCGAACAGCAGAATCAGAATCGTCGCCAACAAAACGACGAAAATCGACGGGTCGACCCATGCTGCGAACTCTGCGCCGACAAACGCGCCGACGGCTGTCGGAATCCCTAATTTCAACCCTACCGAATAGTCGAGCAGGCGTTGTTTCCGAAAGTTGAACGCTGCTGCCCCGACTTGAAAAAGCACTGGCAGCCGGTTGGTCCCGTTGGCCACGTCGATCGGCAGTCCCAATGCTGTGTAAACCGAGATGGAGACCACGGCTGCTGCTCCTGCGAAGGTATTGACCACGCCGACAAAAATGCCGGAACAGATCAATAGTATGATGACTGAAAAACTCACTCTATTGTAGTATATATGATCTTTTTTATTTGTACTCTGTCTTTGGCTACGTGCGGGGACTGCCGCTTTTTGAAAAAAGCGGCACCAAAAACTTTTGAGATAGCTGCGCTACGCCTTAGGCTCCGCAATCCCATGTTTAGTCTTGGGATTGGGCCGGGAGCAATAGCGGGCTTAATGAAGTAATAACCTTACAGCCCGCTATTGCCCCGACCCAAACACTAAAGTGCTAAAGAATAAGGACTACGGCAGCCCATGCGAAACGTAAGTTTCGCTCAAAGTTTTTCTGGTTCTCTTTGTTCACAAAGAGAACAGTACCCTCAAACCAACCAATGAACAGGGTATAAATAAAAAAGATCGTTTATTCTTCGATCAAGGTAAAGTCATCGGCATCCAAATGTGCCGGGAACCGCCGCCGGAACGCCTCCAAATCGTCTAACGACAAAGTAGCGGCGATCATACATTCCTGCGCCGGCACCGCCTCTGCGATCGGCTGTCCCAGGAAATCCAGCACTGCGGAATCTCCCGAGTAGGTGTTCCCAGGGTCGGTTCCGCAACGGTTGCAGCCGATCACATACGCCAGATTTTCAATAGCCCGCGCCCGGAGCAAAGTGCTCCACGCATACCGCCGCGCTTCCGGCCAGCTGGCGATATAAACCAATACGTCATAGTCCTGCCGGTTGCGCGAAAAAACCGGGAACCGCAGGTCGTAGCAGATCATCGGGCATATCCGGAACCCTTTGTAATGTACGATAAGCCGCGAATTGCCGCCCGTATACACCTCGTGTTCGCCGCCCATCCGGAACAGGTGGCGTTTGTTATAAGTAAGCCACACGCCGTCCGGAGTGAAAAAAAACAGCCGGTTGAAATAGCCCTCTTCCGGTTCCGTGCGCCGGATATGGTCGCGGATAGCCACGCTCGCGATGATCGCTTTCCCCGTCCGCACGGCCAAATCGCGCATGAAGGTAACGACTTCGCCGTCCTTTTCCTGGGCAATCGCTGCCGGATTCATGCTGAAACCTGTAGCGAACATTTCGGGCAATACCACTAAGTCGGCCTCTCCGGCCTCCCGATCGATCCATTCGGCCGCGCGACGGCAATTCTCGGCAGGGCTTTCCCACACCGTATCCATCTGGAAGACGGCTATTTTCAGTACTTTATCCATAATCTTTTTACTCTGTTCTTGCTCTGGCGATGAGCCGGACTGTTCTTTATTTTGGCGCCTCGAGCCGGCGGGACGTTTGTTCTTTATAAAAAACTTTTTTTGCAGCCCTCCTGCCGGGCGGGCTTTTTGTTTTCGCTTCACCGCTCCTGCCGCGGGGCCTTTATTTTTTACTGCCTCGAGCCGGCGAGGCTTTTGTTCTTTATATAAAACTTTTTTTGCAGCCCTTATGCCGGGCGGGCTTTTTGTTTTCGCTTCACCGCTCCTGCCGCGGGAGCCTTTATTTTTTACTGCCTCGATCCGGCGTGGATTTCTCTCCTGCGGAAGGCTCTGCGGCGTTCCTACGCGGGGGTAGAGGTTTTTCCTCTCCTCCCGCTCCTGCCGCGGGGGCACTTACTTTCTTTGGCACCAAAGAAAGTAAGCAAAGAAAAGTACCGGGAATCGGTTTCGCCTTGTCGAAAGCCGGTCGTTCTGCCCGGCTTTCTCAAGGCAAAACGCGACATTCCCGGGTCTTGCCGTGTCTACCCCATTTCCGAGAGGGGCTTTCGCGTGAGGAGAAAGACGGTTCAGCCGTGATCTCCCGATGACGCCCCGGAACCACCCCCGGCGGAGGGGTGGTTCCGCTGGGCACTCGGGCCGCAGCCGTTGGCTGTTTTATTGGCCGCCTCTACCCCAAAGCCCCGCCGGCTCCGGCCAAGAAAGGGTAGTTACAGCTTGGTAAAATGCCGGCGCCTGATCGTTTTGCGTGCCGTAAGGCACTGCGGGCCGCAGCCTCGCCCCGCGGAGACCCGCAACTCTTTCATCGCTTGCGCGAGAGTTGCATTCCCCGGAGGCTGCGACCCCGCTCGCAAGTAATAAGGACATGCGAAAGCATCCTTGGAAGCGTCGTGTTTTGCCTTGAGGGGGACGCGCAGGACGCGCGGACGCCCGACAAGGCGAAACCGGCTGGAGGCAGTTTTCTTTGCTTCGTTTGACCTGCGGTCTTCCTCGCGCTACCTCGGCATAGCCCGCCGGCTCGAGGCGGCTAAGAAAAAAGTTCCATACTGTAAGCCAATGAACAGAATCCTGCAAAGTTACATTACGGCAGGGATTCATGCAACGAAAGTCGGCGGATAATTCGGAGGTTTCACAGTTCTATCGTGGAAAATTCTATCTTTGCAAGTGTAAAAGAGGAGATACGAGAAATTGATACGAGCTGCGAATTACAACAGACTGAAAATTGCACGGAAGACCGACAACGGCCTTTATCTGACCGACGACGAAGGGAACGAAGTGCTGCTTCCGAACCGCTATATACCCGGAAAATATGAAATAGGCGACCCGATAGAAGTCTTCGTTTATACCGATTCCGAAGACCGGCCGGTGGCCACGACCGACCGGCCGAAGATCACGGAAGGAGGCATCGCCGCATTGCAGGCCGTGGGGTTCAATTACCACGGGACTTTCTTGGACTGGGGTCTGCCCAAAGACCTCTTCGTGCCGAAGCGGAACCAGCAGGCGCCGATGTTGGTCGGAGAGTGGTATGTGGTTTCGGTTTATGTGGACAACGTGACGGGACGGGCGGTAGGAACATCCAAACTGGGAAAAATCATCAATAACGACGAGATCACCGTCCGGCCTAAGGAAGAGGTGGATATTCTGGTGGCCGTGCGCAAGCCGAAAGGATTCCGCGTGGTCATCAACGACCGGCACTGGGGGATGCTGTACGACAATCAGATATTCACCGACGTGAAGCTGGGTATGCGGATGAAAGCCTATGTGCGGAAGATTGCGGAAGATCACCGGATCGACGTCTCGCTCCAGCAGGAAGGTTTCGACCAGGTGAAAATCGCGGCGGACGAAGTGCTGAAAATGCTCGACGAGGCCGGCGGCATGCTGACCGTGGGAGACAAGTCCGATCCGGAGGAGGTGCGCTTGGCGACCGGGATGAGCAAAAAAATCTTCAAGCGGGCGGTCGGATACTTGATGAGCCGTGGTGAAGTGGATAGCGGCGACACGACAGTGAAACGCATCGACCGGAAAAATATTTGACCGATGATTGATGGAGAAACCGTTTTATTTGTACTTTTACCGACTGGAGTTTTCCGGAAATAATACCTTTCTTCTGTAGCCGGACGGCTTCGGAGAAAGGTTTTTAATGTGTCGGCAATACTTTTTACAAAGACATCATAAATGAAAGTTGACGTAGTTCTCGGCCTGCAATGGGGCGATGAAGGAAAAGGAAAAGTCGTGGACGTGCTCACGCCTGATTATCAAGTCATCGCCCGGTTCCAAGGGGGGCCGAATGCGGGACACTCGCTCCGTTTCGGCGATAAAGTCCATGTGCTGCGCTCGATACCGTCGGGCATTTTCCGCGATAATGCCATCAACATCATCGGCAACGGCGTGGTGCTCGACCCGGTGATGTTCGCCCAGGAGATCGGCGAGCTGGAACAGTTCGGGGTCGATGTGACGGCCAAAATCAAAATTGCAAAAAAGGCACACCTCATCCTGCCGACCCACCGGATGCTCGACGCGGCCAGCGAAGCGGCTAAGGGGAAAGCCAAGATCGGCTCCACGCTCAAAGGGATCGGGCCGACCTATATGGACAAGACCGGCCGGAATGGGCTGCGGGTAGGGGATATTCTCTCGCCGTCGTTCATGGAGCGCTACGAACGATTGAAACAGAAACATATCGCGATGCTGGCGCAGTTCGAGGGATTCACCTATGATATTGCGGAGTACGAGGCGCAGTGGTTCGAGGGAATCGAAACTTTGCGGCGGTTCGCGATTATCGAGGGGGAACACGAGGTCAACCGGCTCTTGAACGAAGGGCAGGGGATTCTGGCCGAAGGGGCGCAGGGATCGCTGCTCGATGTGGATTACGGAACCTATCCGTTCGTGACCTCCTCCAATACGGTGTGTGCCGGGGCTTGCATCGGGTTGGGGGTGGCACCTAATCGGATCGGCGAGGTGTATGGGATTTTCAAGGCTTATTGTACACGGGTGGGGAGCGGGCCGTTCCCGACCGAACTGTTCGACCAGACGGGGCGGGACTTGCAGCGCATCGGCCATGAGTTCGGCGCGGTGACGGGCCGGGAACGGCGGTGCGGATGGCTCGATATGGTGGCCTTGAAATACAGCACGATGATCAACGGGGTGACCCGGTTGATCATGATGAAATCCGATGTACTGAATACGTTTCCCACCATTAAGGTGGCGGTGGCGTATGAGATCGGGGGACGGCGGGTGACGGAATTCCCGTATGAGACCAATGAAGAGATTACGCCGGTATACCGGGAGTTCGAGGGATGGAACTGCGACATCAACGGGATCAGGCGCTACGAGGATTTTCCGCGGCAGTTCAAGGAGTATGTCGAATTTATCGAACGGGAAACGGGCGTGCCGGTGAAGATCATTTCCGTGGGGCCGGATCGGGACGAAACGATTGTGCGGTAACCGGCCTCGGCGCGTATTTATTCCGATTATTCCGAAAAGCTAAAGACAAATCCGATTTTGTTTTTAGCTTTTTATGTATTACTTTTCACCTTAGTTATGAAAATCGCACTGATAGGCTACGGCAAAATGGGACACGAGATCGAAAGGATACTCGTGTCGCGGGGGCATACGGTTCCTCTGATTATCGATGTGGACAATACGGATCAGCTTACGGCGGAAAACTTGCGGGGGTGTGATGTGGCGATCGAGTTTACGACGCCGGGGACGGCATACGGGAATATCGTTGCCTGTCTGACGGCAGGTGTGCCGGTGGTGTGCGGAACCACGGCGTGGCTCGACCGCTTGAAAGAGGTGAGCGACTTATGCGCGCAGGCAAAAGGGGCATTTTTCTATGCCTCGAATTACAGCATCGGGGTCAATATCTTCTTCGCGATCAACCGGCAGCTGGCCGAGATGATGAACCGCTTCCCGGAGTACGATGTGACTTTGAACGAGGTGCACCATGTGCAGAAGAAAGATGCGCCGAGCGGCACGGCGGTGACGCTGGCGGAGGATATTTTGGCGGGGATCGACCGGAAAACCTCGTGGCATTTGGGGACGACGACCGATGCGGCTAAGCTGGAGGTGACCGCGCAGCGGCGGGCAATGGTGCCGGGGATCCATACCGTGGTGTGGGAGTCAGACGCCGATACGATTACGATCGACCATAACGCCAAGAACCGGAGCGGATTTGCAATGGGGGCAGTGCTGGCGGCGGAGTTTCTGGCGGATAAACGCGGAACGGGGCGGGTCTACGGCATGAAAGACCTGCTCGGATTCTAAACGACAACGCGAAATTACATGAAAAAGACAATCAGTAAGTTGCGGGAAATATGGAACAATAAGTGGGTCAAATTCTCGGTGGTGAGTTTGGTCTACGTACTGTGGTTCGTGGTGTGGACGCGGAACCTGTGGTGGCTGTTGGGGTTGCCGCTTATCTATGATTTCTATATCAGCAGAAATATCCACCGGTTGTGGCTCGACCGCTACCGGGCTTACAAGAAAGACCACAAGGGGTTCAAAGTGGCGATGGAATGGGTCGAAGCATTGCTTTTTGCCGTTGTCGTGGTGGTGCCGCTGAAGATCTATTTTTTCGGCATGTACGTCATTCCGTCGTCGTCGATGGAACAGACTTTATTGGTGGGGGACTACATTTTTGTCGACAAGGTGCATTACGGGCCGAAGATGCCAAATACCCCGATCT
>NZ_CANQYJ010000092.1 GCF_947628055.1 uncultured Rikenella sp.
AGCCGATGCACTCCTTTTTGCCGAAAGCGCCTCGGCGGTACACATACCGCCGAGGCGCTTTTTTTACGATACCCCGCACATATTCCCGCACACGCCTGCAAGTTGCGTCCTGCAAAATACGATTTTATACTCTCCGGAACCGTATCCGGTACTTTTAGAAAACCTCAAGTGATTGTTAATAAACTATTTGAGGCTTTTATTTTTCTGCTGTGTCCGCAATTTGTCCGCATTTTCAATAAAATAGACCTAATGGACATTTCGGGTAATGAGCGTCGGGAGCAATAGTTTCCGGAAAGATACTCATCGATAAGTTTCATTCTATGTTCGCGTGTCAGCCGCTGTGCACGCGCAGTGTCGTTTTGGTGCCCGAGAAGATTCCCTCCAGTCCGTTGTTTGTATTTGGGAGATCGATCACCTACACCTACTCCGGGTATCCGATTCCGGTCCTGCGTCAGATATTTGGTGGGATTGACACAACAGAACTGGAAGTGGCCGCAGAGCCTGAGCGAATCCCCGCATCCCGTCATGACCACACCGCATATCTTAAAGCTGTGCTTTTTCATCCATTGCACGCCATCCATATAAGACACTGTCGTCTCGTGGGCTACATACTTGCGCCACAGAACCTTTTTCTGCAGGGCCTCTTCGATGACTATCAGACCAAAGTCACAGCCCCAGTATGTCGTGTCCATCTGAATTACTTGTATTTCGAGATTTTCCAGACATATCGCATCCCCTCGAGATCGCGGAAGATTGTGCTATGACTGACACCATACCTGACTTTCAGTTGAGCGACAGTTTGTTTGCCCCCGATGCAGTCCGTGATTAAAACGTCGCCCGCCTACAAATCGTCGTCCGCAATCTTTGTATTTTATAGCGCTGGATATGCCCTTTCAGACCGTTCTTGACCCCCTTTGCGGATCCGCAAAAAGCATATCAATGATAATCTTTGTAAAAAGATGAATGTAAACCCATTACAATAGTCTATCCTATTTTTTGAAAAATAGACCGGTTATGTTTGACGACGAATTTGATTACCGCGAAGTCGCCAACTGGCAGGAACTGACTAACCTTGCGGTCGCACTATTTATCGGAATGGCAGGAGGCCCGGCAACAACTCCGTCGGACGGTGGCGGTAGTTCTTCGACCGACAACTGGGGTCGCGACAAAGACGGGGACAACCTCCGCTGGACACACCGCTGTGCCAAAGCCGCAACACAAAAACTCGGCAAACAAAACAAATCGGGGCTACGCAGATAACTTGCGTTTTCTGTTTGCAGGAACTACAATACACAATATAATGGGATATTTGTTAATTGTCCCTGCTCTTTGTATGACTGCATCGAGTGCCGACATATTCGGATTATCTTTAAGCAATTTTGTCAATGAATTTGCCCGTACATTGCCTCCCGCTTTGACCTCTATCGGAAGAAGTTGTCCGTCCTGCTGTATTACAAAATCGAGTTCCAAGCGAGAATCATCCGTCTTGATAATATAGTAGGCGAGTTCCGACACACTTCATCTGTTGCAATACGAACTGTTCGGTCAAACCGTCTTTATATTCCGTGAACACCGTGCTGGCAACTAAAATCTGAACTGGCCCAGCACCGATCATTGTTCCCCACAGACCTATATCCAAATGATATGTTTGAAAACGGATAAGTTCTTGTATATGCTTAACGGCAAAGCAGGTTTTGTGTATCAGGGAACTTTATAGACCAACCCCGCATTTACAAGCCTCTCGATTGCAAACTCGAAATCTGCCGCTCTTGCACCTTTGCGCAATACTCCGGATATGAATCTTTGTTCTCTTTGAAAAGCTGCGGCGGTATCGGCTGCCTCACCATTCTGATTCGCGGCACCCACTCCTTTAGAGGTGTTTCGAAAATCACGGTCGTAGCCGGTCAATATATCGTTCTGCAGGCGCTGCACCTCCGGCAATGCACTGGTCCGGACATACTCGTCTACCGCCTCGGGCATACCGCCGACATAATAATAGCAATTCAACATATTTTTCGTGGAGCGGATTTATTACATTGAAATCTCGGTTTATAAGCAGGTTGTACATTCCCTCCTCACCCTTTATAATCAGGAACTCCCCCAAACTCATCGGATATACACCAATCTCATTTACCTTGCCGACAAGGTAGGAAACATCTTTATGCCGCGATATGCCCAACAGCGAACCTGCAACAGCGATATGACACTCCGGTACATCTTTATAAAAGTATTTCAGAGCCTCGATAGCCTCGGGTGTATCCTGAACTCATCGAGAACGACAAGCGTATCGTGCGGAGTAATATCGACGCCTGGCACGGCATGCAACGCCCTTAATATACGCTCCACGTCGAAGTCTTGTGTAAAGACCTGCCTTGCGATGTCATTCTTGCGGCAGTTTACATACGCCTCCTACCGATATTCTTTCGTGTCAGTTCATGCAGTAACCAAGTCTTTCCAACCAGTCTTGCCCTATTCAGGGGATAAGCGGCTTTCTGCCCGCGCTGTTTTTCCACTCTACCAATGACTGATATGCAAGTCTTTTTTCGTTTCTTTGCCATCGGGGACAGGATGTTTTCCAGAGTGCCGGAACCGACAGAAAGATTCCGGCAGAGCGAACGATAAATTCAGCGGCCCACTGATCCCGCACCGAGCAGCCGGGATTAGTTATGGAAACGACTGGAGCCACGGTAATACGTCGCTTCAGCCCAATGAGCAGCCGCTGCGGCTTTTCGGCAGCGCGCGGTGCCCGCCCCGGGCTACCGCGACTTCGGCCGGGCAGGCTATGAGGGCGTGGCCCGCGAAATCGGCAACAACGGGTACAGTTGGTCGTCCACGGTCAGCGGGACCAACGCGTTCTTCTTGAACTTCAACACGACGAACCTCAATCCCAGCAACGCGAACAACCGCGGCCACGGCTTTCAGGTGCGGTGCCTCCAAGCATTTATCAACATCCTTCCCCTATTTTTTCCACTAAGCGCCCTGCCCGGCGAACGTAACGACCAGCCGCTCGATCGAACAGTCATGGCTCAGTTCCACATCTTTCGGGAATAGAGCACACGCCGGCAGCAATATCCGCGGCGGAAACATCTCGCTGGCAGATAACAAGTCGAGGGACGGAATGGCACTGTTTTTGCGCATCCCATTTTCGACTCTAAACCCCGGAATATGGAAAAGATACGCCTCGGCAAAATCGACAAGCGCATCATCGACTGGCTCAATATCCTGGTCTTGCTCGGATCGTTAGCCATCATCATCTCGCTGTCATACGACATCCTGACCGCCGGCCGCTACCGGCCCGACAGCCGGGCGACCCTCGGCATACAGCTCGCCGTCTGCTCCATCTTTATCCTCGACTTCGCAGTGCGGTGGATCATCAGCCCCCGGAAAGGCCGTTTCGTGCGCAACAACCTCATTCTGCTGCTCTTTTCGATTCCCTACCTGAATATCCTCCACTACACCCATGCCGCCATCCCCCACGAAATCCACTACCTGCTGGGTTTCGTTCCGCTGCTTCGCGGAGGGTACGGACTGGTGATGATTACCCGCTGGTTCACCCAGCGCAACGCCACCAGTCTGATGGTCTCCTACCTCTCGATTCTGGTCGCGGTGACCTATTTCACCAGCCTGATCTTCTTTGTGGCGGAAAAGGGAGTCAATACAGCCGTGGCGACCTACTGGGATGCGCTGTGGTGGGCCAGCATGGATCTGACCACAGTGGGCTCGAACATCATCGCCGTCACGCCCGTAGGCAAAATCCTGTCGGTCTTTCTGGCCGCCGCCGGCATGATGATGCTGCCGATCTTCACGGTCTATATCACCGACCGGGTGGTGAGCAGCCGCTCCCGGAAATCATCGCCGTCACCGGTTCCCGCCGCGTCGGACAATTCGCCTAAAGCGTCGTAAGATACTCCTTCAACAGACCCGCATCGGCCGCCAAAGGTTCGTACTTCCGCGGCAGACTTAACCGTTCGGCCAACGCCGGGGGCAACTCCGCCGGTATGGCGTCAGCCGGCAGCGCCTCCCGCAACACCTCGCGGAACTTGGCTTCGTGGGCCGTCGAGAGCCAGAATCCGCCGCTTCCCCCGCATGCCTGCATCGCCAGATACCCCACCGCGCTGTGCGGATCGCTCAGATACCCGTACTCCCGCCGCATCTCCGCGATCGCCTCGCGAATCCGGTCGTCCGAGGCACTGAATCCGGCGACGACCGACCGCAACCGGTCGACATCCGCATCGCACAAGGCCATCATCCGTTCAAAATTGCTCGGATCGCCCACGTCCATCGCATTGGCCACGGTGCGCACCGAAGGCCGGGGCCGGTAATCGCCCATCCGCAAGAATTCCGGAACCACGTCGTTGGCATTCGAGGCTGCGACGAACCGCCCCACGGGCAGCCCCATCCGCGCCGCTAACATCCCGGCCGACAGGTTGCCGTAATTGCCGCTCGGCACCACGATCACCGGCGGCTCCGTCGAGCCGGTCGCCTCGCGCCACAGGTACCACCCGTAAAAGTAGTAGAACGACTGCGGAATCCACCGCAGCAGATTGATGGAGTTGGCCGAGGTGATGCCGCGCTGCCGGCAAAACCCGCCGTCGGCAAAGACTGTTTTGACCATCCGCTGGCAGTCGTCGAAACTGCCTTCGACCCGCAGCGGAAAGATATTCCCGCCGAGGGTGGTCATCTGGCTCTCCTGCAGCGGACTGACGCGCCCGGCGGGATAGAGCAGCACCACTTTTATCCCCGGAATCCCGTAGAACCCGCCGGCCACGGCACTCCCTGTGTCGCCCGAGGTGGCGGTCAGAATCACCCGTTCGCGGCCCGTATCGTTCAGCAGGCCGAACATGGCGCCCATGAACCGGGCGCCGAAATCTTTGAATGCGAAGGTCGGGCCGTGGAACAGCTCGAGGGTGTGGAGGCGGTCTCCCACGGCGGCGAGGCGGGGGGCGAAGTCGTACGCCCGGTCGAGGGCTCGTGCGATCTCCTGCGGAGCGAGCTCGTCGCCGAAAAACAGTCCGGCCAGATGAACAGCCAAAGCCTGGTAGGATTCGGCCGAGAGTTCCCGGACGGTTTCCGGCACAATGGCGGGGAAGCGTTCGGGCATGAACAGCCCTCCGTCGGGTGCCAAGCCGAGAAAGGCGGCTTCGCGCAGGCTGTATCTTTTCTGCGGGGTGCGGGTCGAGATGTATTTCATCGTTTCACGGAATTGACGGTTATCGGATGACGTATGCGCCGCGTTCCGCCACGGGGCCGACGTACAGGTCGGCTTCGATGCCGAGGTGTCCGAAGTGGCGGGTCATGATCGCGCCGGCTGCGGCTGCGGCTTGCGGGCCGTCGCACAGGGCGAAGACGGAGGGGCCTGAGCCGGCGATGTTGGAGCCGAGCACGCCTTCGGTTCGGGCGAGAGCGGCTTTGAGCGGATCGTATCCGGGAATGAAGTGTTTCCGGTAGGGTTCGGCGATCACGTCTTTCAGCGACCGGCCGATCAGCCCCATGTCGGCGGTGAGCAGACCGGCGACGAGGCCTCCGACGTTCCCCCATTGGGTCACGGCGTCTCGCTGGGGGATTTCCCGGCGCATAACGGCGCGGCTGTCGAGGGTGTTGACGGTAATATGGGGGTGGATCACGGCGGTGCAGAGCCGGGCGGGAACGGGTATCCGGATGTAGTCGAGGGGGTCGTAGCCGCGGATCAGCAGGATGCCGCCGGCGATGGCGGGCCCGGCATTATCGGCGTGGGCGGTGCCGCCGGATACGAGCCGCTCGCCTTCCATGGCGAAGGTGATCAGTTCTTTCTCGCCGAAGGGGCGTCCGAGGAGCTCGTTCAACCCGACGACGGCTGCGGCGGACGAGGCGGAGCTGGAACCGATCCCGCTGCCGGGGCGTATCTTCTGGAGAATGACTATTTCGATGGCCAGGGTGCCGCCCCATGCCTGAAGCATGGCCCGGAGTGCGGGGGTGATGACGTTCTTTTCGATGTCGCTGGGCAGGGATACCTCGCTTTCGTTGCGGATGCTCAAGCTGTCGCCGGGCCTGACTTGAATCAGCAGTCTGTCGCCGGCGCCTTCTATGGCCATGCCCATGATGTCGAAGCCGGGGCCGAGGTTGGCAACGGTGGCGGGGGCGAATATCTCGATCTCTTGGTCGTTTCGCAGTCGCATGATATACTTACTTTTTTAATGTTCGTTTTATTCACTACCCTATGTTTGAGGGAACTGTTCTCTTTGTGAACAAAGAGAACCAGAAAAACTTTCTGAGATGCTTCGCATCTCTTGAGCCTGCCGGGTTCCCTTGTTCTCGATCCTTTTGGGCCGAGAGCAATAGACCGCTCTTTATATTGCGGTTCTTTAGAACCGCCGACCTTCGCGCCCAGCGGCGAAGCCGCTCGGGGGGTGGGCGCGAGGTCGAACTAAGGAGCAAATAGAGCGGTCTATTGCTCCGGCCCAAAGCAAACTCGATGCAAGAGGACTGCGGAGCCTAAGGAGTAGCGCAGCTATCTCAAAGTTTCTTTGGTTCTTTCTTTTCAAAGAAAGAACAGTCACTCACAGTGGGGTACAGAATTAACGAACGGTAAAAGATTAAAGTTCGGACTGCGGCGGAAGCCTGGCTTCGCATGAAGAAAGAATTAAGAAGAGACCGCAGGCGCCCCGAGACGGAGGCAAAAAGAAACTACACCCCCCAAGGGGTAGTCATTGTGCATGTGGAAAGCAAGCAACCCGATGAAAACGAGACACCACACCCCGCCCCCCGAACCGCCAGCCGGGAAACAGAAAGATATGTGAAACGTTCCTTCATCAGTTATTGCAAAAATAGCAAATCCCGCGAAATATACAAGGGGAATGCGCGAAAACAGAGAAAAAGACTACCGGCCGAGGAACATCCGCCGCCAGCGCAAAGGCACCTCCAGCCTTTTGCACCACACCGACTCCTGCCGATTCAAGTAAACACCGAACGTATAAGACGGACGACAGTCTGCCGGGTAAAGCAGCCCCATCCGAATCGCCGTGCGCTCCCAATCCCGTCCCGCCTCATCATAAACCATCAGCACCACATCCATCGGAATGCGCGACGCCGCCTGCAAAGCCAGCGCATAAGCCGTCGCCCCCCAGCTCCGGTCGCAGCGCAGGAACAGACGCGTCAGGTTCCGCTCGTCGTTCTTCAGGATTTTATAGGTATCCAGCAGGTCTGCCGTAAAAAAAGCGATGTCCCGTTCCGCCACCATTTCCCCGACACAGATAAACACCCCGGTCGAATTATCCGTCTCTATCTCCGCCAAGTCGCATATCGGAACCGGCCGCAAGGCTTCAGCCGCGACAGTCCCCGGCAGCCCCCAGACAAGGCCCCCGAGCAGTCCCAACAGGGAAATCCGTATGGCGTTCAGGCGAAACATGACAGACAGCAAAAGGTCAATTCTCTATCTCCATCGTCCGGGTATCCTCGTCCACCACCGCCAGATGCACGTGCAGAGCGTCTTCCGGAATCAACTCCGCGATTCTCTCCGGCCACTCCACCAGACAGAGATTCCCGCTGAAAAAATATTCCTCGTACCCGAAGTCGAAAGCCTCGTCGACCGACCGGATCCGGTAGAAGTCGAAATGATAGACCGCCTCCGGTCCTCCCCCTCCGGCAGTCCCTTCCTTCTGGGCCGGACTGTAAACATTGACGATCGAAAACGACGGGCTGTTCACCTCCTGCGGATCGACGCCCAATTGACGGCACATTTCGCGGATCAGCGTGGTCTTGCCCGCCCCCATCTCCCCGTGGAAAGCGACGACCGCCGCCTGCCGCGCACGGATTTCGGCCAACAACTCCTCCGCCGCCTCCGGCAGGTCGGACAGTCCTTTTATCGTGATGGTTTTCATATCGCAGGATGACTTCACAGGTCGAAAGATACGATTTTTTACCTTTCCTCCCGAATATCGGGGAGTTATTTCGGATTCAGCACGATATACGGCACCATCATCTCTTCCATCGAAATGCCGCCGTGCTGGAACGTGTTCTTATAGTACCGCACGTGCTGGTTGAAGTTGTTCGGATAGACCAGAAAGTCGTGATCGTAGGCGAAAATATAGGTCGAGGTCAGGTTCGACTTGGGCAGGTGCGCCTCTTCCGGCCGGGTGATGGCGAAGACTTGTTTCGGGTCGTAGTTGAGGTTCCGGCCGCTTTTGTAGCGCAGGTTCGGCGACGTTTCGCGGTCGCCGACCACGCGCACGGGGTTGTCCACCCGGATAGTGCCGTGGTCGGATGTAATGACGATCGTGTGCCCCCGCTCCGAGAGCTGTTTCATGATCTCCCACAAATCCGAGTGCTCGAACCACGACCGGGTCAGCGACCGGAAGGCGACCTCCTCTTCGGCCAGTTCGCGGATGATTTCGCTCTCGGTGCGCGCGTGCGAAAGGATGTCGAGGAAGTTGTAAACCACCACCGACAGATCGACGTTCGAGAGGCGGTCGATGTTTTCGAGCAGTTTTTTCCCTTGCTCCGGCCGCACCAATTTGTCGAAACTCATCCGGTAGGGCTTCCCTAATTGCTGGAGCTGGCGGCGCAGGAAGTCTTCTTCGTACCGGTTCTTTCCTCCCTCCTGGTTGTCGTTGAGCCACAGGTCTGGCATCAGTTTCGAGATGGCGAGCGGCGTGAGTCCGGCGAAGAGTGCATTCCGCGCATATTGGGTCGCTGTCGGCAGCAGGGCGCAGTAAAATTCTTCGCTCGCGATGTCGAAGTGGTTGTGGAGCAGGGGCCGGATCATGAGCCACTGGTCGTACCGGAAGTTGTCGATCAGCAGGAAGGTGGTCTTTTTCGATTTGTCGACCACGGGAAACAGCCGCTGCCGCAACAGGGTGTGCGACAGGGTGGGCCGCGCGGGGTCGGCGTCGTCGAACCACCCGAGGTAGTTGTTCTTCACGAACCGGGCGTAGAGGTCGTTGGCTTCCTTGAATTGGTAGGAGAGGATCTCGCGGACGCTGCTGTCGTTCGATTCGGAGAGTTCGATGTCCCACTGCACGAGTTTCCGGTAGATGTCGGTCCATTCGCCGAAGCTCTGTGCGCCGGACATGGCGACGGAGATTTTCCCGAAGTCGGAGCGGTAGTCGGCGGTGCTTTTCTCGGAGACGAGCTGCTGCTGGTGGACGTTTTTCTTGATGGAGAGGAGTACTTGGTTCGGATTGACGGGCTTGATGAGGTAGTCGGCGATTTTCGACCCGACGGCTTTGTCCATGATGTTCTCTTCTTCGGATTTGGTGACCATCACGACGGGGGTGGTGGGCGCGTACTCTTTAATCCGGGGCAGGGTCTCGAGGCCGGTCATCCCGGGCATCATCTCGTCGAGTATGATCAGGTCGTACGGATGCTGCTGCACCATCTCGATGGCGTCGTAACCGTTGTTGCTGGTCTCTACTTCGTATCCTTTGTTCTGGAGAAACAACAGGTGGGGTTTCAGCAGCTCGATCTCGTCGTCAACCCACAGTATTTTTACGTTCATAACGCTCTCTGTTTTTATTCGTAGGTTTTATTTTGCACTGTGTCGTGAGTGACTGTTCTTTCTTTGAAAAGAAAGAACCAAAGAAACTTTCAGATAGCTGCGCTACTCCTTACGCTCCGCA
>NZ_CANQYJ010000093.1 GCF_947628055.1 uncultured Rikenella sp.
TATCCGGCAGGCTCAAGAGATGCGTTAGCATCTCAAAAAGTTTTTCTGGTTCTCTTTGTTCACAAAGAGAACAGTTCACTCCCAATAGAGCAGAAAATAAACGAACGAATTAATGAAGCAAATATAAGCAAAAAAGGCCCCTGACAGAGCCTTTGAGGAAAAATAATCGTTGGACAGTCATACTCCGCCCTCAGGTCAGCCACAATCGCAACAGCCAGCTGCCGACCACGATCGCCAGATCAGCCCACAGCATCACACGCAAAGCACGCTTACAGCCGACAAAAAGCAGCGTCGCCGCCAGCGGCAACAAAGCCGGGAACAGCAGGAAGCTCTCCCGGAGCCTGCCCTGCAACAGAAGCAACGCCGCCCGCTGAGCGCCGCAGAACGGACAATCGAAGCCGAGCCACTGCCGATAAGCGCAAGGCATCAGCCCCGTTCCCCCCTCCGTTCAATAACCGGCCTGCGACAACGCGTCCCCCAGTTCAGACAACACACCGAACCCGACGCCGACAATCCCCACTAAAACAATGATATACAGGATATACAGTCCGCCGATACAAATTCCGATGATCGACATCACCCGCCCCGCATTGAGCATTCCGTATCCCGTGTAGGCATCCGGAGCCGCCAGATACGCCTGCCGTCCTTTCCCGCTCAAGGCCAATCCGACGATCCCGAGAATCAGCCCCACGAACCAGCAGCTGGTCACAATGGAAAGAATCCCCAACACCAAAACCGCCACAGCATTCGGCACCGTCGGTTTCCACGACGGCCCCCCCGGCCGGTACTGATACTGCGGCTGAGCCTGCACCGGTTGTTGATATTGCGGCTGTTCCGGCTGAGGCTGGAACGAGCCCTGCTGTTCCGGTTGCTGCGGCTGCTGGGGTTGGTTTTCGCTGAAATTTTCCATGAAGAAATGCTTTATAGTGAACAATACATACATCCAAAGAGAGCAGAGACAGCGTCGCCGCCCCCGTATTCAATTCTCCTCCTCGGCCGCCGCCAGCCGTTCTGCGTTCTCGGCGAACTGGAGCTTGTCGATGCACTCCTGAATATCGCCGTCCATAAACGCCGGCAGATTGTACATCGTGTATCCGATCCGATGATCCGTCATCCGCCCCTGCGGATAATTGTACGTCCGGATTTTCGCACTCCGGTCGCCCGTCGAGACCATCGTTTTCCGCTTGGACGAAATTTCGTCCAAGTATTTCTGGTATTCGAGGTTGTAAATCCGCGTCCGCAACTCCTCCAACGCCTTGTCGAAGTTCTTGAGCTGCGATTTCTGATCCTGGCACTGCACCACGATCCCGGTCGGGATATGGGTCAGCCGGATCGCCGAGTAGGTGGTGTTCACGCTCTGCCCCCCCGGTCCGGAAGCACAGAACGTATCCTTGCGAATGTCTTCCATTTTCAGGTCGATGTCGAACTCTTCGGCCTCAGGCAGCACCGCCACCGATGCCGCCGAAGTATGCACCCGCCCCTGCGTCTCCGTCTGCGGCACGCGCTGCACGCGGTGCACCCCCGACTCGTATTTCAGTGTCCCGTATACGTTCTCGCCCGAGACCTTGAGCACCACCTCCTTATATCCGCCCGATGTTCCTTCACTCTCGCTGTTGATCTCTGCCTTCCAACCTTTGCGCTCGAAGAATTTGAGGTACATCCGCAGCAAATCGCCGGCGAAAATCGCCGCCTCGTCCCCCCCTGCCCCGCCGCGGATTTCCATAATGGCGTTCTTGCTGTCCTGCGGATCGGCCGGAATGAGCATCAGTTTGATCTCTTCTTCGAGCTTCGCGATCTTCGGTTCCAGCGTTTCGACTTCGCCACGGGCTATCTCGCGCATCTCCTCATCTTTCTCGTTGACGAGAATATCTTTGGCTTCCTGCAAGTTAGCCACTGCCGTGCGGTACCGGTCCGCAGCTTCGACGATCGGCCCCAGCTCCTTATATTCTTTATTGAGCTGGATATAACGTTTCATGTCGTTCATCACTTCCGGATCGGTGATCTCGGCCGATATGGAGGCATATTTTTCCTTGATTCCGTCTAATTTGGCCAGTATGGTGTTGTCTGCCATATATTTTATGTTCCTTCCGTCGATGTTCGATCACAAAGATATGTTTTTTTCGGCTTATTCCGTGCCGGATGCGCAAATGGCTGCCCTCTTTCGCGAGAGAACAGCCTGAGTCTTGATTATTCTTTACCCTCTTGGAGGCAACTGTACCTGATTAACTTTGCTGCGCTTGTTTTGCCTTCCGGCTCTCCCCCTTCAGGGTAGAGGCGACCGGTTGTAGTACAATAAAAAGTTCTGCATATGCGACCTCGCGCCCACTCCCACTAAGGCCGAAGCCATCCCGGGCGGAGGGTGTCATTCGACACCCTCCGCCCGGGATGGCTTCGGCCTGACAAAGTGAGATCGCCAACGATATTGCGAAAATACCTGTTAGGGCCTAAAATTAATTATAGGTTTATTTAAATAACTTTTATATTGGCACCCGTCGAGGAAGTCCGACAGACATTACTGCACCTGCACCTCGACAGCCGCCGGGAAAAGCCGTTCCGGATCGAAGAACGCCGCGCAGCTGTTCACCAAATGAGCCGCATTCAGTTCGACCTTGCCCTTGAACGCCTCACGTCCGTTCACCCGGACAGTCACCGGCTCATCCAAGTCGACCAGCTTGTCGTTCAGGTAGATCACTACCTTACCTTTGGTCGCCGGCGTGTAGGTTTTGGTGTACGTCAAAGGAATGCCGTAACTGCCCACCACATCCGGAGCATAGGTCACCGTGCTGACCGCCAGATCCACCGTATTGCCGTCGATCGTCATTTCGTAGCACGAGCGTGACGAAGCGTCGTCGTTCGACCGTTCCTTTACATACAGGTTATAGAACCCGTCCCGATAGCGCGTAGCGCTTTCGTAAGATTCATCCATCGGGAAGTTTTCCCAATAGACATATTTGGGCCACGGATTGCGCGCCGCCTGAGCTTTCAGCCATTCGGTCGTTTGGGCTTCGTTGTAATAGAACCCGTGGGCCGCCCCCGGAATGAGTGCGACGTTGTGGTTGTAATATCCCGGATGGGTTGTCGCCAATTCGTTCAGCTCGTCATTGACAGCCATCGTCAGCTCGTCGCGCGAATAGGCGACGTCTTGATCTCCCGTGTGCAGGGTGAACGCGATATTGGCATAGTTTTCCGGCGGAGCGAATTTCAGATTTTCGCCGCCCGCCATCGGCCCCGCCCCGGCCAGATAGTCGGCATAGAACGAGGCCAGACTCTGACTCCCGTAAGCCCCCTCCGAAATGCCCATGAAATAGACCCGGTTCGGGTCTGCATCCGACAGGAAAGAGAGCCGCAGCAGCTTTTCCCAGGCCGCCTGTCTCGATTTCAGTTTCCAACGGGTTCCGGTGCCCCCCTTCGGGCTTTGCGGAATAAAGTAGAGGCACGGACTGTCCTGGAAATAGGTACTCCAGCCGAAGCAGGCGTACTGTTCGTTTACCGGGTCGTTCCCCGAACCGTGAAGGAAGATGAACAGCGGATACCCTGCCGCCGGTTTGCTGCCTTTCGAGAAGTAATAATAGGGCATTTTCCCCGAGTAGGCCGAGTTCGCATCGGCCAAAGACCAAGTTCCGCTTTCTGCCGGCGGATTCGCAGTGTAGGCCGGCATGGAGGTCGGGGTGGCCAGCTTTTCTTCCGAGAGGGAGGCGTTGGCGGCTTTCCACGAATCCCAAACCGCGGTCTGTTCTTCGGCGACCTGGTCGGCGGTCAGGACAGCGCCGGTCGGGTAAGGAGTTTTGTCTCCTCCCAAGCTCTTGGTGAAATAAGCGACGTATGCTTCTTTGGCTTCCCCGTCGTCCGGCGGCGGGGTCGGGTTATCGGCTTTGCTGCATCCGCAAGTGAGCATCGGGATCAGTCCGAGCAGAAAAAGTGAGCTTTTCATAAAGTGAGAGTTTTGTGCCGTAAAGATATAAATTCCGAGATGATATATTTATTGTCCCCGCATTCTTTATCAACCATTTTTTCGGCTCGCGCCGGCATCGTACTCTCCACGGGCGGTCTCTGCTCCAAAAGATCGACAGCCGCCGGTTCTGCGAGCGTTTTTTCTCCGCAGTCCGGCAGAAAAGCAGTCCGGCAGAAAGGGAGAGAACGAACGAAGGCCTGACGCATGTGTGTCAGGCCCTCGCTAATCCCCCGAAAAAGTGAATCCGGAGTTCTCGTCAGAAAACCGGTCAGATCCGGTCCACCGTCACCGTCAGCGGCAAGTCGTCGATCTCGATCGCCGACCGCTGCTTGCCGGCCGCCACAGAGACCCCACCCCCGGCCAGCGTCTGCGCCGCAATATACTCCGCATACCGTGCCACCGCATCGTCGATCTCGGGATTCGATTCGATGACGACCTTGATCTTGTCCGTCACCTCGAACCCCTGCTCTTTGCGCAGGTTCTGAATCCGGTTGACCAGCTCGCGCGCAATCCCCTCCGCCCGGAGCTCCGGCGTCACCTCGATGTCCAGCGCAATCGTCAGCGTCCCTTCGGTCGCCACCAACCACCCCGGCATATCCTCCGACGTGATTTCAAAGTCGGCCCGTTCCACCGGCAGCACCTCGCCTCCCGCAAGCCGGAGGTCGTAGACAGCCCCCTCGGTCAAGGATTCGACCGCCGCTATATCCTCCTGCGAGAAAGCCGCCACCGCCGCCGCAATCGCCTTCATCTGCTTGCCGTAACGCGGCCCGAGCGTTTTGAAATTGGGTTTGATCCGCTTCGTGATGATCCCCGTCGTCTCGTGCAGGTATTCGACCTCCTTGACATTGACTTCGCTCAAAATAAGCGTCTCGACCGCTTCGAGCCGCCGCTGCACCGCCGCATCCAAGACCGGAATCATCATCTTCCGCAACGGCTGCCGCACCTTGATATTGACTTTCCGCCGCAGCGCCAGCACCATCGACGACGCCCGCTGCGCCAGCTCCATCCGCCGTTCCAGCTCTTCGTCCACTAACGCCGCATCATACTTCGGGAACTCCGCCAAGTGCACCGACCCCGCCTCATTGAACGTGAGGTCGCGGAACATCCTGTCCGTGAAGAACGGTGCGAACGGCGCCGCCAAGAGCGAAACCGTCTTCAAACAGGTGTATAAAGTCTGGAACGCCGCCCGTTTGTCCTGCGTCATCCCCCCGCCCCAGAACCGTTTCCGATTCAGCCGCACGTACCAGTTCGACAGGTTTTCGTTCACAAAATCCGCGATTGCCCTTGCCGCCGGCGTCGGATCGTACGCCTCCAGAGAGTCCGTGACCGTTTTTACCAACGTATTGAGCAGCGAGATGATCCACCGGTCGATCTCCGGCCGCTCCGCCACCGGCACAAAATCCGCGCCGTCCACAGACGATGCAGTAAACCCGTCCACATTGGCATACAGCGCAAAGAAGCTGTACGTATTATAGAGCGTCCCGAAAAACTTTCTCCGCACTTCGTCCACCCCGTCCTCGTCGAACTTCAGGTTGTCCCACGGCTGCGAGTTGGAAATCATGTACCACCGCACGGCATCCGCCCCATACTTGTCCATCACCTCGAACGGATCGACGGCATTCCCCAACCGTTTGCTCATCTTATTCCCGTTCTTGTCCAGCACCAACCCGTTGGAAATGATGTTTTTAAAGGCCACACTGTCGAACAGCATCGTCGCTAAAGCATGCAGCGTGAAGAACCATCCCCGCGTCTGATCCACCCCCTCGGCAATGAAGTCCGCCGGATAGATTTTCCCCTGAAAATCCGCCGGGCCGACCTCGAATGGATAGTGCACCTGCGCATACGGCATCGCCCCGCTGTCGAACCAGACGTCGATCAAGTCCGGTTCCCTGTACATCGGTTTCCCCGTGGATGAAACGAGTACGATGTGGTCCACATACGGCCGGTGCAGGTCGAACGTATTGTAATTTGCTTTGGAAAAGTCCCCCTCCTTAAAAGAGGCCAGCGGATTTTCCGTCATGAGTCCCGCCGCAATCGCCCGCTCGATTTCCGCCTTGAGTTCCGCCACCGACCCGATGCACTTGAGCTCCGCATGATCCTCCGTCGCCCAGATCGGCAGCGGCGTCCCCCAATACCTCGACCGGCTCAGGTTCCAGTCCACCAAGTTTTCGAGCCACTTCCCGAACCGCCCCTCCCCCGTCGAAGCCGGTTTCCAGTTGATCGTCTTGTTGAGGTCGATCAATCGCTCCTTGACCGCCGTCGTCCGGATAAACCACGAGTCGAGCGGATAGTACAGCACCGGTTTGTCCGTCCGCCAGCAGTGCGGATAGTTGTGCACATGCTTTTCGATCTTGAACACCCGGTTGTCCGCCTTGAGCATCATGCAGATCTCGACATCCAGCGTCTCGTCCTTGTCCGTCTTCGCCGGATCGTAGGCATTCTTGACGAACTTGCCCGCAAACTCTCCGTAAGATTTATCGACATATTTGGCTACAAATTCCGCATCCAAGTCGTCGATCAGGAAGAATTTCCCCGTCCGGTCCACCATCGGCTGCCACTTGCCCGCCTTGTCCAGCAACAGCATCGGCGCAATGCCGTTCTGTTTCGACACCCGGTCGTCGTCCGCCCCGAACGTCGCCGCAATGTGCACGATCCCCGTCCCGTCCTCGACCGTCACATAATCCGCCACAATCACCCGAAAAGCATCCCCCTGCTGCAATTCGTCCAGCGCCGGCCGGATCCACGGAATGAGCTGTTCATACCGCACCCCCGCCAAATCAGCCCCCTTATATTCCCGCACAACGGTATAATCGGTTATCTTGGAAGCCGCCATCGTGCGTTCCAACAGCGCTTTGGCCAGAATCACGGTCTGCTCCCTCCCCGTATACGGATTCGCACAAATCACCTGCACATATTCGATCCCCGGCCCCACCGCTAATGCCATATTGCTCGGCAGCGTCCACGGCGTGGTCGTCCAAGCCAAGAAATACAAATCCCCCCGCACAGCATCCTCCCCGCCCTCGGCCGCCGCAAACAGAAACTCGCTCCGTTCGTCGCGGATCACCCGGAACTGTGCCGTGCAGGTCGTATCCTTCACATCCCGATAGCACCCCGGCTGGTTCAGTTCGTGGTTGCTGAGGCCCGTCCCCGCCGCCGGCGAGTAAGGCTGAATGGTATATCCCTTGTATAAGAGCCCCTTGTCATAGAGCTGCTTGAGCATCCACCACAAAGTCTCGATATACTTGTTGTCGTAGGTGATATACGGGTTCTCCATATCCACCCAGTAGCCCATCTGTCGGGTCAGTTTGTTCCACAGCCCCGTGTACTCCATCACCGCCTCGCGGCACGTCCGGTTGTATTCTTCGATCGAGATTTTTTTGCCTATGTCTTCCTTTGTAATCCCCAGTTTCTTTTCGACACCGAGTTCCACCGGCAGCCCGTGGGTGTCCCACCCCGCCTTCCGATGCACGAGGAACCCGCGCTGGGTTTTGTACCGGCAGATCACATCCTTGATCGTCCGCGCCATCACGTGGTGTATCCCCGGCACCCCGTTGGCCGACGGCGGCCCTTCGTAAAAGACGAACGTCGGATGTCCCTCCCTCGTTTCGATGCTCTTATGAAAAGTATCCTCCCCGTCCCACTGCGCCAACACTTCGGCACCCGCGGCGGGCAGATCGAGTCCTTTATACTCTGTGAATTTCTTGCTCATGGATCGTTTCGTTTCTGCAATTGGCAAAGGTACGATTTATTTCAAAGAGGACAAAGCCCTCCGCCCCGCGCAATCGGCGGGAATCGTCAGGAGCGCCGGCGCGTCTTTTTCAGCAGGATATGCACCGTTATGCCGGCAGCCACGGCGAGTAACAGCAGCCGGAGCCACCACTCTTCGGCGATCAGGACGACCGAAAGGAGCATCGCCGCCCACATCACCGTCAGCGTCGTCGCCTTAGCCTGCACCGACAATCCGGCTTTCGACGCGTAACCTTTTATATACGGTCCCAGCAGGCGGTGCCGCATCAGCGCCTGCCGTCGTTTCGGCGACGATCGCGAGAACAGGTACAGCGCCAGCAGCAGGAACGGCGTGGTCGGCAAAAGCGGCAGGAACACCCCCGCGAATCCCAGTCCCACACACAGACAGCCCAGCGCGAGGAGAAACCGTTTCATACCTTACAATGCCGCGCCCCGCTTGACGTCCATCAGGATCGAGAACGCCCGGTGGATGTCGTCATCGTGCACCACCACCGTGAACTCGTTGGTGGTGCTGATCAGCTCCACCATATTGATGTTGTCCCACGCCAGCTCCTTGAATATGTAATAGTAGACCCCCGGATAGATGCTGTTTTCGGCCGGCAGTTTGATCGTGATCGACGAGAGCGAGACCGATTTGGCGATTTGCCGTTCATTCCGGAAAATCTCCTCCGCCACCGGTACCAGCGCGCTGCTCACCACCATCGCCGTCTCGCCGATCCCCTGCGAGAAAGTGCAGAAGGCATCTTTGGTTTTCTGCACACGATCCAGCAGCAACGACTGACAGCCGAACAGCGATTTGGAGTTCTGATACGTGAGGTCGGCGAGGTTCGACCGGACCACGATGTCGCCGATATTTTCGATCACCTTCTGGAATTTCACGTTCGAGAGCAGCTCCAACCGCGGCACCAGCCGGTTGAGGGCCATGATGATGGCCCCGTCGTTCACCGACCTTCCCGCCTGTTTCTCCACTTCGGGCTTGAGTTTGCGCGCCAGCGCCGAAAGATTGACCAACCCTTCGATCAGGGCATTTTCCAGGAAAGGCTTCTTCTTGATGATCTCCTCGACCACCGCCGGTATGCTCGTCATATTTTTAACAGTTTCTCGGATTATTGAACAATTTATTCCCGCCTCGCTCCATTTCAGGCCATTTGTGTAAATTTGCAGCCTGTCACTCAGACTTCAATATACGCAAAACTAAACAAATTGTTCGTAATTTAACGCCAATCATGATAAAAACACTCAAATTCGGCGGCACCTCGGTCGGCTCGGCGGCTAACATGCGCCGCGTGGCGGGGATCGTCGTTTCGGAAGGGGCGCGTTTGACGGTGCTGTCGGCCATGTCGGGCACCACAGACGCTTTGGTCAAAATCTCGGAAGCGGCAAAGGCGGGGGACAACGATACGGCCAAAGCGACCGTCGAAATGCTCCGGAACAAATATTCGACCTGTATCGACGAATTGCTGGGGGATAACAGACGGGCGGCGCAGGACCGGATGGAAGATTGCTTAGCCGTTATCGCCAACGAAGTATTCACCTATCGCGGGGAAATATCGGATAAACTCATTCTGGCGCAGGGCGAGCTGCTCACGAGCGCGATCTTCTGCTTCCACATGCAGGAGCTGGGACATCGGGCGGTGCTGCTGACCTCGCCGGAATTCATGCACACCGACCCCGAGGGCAAGCCGGACACGGCGCGGCTGAGCCACGAACTCTCCGCTCTGATAACCGGCACCGATCCGGAAATATATTATATCGCCCAGGGCTTTATCTGCACGGATTCGGCGGGCCATATCAGCAACCTGGGGCGCGGCGGGAGCGACTACAGTGC
>NZ_CANQYJ010000094.1 GCF_947628055.1 uncultured Rikenella sp.
CGGGAATCGGTTTCGCCTTGTCGAAGCCCGCGCACCCGCACGGGTTTCTCAAGTCAAAACACGATATTCCCGGGTCTGTCGTGTCTACCCCGCTTCCGGGGGGCGCGTGCGGAGAAAACTGTTTCCCGCGTCAGCGGGTCTAACGACGCCCAAGAGGATTTTTTGGCGATGATCTCTCTTTGTCAGGCCGGAGCCGGGCGGAGGCCTGCAAAATGCTCGCTGCGCTCGATTGCAGTCCCCGCTGGCTCCGGCCCCCAAAGGGTATTTACAGCCCGGCTCGAGTGCCGAGCGGCACCGGGCCTCCCGAGATGCGGCGTCTGGCCCGCCCGCTGACGCGGAAACAATCGTTCATTAATCGTACCGAAAATAACAGTATTGTTAATTATAGGTCCTTGTAAGCGTTTTCGCCATGTTGTCGGTGATCTTCCTATGTCAGACCGGAGCCCCGACTGCGGAGGCCTGGTGCCGCCGGGCACACCGACCGGGCTGTAACTACCCGAAATATCCTCTGCAGGCTGCGACCCGTTTTTTATGTACAATTCATTTTCGGATAGGACGCCCGGGAGAGAACGCAACGAGCACCGCCGAGTTGCGGGCCTCCCGTGGGGGAGGCGTCCGGCCCGCGCGACCAAAGGTCGCAAATAGCACAAATAATAAGTACAGTTAATCGACCTGATCTTCCCGTGTCAGGCCGGGGTTGCGGGTGCCGCCATCCCTTTTACCGGCGGTCGTAACGCTGACCGACCACTTTCCAGTCCACTAAGTCCCAGTAATTGGTGATGTATTCCGCCCGGCGGTTACGATAGTCGATGTAGTAGGAGTGTTCCCAAACGTCGAGTCCCATCAGGGGAATCAAACCGTAACGGAGCGGATTCCCGGCATTGGCTTCGGTAGTGATACGGAGGTTCCCGGCTTTGTCGGTGGCCAGCCAGGCCCATCCGGAACCGAATATTCCGGCAGCCGCACGTGCGAACTGTGCCTTGAACCGGTCGAACGATCCGAATTCTTTGTTTATGGCTTCTGCCAGCGCTCCGCTGGGCTGCGACTGGGGCGCGGGCGACATCCCGAGGAAAAAGAGCTGGTGGTTCAGCGATTGGCCTGCGTTATTGAAGATCGGCCCATTGGGAGCTTTTACCACGATTTCTTCGAGCGACATGCCGGCATACGGAGTGTCCTGTATCAAGGTGTTGAGGTTGTCGATATAGGCTTTGTAGTGCTTTCCGTAGTGGTATTCGAGAGTTTCCTGGCTCATTTTCGGGGCCAGGGCACCGAGGGCATAAGGCAGTTTCGGCAATTCGTGTTTGCGGGCGTTTTGCGCGGATACGGCGAGGATAGCGGTACTGAGCAGGAGCAGGGCGGAAAGTAAAAAGTGTCTTTTCATTATGTCGGCGGTTTTTGGTGCGAAACAGGTTAACAGTGGGTTCATTAGCAAATGATGTGCCAGTAAAAATTGCGGGCGGCTTCCTGTTGGGAAACCGCCCGCTTTCTTATCCGGAGAAATAATACTCCGCGCTAAGGCAATATGTATGCCTACTTGTTGTTTTCCGGACGTAGTTTACGCACCGTAACCCCCGCCTGCCACATTTCGCTCTCACGCAATTCCTTGAGCTCTTTTTCAAGCCCTTCGCGGTAGTCGGGTTTCGAGTTGCAGTCGATCGAACGCTGCGCTTCGTTCCCGTTGGCCACTTCGCTGTACAATTTCTGGAATACCGGCAAGGTAGCATCCCGGAACGGTTTCCACCAGTCCAAAGCTCCGCGCTGTGCCGTCGTCGAGCAGTTGGCGTACATCCAGTCCATCCCGTTTTCCGCCACCAGCGGCATGAGCGACTGGGTGAGTTCCTCGATGGTTTCGTTGAACGCTTCCGACGGGGTATGGCCGTGTTCGCGCAGCACCTGATACTGTGCCGCAAAAATCCCCTGGATAGCTCCCATCAGTGTCCCGCGTTCGCCGGTCAAATCCGAGAATACTTCGCGCTTAAAGTCCGTTTCAAACAGGTACCCTGAACCTACACCGATCCCCAGCGCCAGCACCCGATCCTTAGCCCGTCCCGTGGCATCTTGGAAGACGGCGAAGCTCGAATTGAGCCCTCGTCCTGCCACGAACATCCGCCGCAGCGAGGTTCCCGACCCTTTCGGTGCCACGAGGATCACATCTACGTCCGCCGGCGGTATGATCCCGGTTTTTTCCTTATAGGTGATCCCGAAGCCGTGCGAAAAGTACAGTGCTTTCCCTGCCGTCAAATGTTTTTTTACGGTCGGCCAAACGGCGATCTGTCCGGCATCCGACAGCAGGAATTGGATGATCGTCCCGCGCTGGCATGCTTCTTCGATTTCAAACAGGGTTTTGCCGGGTACCCAGCCGTCGGCTACCGCTTTGTCCCAGGTCTTCGAGTTTTTACGCTGGCCGACGATGACGTTGAAGCCGTTGTCGCGCAGGTTCATGGCCTGTCCCGGCCCCTGCACGCCGTATCCGATCACTGCGATCGTTTCGTCTTTGAGAATTTCTGTTGCTTTGCTCAGGGGGAATTCTTCGCGGGTCACCACGCTCTCTTCCACGCCGCCGAAATTGATTTTTGCCATTGTCGTGTATTGGTTTGTTGTATTTGGTTGTTCTGTGTCGTTCCTTGCGGAATGCGAAAGATACGCATTTATCCGCTAAATAAACCGTATAATAAAGCAGTTTGCATTGATCCGGCCTCGTCACCTATCCCCTAAAGAACGCGAAAAGCGTCAGCAGGCGGAAACACAGCGTTTCAATCGCCCAAATAACTGCCCCGACCGGCAATCTCATTCAAAGCATTCTCCACCGAGGCGTCGTGCAGCACGATATTTTCCGAATGCGTGAACTGCATCAGCATACCGCTGCCCGACAAGTAGTCGCGCAAGGCGTCGATCTCCTCTTTGGCTCCCGTCCGCTCCAGCACCACATATGCCGGATTGATCTCGATCACCCGTGCATTGTGTTCTCTCAGACAAGCATCCCCTCCCTTTCTGAACAGCTCCGGCGAAACCTTGTACAATGCGATCTGTTGCGCGGTAAATTCATCGGTGCGGTATTTGTCAGCCCGCAGCACCTCGATGATCCGCTCAATGCCGCTCAGTATCCGGCACGCCATATCCTCCGTCGTAAACGCATGGATCGTGAACATGCTGATCCCCTTGACCGGCGTCTCACTGACCTTGAGACTCTCGATATTGATCTTGCGCCGCGTAAAGATCGAGGTGATACGCCCCAGCACACCCACCTGATTCTCGGTGAATACCGTGATGATATATTCGCGAACCGTAGTATCCGTATTTTTTATCGGTGCCATAGTCGTTCTTTCGAGGATTAGAAAAATAACGGGATCCGAGCAGTCATTCTATTCGGAGTACAGCAGATCGTCAAGCGACGCCCCTCCCGGTACCATCGGAAAGACGTTGTCTTCCTTCCCGACGATCACTTCTATGAAACAAGGCCCCTCGGTTTTGAGCAAGGTCTCCACCGCCTCTCCGAGCTCCTCCCGCCGCGTAATCCGCTGTGCCGGAATACCGTAAGCCTCTGCGATTTTGACGAAATCCGGATTCACCAGTTCCGTAGCGTTGTACCGCTTTCCCATAAAAAGTTGCTGCCACTGGCGCACCATCCCGAGGAACGAGTTGTTGAGCACCACGACTTTGACCGGAATCCCCCAGTGAAGCATCGTCCCCAGCTCCTGCATCGTCATCTGGAATCCTCCGTCGCCGAGGAACACCACCACTTCCCGTCCCCGTGCCGGCCGCCCTTCCCGAGCTGTCGCCTCTTCGTCCAACGCCACCTTCGCCCCGATTGCCGCCGGCAGCCCGTAGCCCATCGTCCCCAAGCCCCCCGACGTAATCAAGCTGCGCGTATGTTTATAAGCGGAATACCTCGCGGCCATCATCTGGTGCTGCCCGACATCGGTCACGATCACCGCCTCCCCCGCAGTTTGCCGCGCCACCGCCGCCACCGTTTCGCCCATCGTCAGCGTGTCGCGTTCCGGCCGCAGCTGCCGGTCGATCACCCGCTCCCGTTCTTCCGCCGCATACCGTTCCGCTGCCTCGAACCACTCCGCACGCGACTTGCGGATAATGGCCCCCGCCCCGAGAATCGCTTCGACCGCCTCCCGCGCATCGGCCACGATCGCCAGATCCGTCCGCACATTTTTGTCGATCTCCACCGGATCGATCTCGATATGAATCACTTTCGCTTTCGGCGCATAAGTGTTCAGATTCCCCGTCACGCGGTCACTGAAACGCATACCGATCGCCACTAACAGATCGGCCTCCTGCGTCATGCGGTTCCCCGCCACATTGCCGTGCATCCCGACCATCCCGATGTTCAGCGGATGTCCGCTCGGTATACACGAAAGGCCCATCAGCGTCGCCGCCACGGGAATATTCCCCGCCTCCGCCAACCGGATCACCGCCTCTTCCGCCCCCGAAATCTTCACGCCGTTCCCCACCAGAATAAGCGGCCGTTCCGCGTCGTTAATCAAGGTCAGCGCCTCCTGCACCGCATCCGCATCGACCGCCGGCACCGGATTGTAACTCCGGATCCCCGTACACGGTTCCCATTTATAATCCCCCCGCTCCAGCAAAGCGTCTTTCGTCACCTCGATATAAACCGGCCCCGGCCGTCCCGATGCCGCAATGTAGAAAGCCTTGGCCAACGTCGGCACGATCTCGTCGAACCGTGTGATCTGGTAATTCCATTTGGTAATCGGCACGGTCATGTTGATCATGTCCGCCTCCTGGAAAAAATCGGTACCCAAAGCCGTCGACGGCACCTGTGCCGCAATGCACACCACCGGTGTCGAATCGAGCATCGCATCGGCGATCCCCGTCAGCAGATTGGTGGCTCCCGGCCCCGAAGTGGCCATGCAGACCCCCGTGCGATTGGAAACCCGCGCATAGCCTTGTGCCGCATGCACCGCCCCCTGCTCATGCCGCGTCAAGAGGTGTCGCAGCTCCGGATAGTCCTGCAACCGGTCGTACACCGGCGTAATGCTTCCCCCCGGATATCCGAAGACGGTCTTCACCCCTTGATTGATAAGCGAGGAGAGCAAGGCTTCTGCGCCGGTGATATTCTTTTTCTCGGTGTATTTCATGATTCGTCCCCTGAGTGATGGAAATAAGGGTTATCGGGGGTCTCCTGCCGTGTGTTATTCGACGATCCGGGTCGCCCCTTTGTCTGCCGACGAGACCATATTGGCGTACGCCCTGAGCGCCTTGCTGACCGTCCGTTCGCGATTCGGCCGGAATCCGCCTGTGGTGCGCAGTCGTTCCATGCGTGCGTCCAAAACATCCTGAGGCACTTCCAACGAAATCGACCGGTTCGGTATGTCGATCCGGATCCGATCTCCGTCCTCGACCGCGGCAATCAATCCTCCCGCCGCCGCCTCCGGCGAGCAGTGGCCGATCGACAAGCCCGACGTCCCTCCCGAAAATCTTCCGTCGGTCAGCAAAGCGCACGCCTTGTCGAGCTTAACGGTCTTCAAGTATGAGGTAGGGTAGAGCATCTCCTGCATCCCCGGCCCGCCTTTCGGCCCTTCGTACCGGATAACCACCACGTCCCCCGCCTTGACCGTCCCGTCCAGAATCCCCTTGCTGGCTTGCTCCTGCGAGTCGAAGACCCGCGCCTTCCCCTCGAAAACCAGAATCGAGGCATCGACCCCCGCCGTCTTGACGATACACCCGTCCTCTGCCACATTCCCATACAGCACCGCCAGCCCCCCGTCTTTCATATATGCGTGTTCGATGTCGCGAATACACCCCGCACTCCGATCTAAGTCATATTCCGCGTACATCTCGTGTTGCGATCCCAGGACGGTATTGACTTCCCCTTCCGTCCGTTTCCCGCCCGGTGCGGACAGGTACCGCTCCGTATCCGCCGCCACCGCCGTGGAGCCGAGGTTGGCAATATCATACCTCGCCACCGCCTGCGCCAGTGTCAAACCGTCGGCCCGCATCGTCGTTCCGTCGATCAACCCTGCCCGCAGCAGAATCCCCAATATCGAAAGAATCCCCCCCGCCCGGTTGACGTCCTGAATATGATAGGCCGAGTGGTTCGGCGCCACCTTGCACAAGACCGGCAGTTTCCGCGACAAAGCGTCGATGTCCCGCATCGTGAAATCCACTCCCGCCTCCTGTGCCACCGCTAACAGGTGCAGCACCGTATTGGTCGATCCCCCCATCGCAATGTCCAGGCTCATGGCATTGAGAAATGCCTGTTTCGTCGCAATAGCTCTCGGCAGTACATTGTCGTTATCATGGAAGTAGTAGTCCCGTGCATTTCTGACAATCAGCCGCGCTGCCTCCTCAAACAGCTTCCGCCGGTTTGCGTGCGTGGCCACGATCGTCCCGTTCCCCGGCAGCGACAGCCCCAGCGCCTCCGTCAGGCAGTTCATCGAGTTGGCGGTGAACATCCCCGAACATGATCCGCACGTCGGACAAGCCCCTTGTTCGATCCGTGTCAGCTGTTCGTCCGAAATCGCCGGATCGGCCCCCTTGACCATCACGTCGATCAGGTCGTAAGCCTCCCCATCGACCATCCCCGCCTCCATCGGCCCGCCGCTCACGAACACCGCCGGTATATTCAGCCGCATCGCCGCCATCAGCATCCCCGGCGTGATCTTGTCGCAGTTCGAGATGCAGATGATCGCGTCCACCCCGTGCGCCTGGCACATATATTCCACCGAGTCGGCAATCAAATCCCTCGAAGGCAAGGAGTAAAGCATCCCCCCATGCCCCATCGCGATCCCGTCGTCGATCGCAATGGTGTCGAACTCCGCCGCATAGCATCCCTCCGCTTCGATGATCCGTTTGATCTCCTGCCCGATCTCGTGCAGGTGGGTATGCCCCGGCACGAACTGGGTGAATGAATTGACGATCCCGATCACCGGCTGTCCGAACTGAGAATCTTTCATGCCGTTGGCCCGCCAGAGGCTTCGAGCCCCGGCCATCCGGCGTCCCTGAGTGGTTATGTCGCTGCGTAGTGGTTTCATAATATTGTATTTATATCCGGTCTTTGTGCTGGAGTGAACGGTTCTCTTTAACTTCGCTTCGCTCGTTTTCCTCGCGCTATCTCGGCATAGTCCGCCAGCGGCCTCTGCTCTCGAAACGCTGCTCGGTTGTGAGCAAAGAGAACCGGAAAAACTTTAGGCGATACTGTGTATCGCATGGGCTGCCGTAGTCAAGAGCGCTTCGCATGGATCGGGTCGGGGCAATGACGCGCTATGATGCAATGCAAGCCAAGCCTTAACGCATCATTGCTCCCGGCCCAAATAGAGCAAGGCTCATTCACTAAGAACGGTCATGGAATGCGTAAGCATTCCCGAAAGTCTCTTGGGTACTTTCTGTTCACAGAAAGTACAGTACCCTCAAACCAAACGAAAAGGATATATAAATAACAGTACGATTTTGGGTCACACAAATGAAAAGATAAAAAATCCACCGGTCAAAGATTTGTTCTGGTGGATTACGAAACCCAAAAGGGGCAATCGTGTTTTAATATATTGTTTAATAGTATGTTATAGTTTAATCATTGTCGGTCTCCACGCGTCGGTTTTTGTTTTCCGGATGGGCGAGCGGATGCAGTTCCATCGCTCCGCGCAGGTCGCGCATCTCCAAGTGGGTGTAGATTTCGGTGGTCAGGATCGACTCGTGGCCCAGCAGCTCTTGAACGGCCCGAATATCGGCACCGCCCTGCAGCAGATGGGTGGCGAACGAATGGCGCAGGGTATGCGGACTGACGGTCTTGGCGATCCCGGCCGCCGCCGCGCTCCGGCGGATGATGGTGAAGATCATGACCCGGGTCAGTCTCCGCCCCCGCTGGTTCAGGAAAACGATGTCGGCCGAATCCGCCGCCACGGGCATCGTGCGCCGCTGTTCGAGGTACAGCCCGATCTGCTGCAGTGCGGTGTCGGCGATCGGTATGAGCCGCTGTTTGTTCCCCTTGCCGGTCACGCGGACGACTCCTTCTTCAAAGAAGATGTCGCTCAGCCGCAGGTTCACCAATTCGCTTACCCGCAGCCCGCAGCAGTAGAGCACTTCTAAAATCGCCCGATTCCGGTGGCCGAGCGGCGCGCTCAGGTCGATCGTGTCGATCATCCGGCGGATTTCGTCGTAGGACAGCGTATCGGGCAGCTTCCGGGCGATCTTCGGCGAGTCGATCAGCTCGGTCGGCAAGGTCTCGATGCGGTCGGCGTGGAGCAGGTAGGTGAAAAAGCTCCGAACGCCGCTCAACACGCGCGCCTGCGTGGTGTCGCCGGCCCCGCTGTCGTAGATGCGGGCCATAAAGGCTTCGATGTCGGCGGCTGTCACTTCGGTCGGCCCTTTTGCTGTGTCGCTGCCGAGGATAAAGGCGCACAGCTGTCCGGCATCGTGCAGATAGGCTTCGATGCTGTTGGCCGAGAGGCTGCGCTCGAACCGCAGGTAGTCTCGATAGCTGTCTATGGCTTGCCGCCACGCTGTTTCTGTCTTTTGCTCGCTCATGCCTGCTGTGTCCGCCCGGCAACTCATAAAAATAACATCTGCCGGCGGCGAAATTACCCAAATTTGCACTATTTTTGAATCTCAATCGAAGAAAGAATGAAAAAACTGCTGATTATCAACGGGCCGAACCTGAATCTGCTGGGGGTGCGCGAACGGGAGGTCTACGGCTCGCGGACGTTCGAGGACTATCTGGCGGAACTGAAGGCGGAGTTCGCTGACCGGGCCGAATTAGACTATTTCCAGTCGAATGGCGAGGGGGCGATCATCGATGCGCTGCATGATGCGCGGAATTCTTACGACGGGGTGGTGCTCAATGCGGGGGGGTATACCCATACGTCGGTGGCGCTGGCGGATGCGATCGGGGCGGTGGCGGACTGCGGGCTGCGCACGGTGGAGGTGCATATCTCGAATATCATGGCGCGGGAGGGGTTTCGCCATGTGTCGCTTATCGCACCGCGCTGTGCGGGATCGATTGCGGGCTTCGGACTGCTCTCTTACCGTCTTGCTGTACTTAGTTTTTTATAATCGTTCGGTTTTTGCCTGCCGTTCTTTTTTATAATGATGTCGGCAGCCTCTGTGCAGCATTGTCTGCCCGGCCCGGGGGAGAAAAATGATTGCGGATTTTGACCCGGAAACGGCTTCCCTCCCGGGGGTGGCTCCGGCCTGACTGCTCCGCGGAAACCGAAATTTATTTAACAGTAGGTTTATTTAGCACTGTTCCGGATGGAACCGTACCTTTTCTGAAGAAAAGGTACCCAAAAGACTTTCAGATAGCTGCGCTACTCCTTAGGCTCCGCAGTCCTCTTGCATTGCGTTTGGTTCGGGGCGCGGGAATCGGGCCGATTAGGTACAAGCCTCATCATATCGGCCCGATTCCCCGCACCCCGACAAATCGAAGACAAGGGTACCCGGCAGGCTCAAGAGATGCGAAGCATCTCAAAAAGTTTTTCTGGTTCTCTTTGTTCACA
>NZ_CANQYJ010000095.1 GCF_947628055.1 uncultured Rikenella sp.
GAGTAGCGCAGCTATCTGAAAGTTTCTTTGGTTCTTTCTTTTCAAAGAAAGAACAGTCACTCACAGCACAGTGCAAATAAACCTACATTTGTGAACGCGCCGCTATGCCAGGGCCAGACTGCGCGCTGCGCCTGTTTTCCCGCCGACAAGAGCGGAGATGCAGCTTTTTTCCGGCGGCATCGATAGCGGGATTCCGCGTTGCAGAAGTTGCGGGCATTGGCTAAAGAACGGGGCTTTTGCGTGTTTGCGAAAAAATGAACGAATTGAAACTTAGATAAATTTATGTTCTCAGGGATTATACAGACGACAGGAACGGTAGTGAGGTTGCAACGGGAGGGGGACAATCTCCATTTGACCTTAAAAACGGATATAACGCCGGAATTGCATATCGACCAGAGTGTGGCGCATAACGGCGTATGTCTGACCGTCGTGGCTCTCGATCCGGCGCAGCAGACCTATACCGTCACCGCCATCCGGGAGACGCTCGAAAAAAGCAACCTGGGCCAGCTCAAAGAAGGCGATCTCGTGAATCTGGAGCGGAGCATGCGAATGGACGCTCTGCTGGACGGACATATCGTGCAAGGGCATGTGGATACCACGGGAATTTGCAAAAGCGTCGAATTCGCCCAGGGGAGCTGGTACTATACCTTTGAGTACGATGCGCCCGAGCGGCTCCGGAAAGCCGGATACGTGACCGTCGAAAAAGGCTCCGTGGCGGTCAACGGCGTGAGTCTTACCGTGGTCAATTCCAGACCGGACGGTTTTCAAGTGGCGATCATTCCGTACACCTACGAGCATACCAACTTCCATCGGATCGAGCCGGGGACGAGGGTCAACATAGAGTTCGACATTATCGGCAAATACGTGGCGCGGCTGTCGGGAACAGGCAAGGCGGAAACGGAAAGCGAGTAACCGGTTTTTTTCTTTGCCGGTGGCGTCACAATGTACCCTGAATCCCCAACGAATCGATGAAAATAAGGACTATACGGACCGCTTCCATAGCTTCGGCGGCAGCCGGTGCGGGAGCGGTTTTTTTCGTGCTTTTAGGGGGCTGGAGATGGGCGGCTGTGCCGCTGGCCGGGCTTGCGGTCTATCTGACGGCCTCGTATGTGATCCGGCGGTACGTGATTTTCCGGATTAAACCCATGTACCAGATTCTCCGCTCGCGCGACAGCAAATCCGGAGAGATCGCCCGTGAATACAAGGGCCGGGATGTCGTGACCGAGGTCGAAGGGGAATTGCAGGCGTGGGCCGAGCGGAATACGATGGAAATCGCCCGCCTGCGCGAAAACGAGCAGTACCGCAAGGAGTTTGTGGGGAATGTATCTCATGAACTGAAAACGCCGCTTTGCAGTATCCAGGGCTATATCCTCACCCTGCTGGACGGAGGTTTGGAGGATCCGGAGATCAACCGGAGGTATTTGGAGCAGAGCCAGAAGAATATCGACCGGCTGATTTGCATTGTGCGGGATCTGGAGGATATTTCGCGGCTGGAGGCGGGGTCGCTCGTCTTGCAGCGCGAGCGTTTCGATTTGCTCTCCCTGGTGGACGAGATCATGCAGTCGCTGGAAATACAGGCCTCGGAACGTGGCATCACGCTGGTTTCCGATCGGGGAGCGCTGCCGCAGCTGATGGTGGAGGCCGACCGGGCGAGGATAGGGCAGGTGCTGATCAATTTGCTGAGCAATTCTGTCAAATATGGCAGGGAGGGGGGGCGTACAAGGGTGCGCTATGTGGATATGTTCGAGAAAGTGATGGTTGAGGTGCAGGATAATGGGATCGGGTTGACGGCTGAGCAGCTGCCTCGCATTTTCGAGCGGTTCTACCGGGTGGACAAGAGCCGCTCGCGGGCGGCGGGGGGGACGGGTCTCGGGCTGGCTATCGTCAAGCATATTCTCGAAGCGCATCGGGAAACTATTACCGTGCGCAGTACGCCGGAGGTGGGAACGACGTTTTCTTTTACTCTGTCGAAGGCTTGATTCCGGCGTTTTTTATTTCGGTGTGGCGGTTAATGGTAGGTCTTGATATTGCACTGTGCCGGATGGAACCGTTCTTTCTTTGAAAAGAAAGAACCAAAGAAACTTTCAGATAGCTGCGCTACTCCTTACGCTCCGCAGTCCTCTTTCTTTGCATTGGTTCGGGGTGCGGGAATCGGGCCGATAAGGGCTAAACCTCATGATGTCGGCCCGATTCCCCGCACCCCGACAAATCGAAGATAAGGGTATCCGGCAGGCTCAAGAGATGCGTAAGCATCTCAAAAAGTTTTTCTGGTTCTCTTTGTGAACAAAGAGAACAGTTCCCTCCCGAACATGTACAATAAAACCTACTGTTAATCGCCCCGATCCCCCTCTGTCAGGCCGGAAGTAGCTGAGCAGCACCTCGGCTCTTCACAAAAAGCACGACACCTCCCCAACAAGATTGTGAATCAGCCGAACAGATATCAATGAAGAAATAAAGGGTTATCTTTGCAAGAAAAAAAGATCTTATCGGATGGACTTTATCGAAGAACTCACCTGGCGGGGCATGATACACGACATGATGCCCGGCACCGCCGAACAACTGAAAAAAGAGATGACCACAGCCTATCTGGGGATCGATCCGACAGCCGATTCGCTGCATATCGGCCATTTGGTGGGGGTGATGATGCTCAAGCACTTCCAGCGGTGCGGCCATAAGCCGATCGCCCTGATCGGCGGAGCGACCGGGATGATCGGCGACCCCAGCGGAAAGTCGTTGGAGCGGAACCTGCTCGACGAGCCCACCTTGCGGCATAACCAGGCGGCGATTAAGGCCCAGCTCTCCAAACTCATCGACTTCGACAGCGACGCACCCAATGCCGCTGAGATGGTCAACAACTACGACTGGATGAAAGGGCAGACTTTCCTCGGATTTATCCGCGACATAGGCAAGCTCATCACCGTCAACTACATGATGGCCAAGGACTCCGTGAAGAAACGGTTCAACGGCGAGGGAGACGGCATGTCGTTCACCGAGTTCACTTACCAGTTGGTGCAGGGGTTCGACTTTCTGACTTTGTATGAGACCAAGAATTGCAAATTGCAGCTCGGGGGTTCCGATCAATGGGGAAATATCACGACCGGAACCGAACTGATTCGGCGGAAAGTGAACGGAGAGGCATTCGCGCTGACCTGTCCGCTGATCAAGAAAGCCGACGGAACGAAATTCGGAAAGACCGAAAGCGGGAACGTGTGGCTCGATCCGCGGTACACCTCGCCGTACAAGTTCTACCAGTTTTGGGTCAATGTGAGCGACGAAGATGCGGAACGGTATATCAAGATATTCACCCTGCTCGACAAAGCGACGGTCGAAAGTTTGATCGCCGAGCATCGCGAGGCGCCGCACCTGCGCAAGTTGCAGAAGCGGCTGGCGGAGGAGATCACCGTGATGATCCACTCGCGCGAGGAGTACGAGCGGGCGGTGGCCGCCAGCTCGATCCTGTTCGGCGGCGGGGCCGAGGCGTTGCGGGCGGCGGACGAACGGACGATTCTCGAAGTGTTCGACGGGGTGCCGCAGTTCGAGATCGACCGGGCTGAACTGAACGGGGTGCCGTTCTCCGTGCTGTGTACAGAGAAAGCGGCGATTTTCGCATCGAAAGGGGAATTGCGGCGGTTGGTGCAGGGCGGGGGTATTTCTCTGAATGGAGAGAAAATAGCTGACGCCGATGCGCCCATAACTGCCGCAGGGCTTATTTCCGGAAAATTCCTGCTCGTGCAGAAAGGGAAGAAGAACTATTTTCTTCTGATTGTCAAATAAATCGCCCCGGATTGTTTAACTTTGAGGGATTCTCGTCGGTACATGGTTTGTGTGCCGGGGTGAGTCCCTTTTTCGTTCTTCGAGCCATTGTCTGTTCTGCCGGGTGACACAGCCGTCGGCTGTTTTAGTAGTTTGCTCGGCCTCGTGCGCCGACGCCGAAAAAGGAAAATCGACGGTTTCAACAAGAGTTAAAAATGAATGATTTTCCCGGCGCGCGGGAAAATATAGCAGAGGTAAAGGTGGCCTGGTTCGAGTGCCGAGCGGCACCGGGCCTCCCGAGGGGGAGGCGTCCGGCCCGCGCGACCGTAGGTCGCGGTTTATTGGATCCCGACATCAACGGCCGAAACTAACGAAGGAAACGGCTAATAAAGCAACCAACGGCTGCGGTTCGAGTGCTAAGTAGTATGAACGGAGAAAAATAACAGTTAAAAACAGGATTCCGCGGAGCGGGCAGCCCGAAGCCTCCCCCGGCGCAGGGCTGCAACCTGAAGGTCTTGCCCGCGCAGGCTTCGGGCTGAACTGGCAACATCAGCATGAAAAAAATATTCCCGCAGAGCAGACAGACCGAAACCACCCGGCGCAGGGCTGCAACCTGAAGGTCTTGCCCGCGTAGGCTTCGGGCTGAACCGGCAGCATGAGCATGAAAAAATATTTCCACGGAACAGGCGACCGAAACCACCCAGCGCAGGGCTGAAATTGAACCCTCTTGTTAGTCGTCATTCCGCACAGCAGGCAGCAGCCTCCCGCAGCGGAGGGTACCGCTGGCATGCAAACCGGGCAAGTTCCCGCAGGCTCCGGGCCGAAACGGCAACTTATTTTGGCGCGGGAAAATATTCCCGCAGAGCGGCAGGTCGCCTTCCCCGGTTGCTGAGGCTGCCGCTCGCACGGCACTGACGAACCGCATAGGACAACCTGAATAGACGACAAACCGGGAATAAGCACTTCCCGTTGCAGATTAAACACACAAAATCAATAACTAACACACAGAATCACGATGTACAAGAAATTCATTTCCGCGTCCATCGCTCTGTTGATGGGCGTCTCCGCCTCCGCTTGGAAAATCGAGGGTCATATCAGCGGCGTGGCCGACAGCGACTCCGTGATTGTCCGAATCATCCGCCTCAGGCATAACATCGGCCGCAGTTTCGCCGCCGATACCATCCGAAGCGGCCGGTTCGTTTTCACCGGCACCCTGCCGGCCGGCGAACAGGCCAAGATGATGGTGACCTCCTCGTCCGGGCGGTACACGACCTCGCTCTGGATGACCGACACGACGCAGCTCCGGATCGAAGGGTCGGCCGACGGGGCGTGGAAGGCTGTCAGCAACGAGCCCGAACAGGCGATCGAGGGGAAGATCAGAGCCGTAGACCTCTCCGACCTTGACGCACTGTTGGAGAGCCGTGAGAGTTATTTCAAATACCGGGATTCGGTTTGGCGCGTATCTGTCGATCGGCTTTGGCCGGTATACTCCAAATACCCGACCTCGCGAGCGATGCTCAATTCCCTGCATTTTTACGTCCGGGTGGGAGCAGTGCCGCGCGAGAAAATGCAGTGGATTTATGACCGCCTGACATCCGAGATGCGCAGTACGCTGGAGGGTGAAGCGCTGGCTGTGGCGCTCGACCCGCCGCACGTGCCGCAGGTGGGCGAACCGTTTGCCGATTTCACAGCCGCGGATACCGCCGGAACGGTTCATAAACTCTCCGACTATGCGGGACGGGGCGAAAAATACGTGTTGCTCGACCTGTGGAGTTCCGGTTGCGGCGGCTGTTATGCCGCTTTTCCGGAGATGAAGCGCCTCTATGCCGAGTACGGCGACCGGCTGGAGATCATCGGCATCGGTCTCGATGTAAACCGGAATATATGGAAAGAAACGATTCGGTGGCAGCAGCTCCCGTGGAAACAGCTTTCGGACGGGAAAGGAGATTATGCCGGGGCCGGCGTGCTTTACAACCGCACGGGCGTGATGCCGACCTACGTGTTGATCGACCCGCAGGGTCGGATTGTCGAATGGTGGTATCCCGGAGAGGGCGGTTTCCAGGACAAGCTGGTCGATCCTTATCTCGAAAAACGCTAAGTGACTACTAACCAAAATATCAAAACCATGCTGAAAAAAATGTTATTCGCAGCCTTGGCGCTGGGCTTCTCGCTCGCTGCCGGGGCACAGGAGCCGGCCAATAAAGTCAAGGTGGGCGACAAACTCTATGACGTGGAGCTGCACGACACGGAGGGGAATTATTCCTATCTGGCGGACTATGCCGGGCAGGACGGGAAGTATCTGTTGGTGCTGTTCTGGACATCGAACTGTCCGCGGTGCCATGCCGCGTTCCCCGAGGTGGCGAAATATGTGAAACAGTATGCCGATAAACTTTCGGTCGTCGGGGTGATGCTCAGCGACAACCACGACGGCTGGATGGAGATGTACCGGTACCGCCAGCCGTTCGAGTGGCCGAACCTGTCGGACGGGCAGCTGCTCAAAGACGGGGCTGCCGTGCCGTATGGGATCGGGCTTTATCCCACGTTCGTGCTGGTCGAACCGGAAAATAAAACGATCGTGCGGATGTGGAGCGGCTTCAAATTGGACAAGTTCCAGACCGAAATGCAGCCTTACTTTGAACCGATAAAATAGCCGTGGCATATCATCGCGGGGAATGATTAACTTTGCCCTCTGAAAACCGATCGATATGATCCTTTCTATAATCGTCGCCGTCGCGGAGAACGACATTATCGGCAGTGCCGGACGGATGCCGTGGCACATCAGCGAAGACCTCAGGCGGTTCAGGCGCATCACCACCGGACATCCGGTGGTGATGGGACGCAAAACTTTCGAGTCGCTCGGGGGCAAGCCGCTGCCGGGGCGGACGAACATTGTCGTCAGCCGCAACCCGGACTTCGCTGTGCCGGAGGGGGTGTTTGTTGCCGGATCGCTCGAAGCGGCCGTGGCGAAATATCGGGATACTGCCGAAGAGGTGTTCGTTATCGGCGGCGGCGAGATCTACCGGCAGGCAATGCCGATAGCCGATAAACTCTACCTGACCCGTATCGCCGCATCGCCGGAGGGGGATACCCGTTTCCCGGAAATCGTGTCGGAAGAGTGGCGCATGGCTTGGTGCGAGGCGCACCCGGCTTCGGCGGACGGGAAGGTTCCGGCTTTTGAATTTAAAGACTATATCCGGATCAAACGAAAGTGATGCAGCACGTTCTGGTTTTACGGACACGCTCCTGTGCCGCACGGGGGTTTCATGCGGGAGTGCACACCTGGTGGTGGCTGGTGAAGATGATACTGCCGATCACGTTCGGCGTGGCCGTTTTGCAGTGGGCGGGCGTTATCGCTATCGTGTCGGAATGGCTGACGCCGGCATTTTCGCATATCGGGCTGGACGGCGAAGGGGTGCTGGCTTTCCTGACCGCTGTTTCCTCCACGATTTATGCGGCTATCGGGGTGATGGGGACGCTGAACCTCGATTACCGCAGCGTCACGATTATTGCGATAATGACGCTGATCGCCCATAACCTGATCGTGGAGTCGGTGGTGCAGCGCAAGGCGGGATGCCGCTCGGCTTGGGGCATGGCGGCGCTGCGGCTGGCGATGGCTTTGCTGACGGCATGGATATTGAACCGGATTCTGCCGGAAAACTACAGCGGGACGCTCCTTTTGGCGCACCGGGATACGGCGGGGGACGCTTCGTTCGGGACGGTGATGCAGAGCTGGACACTGGCGCAGGCGAGACTGCTGCCTTTGATGTTCGGGATGATCGTCACGTTGAACGTCCTGCAGCAGCTCCTGCGGGAATTTCGCCTGATCGGTCGGCTGACCGCTCCGCTCGCACCGCTGATGCGGCTCTTCGGGCTTTCACATGACAGCGCATTCCTGTGGATCGTTCTCAACACATTGGGATTGGCTTACGGCAGCTCGGTGATGATCGGCGAGGTCGAAAACGGGGGCATCTCGCGGCGGGATGCGCGGATGCTGAACGCCCATGCGGCGATGAACCATTCGCTGCTGGAGGATACGCTGCTGTACTTGGCATTGGGGATAGGACTTTTCTGGCTGTTGGTACCGCGGTTGGTGATGGCGATGGGCGTGGTGTGGAGCATGCGGCTGGGCGAATTTTTGAAAAACCGGCACCACCGGACAAGCGAATAACGCGACTCGCAAGAAGTCGCCGACCTCGGGGCGAGCGAACGCCAACTAAGGCAGTATGAACCCTAACAAAAGACCCAACGGGTCCGGGCGCCGCGAGGACGAATATTTAAAACTAAACGATCAAAATCAACCGACAATATGATTACGACTGAACAGATTAAAGAGCTTGTAAGGCGCCAGGATGCGCTGAGGAGGCATCTTTGACTTGGACGGGAAACGCCAAGAACTGAAAAACGAGGAAGCCTTGACCCTGGCGCCGGATTTCTGGGACAATGCCGAAAAAGCGCAGGCGCAGCTTAAGAAAGTAGCCGCCGTCAAATCGTGGGTCGCAGACTATGATGCCATTGCGACGGCGATGGACGAGCTGAATCTCGTGCCGGAATTCATCAAGGAGGGGGCTGCTTCCGAGGAGGATCTCGATGCGGCTTACGACAAGGCGCTGAAGCTGATCGAGGCGCTGGAAATGCGCAATATGCTTCGTACCGAGGAAGACAAGATGGGGGCGATCATGGAGATCAACTCCGGGGCGGGGGGTACCGAGGCGCTGGACTGGGCATCGATGCTGTTGCGGATGTACACCCGGTGGGGGGAGCGCAACGGGTATACGGTCAAGGCGCTGGACATTCAGGACGGGGACGAGGTGGGGGTCAAGTCGGCTATGATCGAGTTCGTGGGGGATTATGCCTACGGGTACCTCAAAAGCGAGAATGGGGTGCACCGGATGGTGCGGCTCTCGCCGTTCAATGCCAACAACAAGCGGCAGACGACGTTTGCGAGCGTGTTCGTGTCGCCGGCGGTGGACGATACGATCGAAATTGTCATCAATCCGGGGGATATTAAATGGGACACTTATCGCAGCAGTGGGGCGGGGGGGCAGAATGTCAATAAAGTCGAAACGGGGGTGCGGCTGTACCACATTCCGACGGGGATCGTGATCGAGAACACGGAAACGCGGTCGCAGATCATGAATAAGGAGAATGCTTTGCGGATTCTGCGCTCGAAGCTCTACCAGCTCGAAATGGATAAACGGCTGGCGTTGCAGGCCGAATTAGAGGGGCAGAAAAAGAAGATCGAGTGGGGGTCGCAAATCCGCAGCTATGTGTTCGACGACCGGCGGGTGAAAGATCACCGGACGAATTTGCAAACGTCGGATGTAGAGGGGGTGATGGACGGCGGTATCGATGATTTCATCAAGGCTTATCTGATGGAGTTCGGAGGCGAGGCGTAAATGGTTTTTCCCGGTTGTACGGGCGATTGTTTGGGCCTGCCGGTAACTTCGGCCGAAATCGTCCATTAATCGTAGGTGTTATTGTATATGTGGAGTGAACTGTTCTCTTTGTGAACAAAGAGAACCAGAAAAACTTTTTGAGATGCTTGCGCATCTCTTGAGCCTGCCGGGTA
>NZ_CANQYJ010000096.1 GCF_947628055.1 uncultured Rikenella sp.
GCAATATTAAGAGCGGTCTATTGCTTCCGGCCCAAGAGGATCGAAGACAAGGGTATCCGGCAGGCTCAAGAGATGCGAAGCATCTCAAAAAGTTTGGCTTCGCCTTCCTCCTGGCGCCTCGGCCATTCGAGCAAGCTCGACGGCGCTCGGCTGCTGCATCGGTTTTCTGGTTCTCTTTGTTCACAACCGACGCTGCCAGCGAGAGCAGAGCGGGCTTGCCAGCTCTGCCGAGCGGCGAGGAGGAACCGAGCAGCGTTCCGAGAGCAGAGGCCGCTGGCGGAATATGCCGAGGTAGCGCGAGGAAGCCGGAGGCAAAACGAGCGGAGCGAAGTTAAAGAGAACAGTTCCCTCAAACCAAGTGCACAAATAAACCAGCAATTTTGGTTCCAATCCGCCGCGGACAGCTTACACAGACCTTTAAAAACCGAAATTGAGGCGAGTATCAGGAAAAAAGTATATATTTGCAACTTCTGATAATCGACTAAAAACAAAACAAATAAAAACTTTTACTATCCATGCAGAATAAAGGCGCACTCAAGTTCCTGGCCATTATGCTGGCCATCGCCTGCGCGTTTCAGCTCTCATTCTCGTTCGTGACGCGGAGCGTGCGCAAAGACGCCGCCAAAGCGTCCGGCGGGAACTCGGCCGTTGAACAGGCCTACCTCGACTCCATGAAGTCGCAGGTCGTGTACAACCTCGGGCTGGTGAAATACACCTATGCCGAATGTCAGGAAAAAGAGATCAACCTGGGGCTCGACCTGCAAGGAGGGATGAACATCACCCTCGAGATCGCAGTCGAAGACGTGCTCAAAGCACTTTCCAACAACAGCACCGATCCGCAGTTCCTCCAGGCTATGGCCGAAGCCAAGAAAGCGATGCGCAACAGCACCGACGACTTCATCACCCTGTTCGCCAACGCCTATCGGAACATTGCACCGGAAGGGCGGCTGGCCGCCATTTTCGGGACTTACGAACTCAAAGGGAAAATCACGCCGGAATCCACGAACGAACAGGTAATCAAAGTCCTGCGCGAATCAGCCGATGCCGCGATCGCCAACTCGTTCAACGTGCTCTCGACCCGTATCGACCGCTTCGGCGTGGTACAGCCCAATATCCAGCGCATCGGGAACACGGGGCGTATCCTCGTCGAACTGCCGGGGATCAAAGACCCGGAACGGGTGCGGAAATTGTTGCAAGGGACTGCCAGCCTCGAATTCTGGACGACTTATACGGCGAAAGAGCTGTGGCCGATGATGATGCAGGCCAACGAAGAAGTGGCCAAGATGCTGGCGACAGCCGATTCGACGGCGAACACCGCTTCGGCGGCCGTTGCGGACACCGTTGTCGCAGCGGTGGATTCCACCGACATTCTGGCCGCGCTCGGTGCAGCCCGGGGAGACGATGCGCCGGCCGCCGCACGCGATGCGGCGGGACAGGTCACCTCGCTCTTCAGCGTCTTGCAGCCGATACAGGAAGGCGGTGTGATCGGCATGGCGATGTCGTATGATACGGCAAAGGTCAACACCTATCTCAATATGTCCCAGGTGCGGGCGCTGTTCCCGCGGGATGTGCGTTTCATGTGGGGGATCAAAGGAATCAAGACCAACCCGAACGTATATGAACTGTACGCTATCAAAGGCAGCAACGACGGGCGTCCGGCTCTGGACGGCAGCGTGATTACCAATGCGGTGGGGGAATACGGGCAGACAGGTTCGGAGGCCCATGTGTCGATGAGCATGAATGCGGCAGGGGCGAAAACGTGGGCCCGGCTGACGGCGGACAACGTCGGACGGTATATTGCGGTGGTGCTGGACGGATATGTCTACTCCTGCCCGATCGTGAACGGGGAAATCACCGGGGGGCATTCGGAAATCTCCGGCGACTTTACCATCGCTGAGGCGAAAGACTTGGCCAATATCTTGCAGTCGGGACGGCTTCCGGCCCCGGCGCAGATCGTGCAGGAGGCCGTTGTGGGGCCGTCGCTGGGACAGGAGTCCATCAACGCGGGGATGACCTCGTTCGTGCTGGCTTTCGTGCTGGTGCTGGCCTACATGCTCTTCTTCTACCATACGGCGGGATTCGTGGCCAACATCGCCTTGCTGGCCAACCTCTTCTTCCTGTTCGGAGTGCTGGTGTCGTTCGGCGCGGTGCTGACGCTGCCGGGGATCGCCGGGATTGTCCTCACGATGGGGATGGCGGTCGATGCCAACGTGATTATCTATGAACGCGTCAAGGAGGAACTGCACTCGGGGAAAGGGATCAGTCTTTCCATCGCGGACGGTTTCAAGAACGCTTATTCGGCCATTATCGACGGTAACGCGACCACATTGATTACCGGTATCGTGCTCTTTATCTTCGGAACCGGGCCGGTGCAGGGCTTTGCCACGACGTTGATCATCGGGATCATTACGTCGCTGTTCTGTGCGATCTTCATCACCCGGCTGATCTTCGTGGCGATGCTGGAGAGAGGGCGGAACATCAAGTTCTGGAACCACTGGACGGAACATTTCCTGGGGAATACCAAAGTCGACTTCGTGGGGCTCAGGAAATACACGTACATTATCTCGGGCACTTTGATCGCCGTGATGCTGATCTCGCTGGCGACCAAAGGGCTTAGCTACGGGGTGGATTTCTCCGGGGGACGGGCCTATGTGGTGCGTTTCGACCGGCAGGTGACGGCCAATGAGGTGCGCGAGGCGCTGGACAAGGCCTTTACCGACGGACTGGAAGTGAAACAGTACGGGACCAAGGACCAGAAGCAGATGCGGATCGTCACGCAATACAAATATGCAGACGATGCGGACGGAGTGACCAACGAGATCAACGAAATGATGTACCGGGCTTTGGCACCGCTGTACGACCAGAAAATCTCGATCGACGACTTCACCACTACGGTCAGCAATCCTTACGGGATTATCAGTGCCGAGAAAGTGGGGCCGAGCATCGCGCACGACATCAAAGTCAACTCGGTGATCGCGGTGATCTTCTCGCTGCTGGCCATCGGGGTTTACATCGCCCTCCGGTTCAAGAACTGGCAGTACGGGATGGGGGGGATCGTGTCGCTGTTCCACGATGCGATCCTGACGATCGGTATCTTCTCGCTTTTGTACGGCCTGCTGCCGTTCAACCTGACGGTCGACCAGTCGTTCATCGCCGCGATCCTCACCATCATCGGCTACTCGATCAACGACACGGTGGTGATCTTCGACCGTATCCGCGAAAACCAGCACCTCTATCCGCGCCGCTCGCGCCGCGACAATATCAATCACGCGATCAACAGCACGCTGGCGCGGACGGTGAACACCGCGGGGTCTACGTTCGTGGTGCTGCTGGCGATCTTCATCTTCGGCGGCGAGGTGATCCGCGGGTTCGTTTTCGCCTTGATGTTCGGGGTGGTGATCGGGACTTTCTCGTCGGTATTCGTGGCTACGCCGGTGGCTTACGACATGATGAAACGCAAGGAACGCAAGACCGGCAAGACGATTGCGGACTAATTCCTTGAGCGGAGGCTGATTGAGTGTGCGGCCTGTCCTTTTCGGGACAGGCCGCACGTGTTATGAAAAATGCTATATTTGTTTCCATGATGATACGATGCAGGGATATACATAAGCGGTTCGGGGCACTGGAGGTGCTGCGCGGGATCGACCTCGACATTGCGCAGGGCGAAGTGGCCGCCATCGTGGGGCCGAGCGGGGCAGGGAAGACCACGCTGCTGCAAATCATGGGGACACTGTCGAGACCCGACGGCGGCACGGTCGAAATCGCGGGTTCGGATGTGGGGGCATTGCGGGCGGCGGAGCTGGTGCGGCTCAGGAACGAAAAGATCGGTTTCGTGTTCCAGTTCCACCACCTGCTGCCGGAGTTCACGGCTTTGGAAAACGTGATGATCCCGGCCTTGATCGGGCGGCGTCCGCGCAGCGAGACGCAGAAGCGGGCGGCTGAATTGCTGGAATGGCTCGGGGTGGGACATCGGGCGGCGCACAAACCGGCGGAGATGTCGGGGGGCGAGCAGCAGCGGGTGGCGGTGGCACGGGCGCTCATCAATGATCCGGCGGTGGTTTTCGCCGACGAACCGTCGGGAAACCTCGACAGTGTCAATCGGGAAGGGCTGCACCGGCTCTTTTTCCAGCTTAGGGACCGGTTCGGATACACTTTTGTGATCGTCACGCATGACAATGACCTGGCGGCGATGTCCGACCGGCGGATTTTCATGCGGGACGGCTTGATCGTCAGTGAATAGCCGTGAGGCGGGAAGAGGTCAAAGAATACCTGGACGAGTTGTGCGTCCGATACAACCGGGAGACGTTCGTTCCCGACGATCCGGTGTCGGTGCCGCACGGTTTCGTGCGGGCCGAGGATATCGAGATCGCGGGGTTTCTGGCGGCGACGATTGCCTGGGGACAAAGACCGACTATCGTGCGCAACGGGCGCAGAATGATGGAGCTGATGGACGATGCGCCGTATCAGTTCGTTACCGAGTCCCAGGCGGCGGATTGGGATGCGTTGATGCCTTTTGTGCACCGGACGTTCAACGGCGGGGATTTCGTCTATTTCGTCCGGGCGTTGCGGCATATCTACCTGCATCACGGCGGCCTGGGCGGTTTTTTCCGGACGGCCTATGTCCGGTACGGCGACCTGAAGCCGGTTTTATCCGATTTCCGGCGGCTTTTCTTTTCTCCGGAGCTGGAGCCGCTGCCTCGGCATGCCCGGCATCTCCCGTCGGTGGACAAAGGGGCGGCCTGCAAACGGCTCAATATGTTTCTCAAATGGATGGTGCGCCAGGATGACAACGGGGTGGATTTCGGCCTGTGGAGCGATGCGATTCCGGCTTCGGCGTTGTACCTGCCGCTGGATGTCCACACGGCGAATGTTTCGCGGATGCTGGGGCTGCTGACGCGAAAGCAGAATGACTGGCGGGCGGTGGAGGAGGTGACGGGTGTGCTGCGGTCGTTCGATGCGACCGATCCGGTGAGGTACGATTATGCGCTTTTTTGCGCGGGAATTTACAGGGAATTGTCTGTTTAGGCGGGGGCTTCCCCTCCGGATCGCAAAGACTAAATAAATCGTAGGCTTATTTAGCACCGTTCTGTACGGGACTGTCGCTTTCTTGAAAGAAAGCGACGCAAAGAATTTTTGAGATAGTTGCGCTACTCCTTAGGCTCCGCAGTCCTCTTTCTTTGCATTGGTTCGGGGCGCGGGAAGCGGGCCGATTAGGTACAAGCCTCATTATATCGGCCCGCTTCCCCGCACCCCGACAAATCGAAGACAAGGGTATCCGGCAGGCTCAAGAGATGCGTTAGCATCTCAAAAAGTTTGGCTGCGCCTTCCTCCTGGCGCCTCGGCCATTCGAGCTTGCTCGATGGCGCTCGGCTGCTGTGTCGGTTTTCTGGTTCTCGCTAACTGCGCACCGCTTGTTTTCCTTCTCGCTGCTCACCTTATTCAAGGTAGAGGCAGCTCGGTTCGAGTGCCGAGCGGCACCGCTGGCAGCGTCGGTTGTTCACAAAGAGAACAGTTCCATACCGAAGTGCGTACAATAAAACATAGGATTAATTATAGACTCTTGCAAACGTTTTTGCTCTGTTGTCGGCAATCTCACTATGACAGCCCGGAGCCACTCCCGGCGGAGGCTGGCACTCGAGCCGGGCTGTAACTACCCGAAATGTCCTCCGCAGGCTGCGCCCTCTTTACCGTTAAAAATGTATTTGCCCGCACGCTGGCGGGAATCCTGTTCAAAAGCGCAAGCTGCTTTTGAACGATTCCCTGCTCCAGCCGTCGCACACGGAGCCACTGCCTCTGCCGTCCCGGTCTTGGCGGAGAAAGGCTGCGGCCCGCATGCCTGCGGGCGCAAATCCTGACCTCATGAACCCTCTGCCGCCCCCAGCTATTCCTCTTCCTCCGCAGGCAACTGAACCACCGTGCAGACATTCCCCTGCCCGAACGCCGCCGCAGCCGTCCGCCGGATCGACTCCGCCGAAAGCCCCTGCACCGCCGCCTCGTAACCCGTGTAACGGTCGTTGTCGTTCAGATACCAGCTCGTCAGGTAGCCCAGCCACGTACCGTTATGGATCAACCCGTCGCGGTATTTCTTGAGGAAAAACTCTTTCGTCTTGGTCAGTTCCTCGACCGTCGCCCCTTCGGCCGATAAAGCCTCGATCTCCCGCGCCACTAACGGCAGCAGCTCGCCCACCCGGGCCGTGTCCGTCTCGAAGAAAATCTGGTAGGCAAACCTCGGCATCGGCACCTTTTGATACGTCAGCGAAACACCCACGCCATATGTACCCCCCTTCTCCTCACGGATCGACTGGGTGTAGCGCATTTCCAGAATATATCGGATCGCCTCCAGATCGACGCTGCGTTCCAGCGAATAAGGGAGCTCGCCGGTATAGAGTTCGATAGCCGTCACTTTGGGCGTCTGCAACGGCGTTTTGTACATGTTCTGCACCACGCCCGGAACCGGCAGCACGATGTGATCGCCCCACTGCGGCGCCCGTTTGCGCCGCGCCGCCGGCAGCGAGCCGAGGTACTTCTCGGCCAGCGGACGCAGCGAATCCGCCGGAATATTCCCCATAAAGACGAACGTCATTCCATTGGCATCCGAGAAGAACTGCCGGTAAAGCTGTTCCGTGCGTTCCAGCGAGACCGCGTCCAGCACCTTCCCGCTCAGCAGCATGAACACCCTCGGATTATGGCCGTACACCGTCTGCAACAGACTGTCCTGCAGGATATAGTTCGGGTCTTTCACCATGTTGGGCAGCAGCGACCGGTATTGATTCATCAGTATGTTCCAGTCGCTGCGGTCGAACCGCGGGGCCGTATAGTACAGGTACACGAGCTGCATCAGCGTCTCGATGTCCCGCGGCGAGCAGCTGCCGCTGAAACCTTGCGACAGGGAGCCGATGTTCGGTCGCACGGCTGCGATCTTGCCCGTCAGCAGCTTGTCCAGCTCCGTGCGCGAAAAACTCCCCACCCCGGCCATGTCCAGATAGGCAGGCAATACATGGAGGTCGTACAGATCCGTCACTTGCGCCACGGTCGACTGGCCGCCTTTCTGAAAAGCATTCATCAGCACCTCGTCCGCTTTCAGCTCCATCGATTTGACGACCACCCGCACCCCGTTCCCGAGGGTCATCACCGTCGAGCCGTATTTCCCCGTTTCGGTTTGGATCGTCGGCGACCCTTTCAGAGCCGAGGCGTCCATCAGCTTTTCCCCCTGCACCCGATCCCGATAGGCTTCGATCTCGGCGTTTTTCACCCGTTCCGCCACCGCCAGCACCTCGGCCTCCGTCGGCAAGCCCACGCCCGCTTTTTCCGGCATCGAAATCAGAATCGCACTGTTGCGGTCGTGCACCCAGGAGGCCGCTTCTGCGTTCACGTCGGCCAGCGTGATGGCATCCAATATCCGCCGCGTGATCCGCAAGTCCTGCTCCGGGGTCAGATACGGCGCCCCGTTTTCAAAATGTTCCATGTATCCATTGACGAACTCCCCGTTTTTCCGGTCGTTGCGGTTCGCGAAGTAGCTCTCCGTCCCGCGCAGTATATCGCTTTTGGCCCGGTCCAGCTCCGACTGGACGAAACCGCCGCGCTGCATCCGGTAGGCTTCGGTGTACAATGCCTCCAATGTCCGCAAAGCCTCGCCCTCGCGCGCCGTCGCGCCTAAGAAGAAAGCGTCGAACGGCCGCACCACCGGACTGTATCCCCCGCCTGCCCCCAGAAACGGTGCATCCTCCTGCCGCGACAGTTCGGCGAACCGTTCGTTCAGCATCCGCCCCGCCAGCGAATGGAGGTATTCGCGGTAGAGGCGTTCCATCCCGTCATACCGGTCGATCAGGGGGCGTTCGCGGAACAGAATCTGCACCGACGTGGAAGTCAGCTCCGGATCCGACGTCACCGAAACCAGCGGCTGTTCGTTGTCCGCCACGGTGATCGTCGCTTTCGGCGTGCGGACGGCAGCCGGCTTCAAGTCCGCCATTGTCTGCCGCAGTTTCCGCTCCATGCTGTCCACGTCGAAGTCTCCCACGATCACGAACGCCTGCATATCCGGCCGGTACCAGCGCCGGTAGAAGTCGCGCAGCTCGCTGTATTTGAAGGTCTTGAGCACTTCCTGGTTTCCGATCACGTTGCGCCGGGCGTAGAGCGAGCCGTTGAACAGAACCGGCGCTTGTTTTTCCAATATCCGCCGCTGGGCGTTGTCTCCTTGCCGCCACTCTTCGATGATCACGCCGCGCTCTTTGTCGATGTCGGCGGTGTCGAGGGTGATATGTCCCGCCCAGTCGTGCAGGATCAGCAAGGCCGAGTCGACGATCCCGGGCCGGGTTATGGGCACGTTGGTGATCATATAGGTGGTCTGTTCCTGTCCGGTGGCGGCGTTGAGGTTCTCGCCGAACCGCACGCCGACGGACGAGAGCCAGTCGATCATCGAGTTGTCGGGAAAGTGTTGCGACCCGTTGAAGGCCATGTGTTCCAGAAAATGGGCCAGCCCGTTCTGCGTGTCTTCTTCTTGTATGGCGCCGACTTTGTAGTAGATGTGGAAGTCGGCCCGGTCTGCCGGTTTGGCGTTGTGTTTCAGGTAGTAGGTGATGCCGCTGGGCAGGGTGCCTGTGCGGACGCTGCTGTCCACCGGAACGGTTTCGCCGGGGAGGGGTTTCTGGGCGAATGCGTGGCTGGTGCTCAGCAGTGCGGCGGCCAGCAGCAGGCCGGGCCGCAGAATATGACGGCAATGGAGTTTCATAGGCTTCGGTTTCGAGGTTTCTATTTACGGCTTTTTGACGTGAAGTTGGGATAAAGTTACTTTTTTTTCTAATTTTACACTCATTACAAGTATTCTAATAGACGCTCTTTGCGGGATTCGACGGATGCCGTCGGGGTTTCCCCCTGTTTTTTCAGGGGAATGTCCCGGAAGGAGGGGTTGCAAACACAAATCGTACCATGAACGAAGAAAAAGTATTGGCGCTGCTGAAAGCGCAGGGCGTGCCGATGAAGTCGGGCGAGGTGGCTGATGCTATCGGGCTGCCGAAAGCTGAGGTCGACAAGGCGATCAAAAATTTGGTGAAAGAGGGTAAGGCGGAGTCGCCCAAACGCTGTTATTATGCGGCGGTGAAAAAATAGCGGCCTGGCTGCCGCAGGTTTATTTTGCACCGTGCCCCCGGGAGGGAACTGTTCTCTTTGTGAACAAAGAGAACCAGAAAAACTTTTTGAGATGCTTGCGCATCTCTTGAGCCTGCCGGGTATC
>NZ_CANQYJ010000097.1 GCF_947628055.1 uncultured Rikenella sp.
AGCGCAGCTATCTGAAAGTTTCTTTGGTTCTTTCTTTTCAAAGAAAGAACAGTCACTCACAGTGGGGTACAGAATAATCGAACGGAATAAAATATGTAGTTTTGCGGAGTTATGAGACATTCGATACTATTGATATACACCGGCGGCACCATCGGGATGAAGACCAACCCCGAGACCGGTTCCCTCGCCCCCTTCGACTTCGGTCAGATCGGCAGCGAAGTACCCGAGCTGCGGAAATTCGGCATACGGATCGAAACCATCACATTCGATCCCGCGATCGACTCCTCGAACGTCAGCCCCGCCGAGTGGTGCCGGTTAGCCCAAGTCATCCGCGACAACTACGAAAAGCACGACGGCTTCGTCGTGCTTCACGGCACCGACACCATGGCCTACACCGCATCGGCCCTGAGTTTCATGATGGAGAACCTCGCCAAGCCCATCATCTTCACCGGCAGCCAGATCCCCATCGGCGTGCTGCGCACCGACGGACGCGAAAACCTGATCTCCGCCATCGAGATCGCCGCCGCAGGAGAAGTACCCGAAGTCTGCATCTACTTTCAGAACAGCCTCCTGCGCGCCAACCGCACCATCAAATACAACGCCGAACACTTCAACGCATTCCGCAGCCCCAACTATCCGCCGCTGGCCGAAGCAGGAATCACCATCAAATACAACACGCCCTACATAAGGAAAGTCGACAGCTTTCTGCCCTCGCTCAAAGTCAACACCGCCCTCGAGACACGCGTGGCCGTGGTGCGGATTTTTCCAGGCCTCAGACCTGAAATATTTCGGGCCATGCTCGGGATCGGCGAGTTGCGCGGAGTGGTGCTCGAGACCTACGGGGCCGGGAACGCGCCCACAGACCCGTGGTTCGTCGAAGCCGTGGCCGAGACCGTAGCGCGGGGAGTGGCGATCATCAACGTCACCCAGTGCGCCGCCGGGAGCGTGGACATGGAACTGTATGACACGGGGCGGGCCCTCCTGAAAGCCGGGGTGGTGAGCGGCCGGGACATGACCACGGAAGCGGCGCTGGCCAAACTGATGTACCTGCTGGGCGAAAAACTGCCCAAAGAACAGCTGGAACACTATCTGCACACCCCGATCCGAGGCGAGATCACACTGTGACACGTGCATGCAACAGGGTTGTAAAAACGACGAAATTCGCAAGGATGTTGTGCACAATAAATATTTATTCTAACTTTAACGCGTAAAACCTGCTTTCGGCTGTTTGCAGGAAGTTCTCCGCACGCGGGACAGAAGGAATGAAAAACCGGGTGTCTGAGCGGAGGGTTGTTTTTTGACAGATTTTTGGAGGAATGTCCGAGCGGTCGAAGGAGCACGCCTGGAAAGTGTGTATACCTCAAAAGGGTATCAAGGGTTCGAATCCCTTTTCCTCCGCAGTGACCCCGAATCGGGTGCCGGTTCGGGGTCACTGAACGGTCCCGCCGGGAGGCAAGGGATAACGGAGCGAATGCGATGAATCCCTCGAAGATGAAAAGGGGCGGGGATAGATAAATCGCGAATGCGACGTAATCCCTTATAATTCGGCAGAGTTCGCCGGGAGGCATAACGGAGCGCATGCGACGAATCCCTCAGGATGAAAAGAGAGCGGGGATAAATTAATCGCGAAACGACATTATCCCGATGAAAATTTCTCGGGACGGCTGTTAGGGGTCATGACCCGGGGCAATTCTGAAGAGCCCCATAACAGCTTTAATAAAAGACAAACCGAAAGCGGATGCTTCCGCAAACAAAAACAACGAACAACAACAAACAAACTAATCAAATCTTACCGTCACTATGAAAAAACTTCTGACAATCGTGTCCATGGTAGGTCTGCTGACCTTCGGCACCGCGAATCTGTACGCTCAAGATGCCGCTGCTGATACTGCTGCTGCGGCACAGACTGAACAGACCGTTGCTCCGGCAGCTGCCACAACGACTACGGATGCAGCCGCAGTTGCTGAAGAAGAACTGGGCGGACAGCCGATGCACCAGGCCCTGAAACAGAAATTCATCGAAGGGGGCGTGGGCTGGATGTCGCCGATCCTCCTCTGCTTGATCCTCGGTCTGGCGATCGTGATCGAACGCGTTATCTACCTCAACTTGGCCACTATCAACACCAAAAAACTGCTCGAAAAAGTCGAAGACGCACTGAACAACGGCGGCGTGGAAGCTGCTAAGGAAGTGTGCCGCAACACCCGCGGGCCGGTGGCTTCGATCTTCTATCAGGGGCTGGATCGGGCGAACGAAGGGCTCGATGTAGTCGAAAAATCGGTATCCTCGTACGGCTCGGTACAGGCTGGGAAACTCGAAAACGGCATGTCGTGGATCTCGCTCTTCATCGCCTTGTCTCCGATGTTGGGGTTCATGGGGACTGTGGTCGGTATGATCGCGGCCTTCGATGCCATCGAAGCAGCAGGGGATATTGCTCCGTCGCTGGTGGCCGGGGGTATGAAAATCGCCTTGCTGACCACGGTGGCCGGTTTGATCGCTGCGGTGATCCTGCAATTGTTCTACAACTATCTGCTGGCTAAGATCGACAGCATCGTCATCTCAATGGAAGACGCTTCCATCTCGCTGGTGGACACCCTGACCAAATACCTGAAAAAATAACCGGCGCGGGACTTCCCGCCCGGAAGTCCACTGCGTGCTTTTGGCACAAAAAATATGAAATACCTTTCAATCATCAAATACGTACTGCTCATCGTATCGGCGATTCTGGTGATCGCCGGGGCGGTGACGGGCAAAGTGGACCTGATGCTCGGCTGGTCGTTCGCCATGATTCTCCTGACCATCGCACTGACGATCATCATGCCGCTCGTGGCAGTGTTCCAGAACCCGAAGAGTGCGACCCGCTCGCTGATCGGATTAGGCGTGATCGTCGTGGTCTTCCTCGTCTCGTATGCACTGGCCTCGGACGAACCGATCAAGCTCGCCAGCGGGAAGGTAATGGACAACTCGTTTGAACTGAAATTCAGCGACACGGCTCTGTATGCGACTTACATCGCTTTCGCCGGAGTGGTCCTGAGCATTCTTTACGGAGAGCTCTACAAAGTCTTTAAAAAATAAAGTCCATACTCATGGCTAAAAGAAAAGTTCCAGAAATCAATTCCGGATCCATGGCCGACATCGCGTTCCTGTTGCTCATCTTCTGGCTGATGACGACTTCCATGAACGTCGACTCGGGTATCTCCCGGAAGTTGCCCCCTCTGGTCGATCAGGAAAGCGACCCGGGGATGGACGCCCATGAGCGTAATGTGCTTATGGTGTTCGTCAGCGGCAACAACCAATTGCTGGTTGCGGGGCAGCGTATGGACATATCGGGATTGAGTGAAAAGGCCAAAATCTTTATCACCAACCCGACCAACGATCCCAACATGCCGGAAAAGGAAATGACCGAAATACCGCTGCTGGGCAAATATCCGGTGAGCAAAGGCTTGATTTCGCTCCAGAATGACCGCGGAACAAGCTACGACATGTACCTCAAGGTGCAGAACGAACTCACCAAAGCCTACAACCAGGCCAAGGATGAACTGGCTCAACAGAAGTTCGGACGCTCTTATACCGACTTGAACGACGAACAGCAGAAAGCTATCAATAAGGCGATCCCGGTGAAAATCTCGGAAGCCGAACCGCGTAACCTGACAGGAGGAAAGTAACATGGCACAATTCAAAAGGAACGGAGGGAAGGGGACCCCAGGGATCTCCACCTCGTCGCTGCCCGACATCGTGTTCATGATCCTGTTCTTCTTCATGGCCACTACCACCATGCGTGAAGTGGAACTGATGGTGCAGATCGATTCTCCGAAGGCCAGCGAAGCTCAGAAACTCGAGAAAAAGTCTTTGGTAAGCTACATCTACGTCGGGCCGCCGACCAAGGCGCTTGCGCCGCAGTTCGGGACGGCGCCGAGGATCCAGCTTAACGGGGCGTACAGCTCGTTGCAGAATATCACCGAGTTCGTGGCTGCCGAGCGGGATAAACTCAGCGAAAAAGACCGGCCGGATATGACCGTCAGCCTGAAAATCGACGCCAATACCAAGATGGGGATGGTGACTGATATTAAGCAGGAATTGAGGCGGGCCAATGCACTGTCGATCAGCTATGCGGCGGCGAAGGACAAGGGCGAAGGAAATGCCAATGCCAATCAATAATCGATAGAGCTAATCTCGTTGATATTGCTTTTGCAGGTACAAAGGGGAGCTTCTTTCTCAGGAGAGAAGCTCCCCTTTTTCGTTATATAACCTTACATAACCGGATAGAACGGCAGCGGCGATAAATGCAATCGCATTCATCGCCGCTGCCGTTGTCACAACCGACGGATCAGAGCAGATGCGGCACCAACGCATCCACCAACCGGCTCGCCCCGATGCGGAACAGTGACGGTGTCAGCCACTCCTCGCCCAACTCCTGCGCCACGATAGTATGGTACAGCACGGCTTCCTGCGGTGTCCGGATGCCCCCCGCCACCTTGATCCCCACTTTCCGCGAGCAAGAGCGTTCAAAATCACGGATCGCCCGACACATGACTACAGCAGCTGCCGGCGTCGCCGAGATCGGGGTCTTGCCCGTCGATGTTTTGATGAAATCGGCTCCCGCCTCCATCGCCAGCATCGATGCCCGGTAGATCAGCTCCGGATCGCCCAGCGACCCGGTTTCCAGGATCACTTTCAGCACCGCATCGCCGTCGATCTCCTCCCGCATCATGGCCAACTCGCTCTCCGCCAGGTCGTAATCTCCCGACAGCATCGCCCCTACATTCATGACCACATCCACTTCGTCCGCCCCGTTCTCGATCGCCATGGCACATTCCAGCATCTTGACTTCCAGATAAGTCTGTCCGGACGGGAATGCCCCGCAAACCGCCGTGATCCCGATATTCTCGCCCGGTGACCCGGCCGGCACCTCCGCCAAAGCCACCCCTACGGCATCCACCAGCGACGGATAGACGCAAATCGACGCCACGGCGGGCAATCCGGCAGAGGCCAGTTCGATGGCATGGTTCGTGAAAGCCGTCACGCTGCGCGGCGAATCGGTCTCCTTAAGGGTCGTATAGTCGGTGCACGCAAGGCATTGCAACTCAATCTCCCGCTCGTCTTCCCGGGCGGAAGCCGAAGCTGAAAGTTCCCGAACTCTGGTACTGACCCAAGCCGTATCGATGTTTTTCATGGCGGTCGAAACTAAATGTGATCCTGCAAAGTTAACAGAAAACCGATGGTTCGATGAATTCCGCAAGAATCCGGCTCATTCGGGACAACAGCCAATGGTTCGCTCGTTCGAAGTCCCTGCGAATCTCCGCAACTAACTTCGGCTCGCCGAACCCGATACGCCTCGTCTGCCGTCCCGGCGAGCTAAAAAGTATAGCGGATCTTAAATGCTGCCAGATCCCACTGGGAATGCGGCGTGAAATTGATATTCGGTTTATAATCCACAGCCAGCGCAATCGGAGCGCCGGCGAATTTGTATTCAAATCCGACTGTCGGATCGAGACCGATCGCAAAATCCGAGTTCTGGTGTTTCCCCAGATGCAGCGCGCCGATGTTCAGACCGCCCCCTGCGTTAGAGGCTGAAACCTGTGGCCAGAGGCACGTGGTACTGATAAACGGCTGACAGCATCACGCCGTCGCAGCCGATATTGTAGCCCAATTGCGCTTCGATCGCACTGCGTTCTCCCAGAAAATGTTTGAATCCGAAACCCATATCCGCTCCCAGATTGACGCTGATCGCCGTATTGTATTCCTGGGCATGCACTGTGCTCAAGCCTGCTAATGGCCAAACCAGCGCGAACAAAGCAAGCACTTTTTTCTTCATAAGAGTTTGTGAGTTAAAGGTTGTCTGTCAAATATAATAAATTTAAGCGATTACATACTTTTTTGTACTTTTTTCTCTTCTTTCGAATTTGGTTTTGCACCGGGGGCTCGGCACCTGAACCGGGGCTAGTTGCTGATCTTTTAGGGGGAAGACCTCTCAATGGGGAGTACGGCCCTGGCCTGAATCGAAGGGTTAATATAAAGAATGCGGGTACAAATAATCGCGAAAGGTTGAGTGCGTTGATTCTCCTTGCTGCTGTGCGGAAAGAGAGCCGCCCCACTCCCGCATACCTCCGCCGCCAGCGTCGTATCCTTGTATCGGACCTCCTTTGATCTCTGCTCTATGTTGTTTTTGCAAAAAATATTACCTTTGATCGATTTCATTCATCCATCTGCCTATGATATAAACTCTTTTTGCAGACTCTTTTTTTCCTCTTTCGGCTGACGGCGACACCCGCGCGGCCGAAAGGGACGACATAAAAAGCGTTAGCTTTTATTCTTGCTTTCTGAAATCTGGACAATTTCAAAAGCCGCAAGGAGTAAAGTGCAACGCCTGCGTAGCGATACGTGGGCTTTACTCTGTTATCTTGCGGCATGGGTAGTCCAGAACCTCAGAAAGCGGATAAAAGGTATTGTCCCACGTTTTTAATTTTCTACGCTACCGCAATGGACAACCATGCAACAACAGCCCGAATGTTCCTGTCAGCAATGGAACGCTCGGAAAAAATTTACACGCATTATCTGGCTTCGGGCCGTACTTATCGGGATGCGCTCGATTTAAAAGAATGCAATGCACATATACGCGATATGGTCGGCACAGACCTTCCTAATCTGCCGGTGCAGATGAGAAGCCCGGCACAGAAGTTGATCCGCCATTACGACGATTGGCTGAGTTTATGGGAAGATTTCGATCGCAGCCGCGATTTCGGGCCGGACAATCTGTTCTTGTTTGAAAATCCGCATCATTTTCCCAAAGAAGCGGCACGGTCGCTGATCGAATATTACCGCTGCCAAAGCCTCGAGATGCTGTTTATCGGCAAGAAAGACGACCGAAACGCCTATCATGCGGCGGAATACGTCCGGCAGATATTTCCCCATACGACGGTATTGTTCGGGGCCAGAGGCGAATCGTTTCCCGAAGATATGCTCTGGTGGAAAGGAGATTATATTTTTTCGTATCTGTCCCCGTGGATTATCCCGGAAGGATTGTTGCAAAGAGCTGCCCAAGGAGCTATCAATTGGCATCCGGGGCCGCCTGAGTATCCGGGCATCGGATGCACGAATTTCGCTGTATACAACTGCGAAACAGTGTTCGGAATCACTTGCCACTACATGGCAGGTCGGGTCGATACGGGACGCATCATCGAAGTTCGAAAATTCAGGATTCTGGAGAACGACACGGTATTTTCGGTCACGCAAAAATGTTATGCTTGTATCCTGAATTCTTTTTTGTCCATACTCGATAAAATCGCTGTCGGAGACGCGTTACCTCAGAGTGATGAAGCGTGGACGCGGACACCTTATACCCGCAAAGAGTTAGATGCCTTGTGCAAAATCATGCCGGATATGCCACTCGAGGAAGTTTATCGGAGGGTCAAAGCCACCACTTATGATCGCCCATGGGCTTACACGGAAATAGAAGGCCTGAAATTTCTTTTAAAATAGAGGTGATTACTTTATTTTGAGGCCATTTTTCGACTTAGGCCGGTGCTGTACACCTCTACAACTGGCAGGCCCGGATTGCGTGCCCAGCGGCACCGGGTCCCGTGGAGTAAGTCTACGGCCCGCACGCACACGGAAATATCTTTCTGCACCGATAACCGGTTGCAGTTTCGTTCCGAAGCTGGCTTGGCAAGACCTTCAGGTTGCAACCCTGTACCGGGTGGTTTCAGGACGCGCACTTCTTCCAAGTGTACATATCATTAAACGTTTTTCTGTGCCGGGGAAGATCATTTTAGGGCCGTAGCCTGCGGGGTTTTGAGGAACGGCTGGACACACGAGACGCAGCCGTTGGCTGTTTTATTGGCTGTTTCCCGTTAGTTCCGTCCGTTGTTGTCGGAATCCGATAAACCGCGACCTTTGGTCGCGCGCCCGACGCCGCCCCACGCGGCGGGCGGTACCGCTCGGCACGCGATCCGCACCCTTCGGGTGTTTTATTGGCCTGCAGGCAGCAAAATAAACTACCCCCAAAGAGGATACTGCCCTACGCGGGCGGCGTCCGGGTGACCCCGGCGGGACGGGCGAAACTGCGTTTCGCTTGGGCCGGAATTACCCCGAACATAACCCGCGCACCGGTGGAAATTCGGGTTAACTGCGATCTCCCGATGTCGGGCCGGAGCCACTCCAGGTGGAGGCCTGCAACACTCGCGTGGCTCGTTTGCGGCCCCGCTGGCTCCGGCTATCTCTCAATAAAATGAACTGTGTTTTGTCCCGCGCACCGGGTTTCACAGTCTCCGCCTCGGAGAGGCGGTCGGCCCGCAGCCCCGCCCTGCGGAGGGCCGGTGCCGCTCGGCACTCGATCCGGGCTGGAACTACCCGAAATATCCTCCGTGGGCGGCGGCCCGTTACAGATCGAAAAAGGTCTTCGTCCCGCGCGCTGGCGGAAATCCTGTTCAAAAGCAATTTATGCTTTTGACCGATTCCCTTCTCCAGCCGTCGCGCGCAGGGAGTTTGAGGGTACTGCCCTTACGCCGGGCGGGCGGGGCCGCGCGGCACACGAACCAGGCCACCTTTACCTCTGCTATATTATCCCGCGCATCAGCGAAATCTTATTTCACTCTGTAAGGCGCAGCGCGGGTACCGGTGCCGCTCGGCACGCGATCCGTACCCTTCGGGGGGGTTATTGGCCTGCCGGCAAAATAAACTACCCCAAAGAGGGTACTGCCCTGCGCGGGGGCATCCGGGTGACCCCGGCGGGACGAGCGAAACTGCGTTTCGCTTGGGCCGGAATTACCCCGAACATAACCCGCGCGCCAGGAAAATCGTTCGCTTTCAACTCACGTTGAAACCGTCGATTTCCCTTTTTCGGCGTCGGCGCGCGGACATCATTCGCCGTGAAAAAAGAGAGGACTGCCCTCGGGTCAATGCCGAGCGGCACGCGAACAGGGGAGTTTGCTCAGCCTTAACCGGAGAAAACTGCGCTCTCGCGCGGGCCCCGCTTAATAGGTCTTCTCAAGCTCCGATTTTGCGATTGCCGGTCTGATCGTCGCCATCGTCTTGTTGGCCACCTTCCGCAAACGGCACAAGGCTTCTTCAGAAC
>NZ_CANQYJ010000098.1 GCF_947628055.1 uncultured Rikenella sp.
CTCAAGAGATGCGCAAGCATCTCAAAAAGTTTTTCTGGTTCTCTTTGTTCACAAAGAGAACAGTTCCCTCAAACATAAGGTAGTGATTAAATCGAACCGTTAAATTTTATTTCCGCCCCACATCGACGGTTCCCACCGCCAGCTATCCTTCAGCGCCTCCGGCAACTCCTTGCCCGAGAACACCAACAACAAGCTATCCGGCACCAGCGCCCGGATACAATTCGCATACCCCGCCGGCAGACACAGCAATTCGCTGCGCTCCGCCGTCAGCGTAAAGACCTCCGGCACCAAATTCCGCGAAGGATTTTCCCAATCGTCCGGCCGCACGAACGCCAGCCGGAAACCGCCCCGCAGACACTGGAACCACTTACCCTCATATCGGTGCCCATGCCAGCCCCGAATCACCTCCGTACTGTCATGCCTGATGACATAATAGCGATGCGCACCCTCTAAGTTGAAACCATTCATGTGCACCAACTCGCCCCGGGCATCCCGGAAAATACCCCCCTCAAGAATTCGTATATCACTCATGGCCGAAACATCCGTTATTCATTTTCCCTGATACGCGACAGCAGATACTGCCCGTATTGGTTTTTAGCCATCGGCAGCGCGATCTCACGCAGTTTTTCCGCCGTGATCCAGCCCTTGCCGTAAGCGATCCCCTCCAGACAAGCCACCTTCAGCCCCTGCCTCTTTTCGATCACCTCGATAAAAGTCGAAGCCTCGGACAACGAATCATGCGTACCCGTGTCCAGCCACGCGAACCCCCGCCCCAAGAGCTGCACCTTCAGCTGTTTGTCATGCAGGAACCGTTCATTGACCGTCGTGATCTCCAACTCACCCCGTGCCGACGGTTCGATCCGTTTGGCCACATCCACCACCCGGTTCGGATAGAAATACAGCCCGACCACAGCATAATTGGATTTCGGCACGGCAGGCTTTTCTTCCAGCGTCTCCGCATTCCCCTCCTTATCGAACGAAACGACCCCATACCGTTCGGGATCGCTCACCCAGTAGCCGAATACGGTCGCCTTGGGATCGGCGGCATCCTCCGCCGCCGCCACCGCCTCGTGCAGCATGGCCGAGAAGCCCTGCCCGAAAAAGATATTGTCCCCCAGCACCAAGCAAGCCGCATCCTTCCCGATGAACTTTTCACCGATAATGAACGCCTGCGCCAGCCCGTCCGGCGACGGCTGCTCGGCATACTCGAACCGCACCCCATAGTCGGAGCCGTCCCCGAGCAGCCTGCGGAACCCCGGCAGGTCGTGCGGCGTCGAAATAATCAAGATCTCCCGTATCCCGGCCAGCATCAGCACCGAGATGGGATAATAGATCATCGGCTTGTCATAGATCGGCAGCAATTGCTTGCTCACCCCCTTGGTGATGGGATAAAGGCGCATTCCCGAGCCGCCGGCCAGTACGATTCCTTTCATAATGCAGTCTTGGAAATTGGGTCCAAAAATAAGTCTTATTTTCTACAATCCGGCCGTTACGGCCTCTTTCGGCCAAACTTCCTTGAGGTCGACACCCGCGGCGGGATGTTTGCAGGCGAACCCGACCGCCGGGGCAGCCCCACGCACCCGGCCCGATCCGGTTTGTTTTCGCCGAAGATAGCGAAAATCCGGTTTGCCCGCACCGGCGCAACGTCTATTCGGATCGTACCGGCCTCTGTTGGTGCGACCCGCCGGCCGAAGACAGAAAGCATGGAGAACGACCGCCGGACAGCGCGACGGCAGCCCCGGTAAAAAGGTCGGGAAATTGATTAACTTTGTCATATTAAGGCGACCCCCATGAACAGTCATCATTTCCGACAGTGGCTTTTCGTTGTGGTCGGCGCAGCGCTGCTCGCCACCGCATTCGTATTTTTCATCACCCCCTACCGCATCGTCCCCGGCGGCGTGTACGGTCTGGGCGTGGTGCTGAACTACCTGTTTCCCGCCATACAGGTCGGGACTTACGGTCTCTCGATGGACATTCCCCTGCTGCTCATCGCGTTCCGGCTTTTCGGGGCCAAGTTCGGCACCAAGACCATCGTCGCGGCGGTGCTGACCCCGGTCATTATGGACACCCTGACACTCCTGGTGGGCTCCGACCCCGCCACCCTGCTCGGCGGCAAGATCGACCTCTCGGACGACGTGCTGCTGAGTTGCATCTTCGGCGGGACGCTGATGGGGGCGGGCGTAGGACTGATCCTCAAGACCCACGCCACGTCGGGCGGAACGGACATCGTGGCCATGATCGTCTCCAGATACTTCCATGTCCCGATCAGCCGGGCGGTGCTTTATGTGGATTCGTTAGTGGTGCTGTTCGGGCTGGTCGTATTGGGCGACTGGCGGCTGCCGCTCTATTCGTTGGTGACCATCTTCGTCTCCTCGCGCGTGATCGACTACATCGTGGACGGCGGGTCGGGCGACAAACTGCTCTTCATCCTCTCCGACCGCCACGACGAGATCCGCGACTACATCCTCGAGGGGCTGGACCGCGGCGGCACCTATATCAAGGCCAGCGGCATGTACACCGGAGCCGACAAAGAGATGATCTTCGTGGTCGTTTCGCGGCGCGAAGTGTCGCTCATGCGCGACCGCATCCGCGAAATCGACCCCGACGCGTTCATGATTGTGGTCGATGCTCATGAAACCCTCGGCGAGGGCTTCAAAACTTTTGAAAAACTATGATACGGAAAATCGCCCTTCTGGCCGGGTTGTCCCTGCTCATCACCGGAATGATGCCCCGGCGGCCGGCCGTGAACTTCCATTTCGCCCCCGGCGAAGTATGGGAATCGGAGACCTTGACCGCTCCGTTCGACATCCCGATCTATAAGAGTATCGAACAGCTCGTTGCGGAGCGGAAAAAACTGATGGAAGAGTTCCAGCCCGTTTTCCGGCTCGACACCCTGGTGGCGGCCGCCCAGCTGCGAACCTTGGCGGCCGATCTGACAGCCGATCCTTCGCTCGGCGATGCAGAACGGGAACGGATACTCGACGCTTTCCGGTACGTTTACCGCAAAGGGATCGTCAGCGACGCCGAGCGGGCTTCCTATGCCGACCGGATGGTGCGCACGGACAGCGCACACGTATTGCAAACCGTTTACGCCACCGACCTGTTCACCCCTTCCACGGCGCAGACCTACCTGCAGGCGCAGGGGATCGATCCCGAGCAGGCGGCTCGCTACCTTACGCCCTCCCTGACTTACGACCAATCGCTCAACGCCCGGCTCCGGGAACAGCTTCTCTCGCGGGTTTCACGGACGGAAGGGATCATCCGCACGGGCGAAGTGATCGTCGCCGCCGGCCAGATGATCGACCGCCATACCGCTTCGCTGCTGACCTCCTACCGCCGCGAATACGAAAACCGGCTGGGGCGGGGCGTGAGCGGAATCGTCCTCTTCTTAGGCAAATTCCTGCTCGTTGCTTCCATACTGACCTTGAGCTATGTCTTTTTCCGGTTCTTTTCCGGACGGCACTTCGCCGGGTGGAAACCGCTGCTGTTCGTTTTCGTGCTCTATACCGTCATGGCGGGACTGATGGCGCTCGTGGTGCGGACGCAGTTCCTGAGCCCTTATTTAGTGCCGCTGCCGGTGGTGGCGATTCTGTTGCTGGCTTTTTTCGACACCCGCGTGGCTATCTTCGGGAACATTTCGGTGGTGCTGCTCGCCTCGCTTTTCGTAAGGTCCAGCTTTGAATTTTTCACGGTCGATTTCCTGGCCGGGATGGTGGCCATCTTCGTGGTGCGGCACTACTACCAGCGGCACAGCGTATTCAAGGCCGTCGGGGCGGTGCTCCTGGCCGGGGCGCTGGTCTACGTCGCGTTCATGTGGATGACGCAGGGGACGCTGTACGTCGATTACAGGGGGGTGCTGTGGTTCGTGGCGAGTGCATTCCTGATGCTGGCATTCTACCAGTTAGTCTATATTTTCGAGCGGCTGTTCGGCTTCGTGTCGGACATTACCTTGCTGGAACTCTCGGACACCAATCAACCTTTGTTGCTGCAATTAGCCGAGAAAGCGCCGGGAACGTTCCAACATTCGGTGCAGGTGGCCTCGCTGGCCGAGAGCGCGGCGAAGGAGATCGGAGCGAACCCTCTGCTGGCGCGGACGGGGGCGCTCTACCACGACATCGGCAAGATGGAAAATGCGTTCTATTTCGTGGAAAACCAGACCGGGAATTTCAATCCCCATTCGATGCTTCGTCCGGCACAGAGTGCGGCTATCGTCCGCTCGCATGTCACCGAGGGGATCACTTTGGCGCGCAAATACCGGCTGCCGGCGATGATCCAGGAGTTCATCTCCGGACATCACGGAACGTCGAAGATCTACTATTTCTATGCGGAAGAGGGGCGGCTGCATGACGGGGTGGTGGAACATCCCGACGAATTTACTTATCCGGGGCCGAAACCGGTGCGGCGCGAGGTGGCGATCTGCATGATGGCCGATTCGGTGGAGGCGGCATCGCGGTCGCTGGCCAGCTACGACAAGGAGTCGATCGATGCGCTGGTCGAGAAGATCGTCGACCGGCAGGTGGCCGAACATCAGTTCAGCCATGCGGATTTGTCGTTCGCGGAGGTGACCCGGATCAAGGAGCTGTTCAAGGCCAAGCTGAACAACATTTACCACAGCCGGGTTTCTTATCCGGCAACGGTTTGACTTTTCGGGGGCGTACAGTGCAAAGCGGGGAAAATGATTATTTTTGCCGGGTATCCGGATCCGTTCCCGGTTTTCGCCTCGGGATGCGGTTTGCCTGCCGGTATATCGCGGTTTTGAAGAGGTCGCCGTCGGCGCGGAAACCCAATATTTAACCGTATGGTTTTTATCGCCTCGGGCCGTGTGCCGCTCGGCACTTGATCCGGGGCTGTAACTACCCTGAACGGCGTTGCTGGCTCCGGCCAAGCAAGGGTAGTAGCCCAGCAGGAATACTGGAGGCTGACCATTTTGCGTGCCGCTCGGCACTCGAGCCGGACCGTAACTACCCCCAACTCCGCAGGCTGCGACCCGAAATGATAATCAGGTGCGCGAGAGTGGCCGTAAATAGTACCGAAAAAGTACGGTTTCAATGATCTCCCCGTGTCAGGCCGGAGCCACCCTGGGCGGAGGGTGCCGCTCGGCACTCGACCTGGGCTGTAACTACCCTTGATTGGCCGGAGCCAGCGGGGACTGCAATCGAGCGCAGCGAGAAAATTGCAGGCCTCCGCAGCCGGGGGCTCCGGCCTGGCATAGGGAGATCATGGCTGAAAAACCCTCTTGGATGCCGTTAGGCACAGCAGCCCGTCCGCGGACGCGGGAAACTGTTCCTTCGCACGCGAAAGCCCTCCCGGAAGCGTCGTGTTTTGCCTTGAGGGGGCCGCGCAGGACGCGCGGACACCCGACAAGGCGAAACCGGCTGGAGGCACTTTGGCTTCGCCTTCCTCCTGGCGCCTCGGCCATTCGAGCAAGCTCGATGGCACTCGGCTGCTGCGTCGGTTCTTTGTCTACTTTGACCTGCGGTCTTCCTCGCGCTACCTCGGCATAGCCCGCAAACGATCTCTGCTCTCGGTACGCTGCTCGGTTCTTTGGTGGCAAAGAAAGTAGAAGCCCCGCCGGCTTGAGGCGGCTAAGAAAAAGTGCCTGCCCGGCAAAAGGGCAGCGAAGAAAAAGCCCTGCCGGCTTGAGGCGGCTAAGAAAAAGGTGCTCCGCGGCATGAGCGACAAAGAGAAAAAGTATCATTCCGCGAAGCGGGCAGCCCCACACTGTGGAGGAATCCGGTTCGCAGAACCGGGCGGGCCGCAGCCACCCGCCGAGAAAAAGACTGAACGAACGAATAATCCGAGATATGATCGAAGCGGAAAACATATCGAAAAAACGAGGAAACGCAGCCGCCTTGAAGGATGTGTCGTTGCAAGTGCCGGAGGGTACGATTCACGGACTGATCGGCGCCGACGGAGCCGGCAAGACGACCCTGTTCGACATTTTGGTCACCCTCCTGCGCCCCGACACCGGTACGGCATCCGTAGGCGGACACGACATCCGGGAACAGTGGCGAGAAGTGCGGAAGACCGTCGGATACATGCCCGCCGCTTTTTCGTTGTACGGCGACCTCTCCGTGCGCGAGAACCTGGAATTTTTCGCCCGCATCTACCGGCAGCCGGCCGGTCGGATCGCATCTTTGGCCGGAGACATCTGGGCACAGATCGAACCCTTCTCCGACCGTCCGGCAGCCCAGCTCTCCGGCGGGATGAAACAGAAACTCGCCCTTTGCTGCGCACTGATCCACGACCCGGAAGTGCTGATGCTCGACGAACCCACCACCGGCGTCGATCCCGTCTCGCGCAGCGAATTTTGGGCCGCCCTGCGGAAACTGGCGGGAAAAGGGAAAACCGTACTGGTCTCCACCTCTTACATGGACGAAGCGGCCCGGTGCGACCGGATCACCCTCCTCCATCGCGGCACAGTGCTCGACTCACTGGTGCCGAATGAAGCCGAAGCGCATTACCGGGGAACCCTATACGAGATCGGTTCGGCAGACATCGGCCTCAACACCAGGATGTTGCACATTCTGCGCAGCTGGTCGCTCAGTTGCGGATGCTACTCGTTCGGCGACCGGATCCATTTGGGGACCGCCCTGCCGGCCATGCGGGCCGAAACAGTGGCCGGTTACCTGCGGGGACAAGGCATCGACACATCGCAAGTCTCAGTCCGTCCGGCGAGCCCGACGGTCGAAGACCTTTTCATACAACTGACCTCGGCGTCGCCCGAAGCCGAAGAAACCGAGAACTCATGGACGAACGAAGCATCATAACGGAACACCTGACCCGTCGTTTCGGGACGTTCACAGCAGTGGACGACCTCACTTTCGACGTGGGCCGGGGCGAAGTATTCGGTTTCTTAGGAGCCAACGGAGCCGGGAAAACCACAGCGATCCGGATGCTGTGCGGACTGCTCAGACCCACATCGGGACAGGCCGAAGTGGCCGGATGCGACGTAGCGCGCAACCCGGAGCAGGTCAAGCGGCGGATCGGCTATATGAGCCAGCGCTTCTCGCTTTACAACGACCTGACCGTAAGCGAGAATCTGCAGCTTTTCGGAACGATTTACGGACTGAGCCGCACCCGGCTGCGGGAACGGATCCGGGAAATGTACCGGCGGCTGTCTATGGAACGAATCAAAGACCAGCTGGTGGGCGGCTTGCCGCCGGGATGGAAACAGAAGATCGCCCTCTCGGCGGCGATGCTCCACCGGCCGCAAGTGTTATTTCTGGACGAACCGACCGGCGGTGTCGACCCGCTGGAACGGAGGCGGTTCTGGGAACTGATCCTCGACACGGCAGCGGGAGGGACAACGATCCTCGTGACGACCCATTATCTGGACGAGGCGCTTTATTGCAACCGGACGCTTATCATGGCAGACGGACGGATCCAGGCCATAGGCCAGCCCAGAACCTTGATGAGCGAACACCAGGCTGCCGACATGGACGATTTATTCAGCAGACTCACACGCCCGGCCGGCGGAACGACCGGCAGAAAGGAGGCCGAGGTATGACAGACCGTTTTCTGGGCTTTGTAGTCAAAGAGTGCCGGCATATCCTGCGTGAGAAGAGGACGCTGGCGATGCTCTTCGCCATACCTTTGGCATTAGTGATGCTCTTCGGGTATGTGATCTCGATGGACATCGATCACACGCCGGTGGCAGTGCTCGACTCCTCGCAAGGCGATCCGTTGGCGCGCAAGTTAGTGCAAAAGCTGGAGGCGGCCGACCAGTTCCGCATCGTGGATCAAGTGCGGTGCGAAGCGGACATCGACGCGGCATTCCGCGACGGGACGGTCAAAATGGTGGTGGTGATTCCCGCGGGCTTCGGCAGCGATGCCAGGAGGGTCGAAGGAACCGCGGTACAGCTGGTGACCGACGCCTCGGATCTGAACATCGCAACGACCCTTATCGGTTACGCCACGGCCATCGTGAGAGACCTGAACGCGGAATTGAACACCGAACAGGGGCTGCTGTCGGCCGATACCGCCCCGCTGCGGGTCGATGTGCGGATGATGTACAATCCGGAGCTGAAGTCGGCCTACATGTTCGTGCCGGGAGTGATCGCCATGATCGTGATGATCGTGGCGGCGATGATGACCTCCGTGACGCTGGCGCGGGAAAAAGAGACAGGAACGCTGCGGCTGCTGACCGTCTCGCCGCTCAAGGGACGCACGGTCGTTCTGGGGAAAGTGCTGCCTTATTTCGTTCTGACAGCGGTCAATACGGCGGTCATCATGCTGCTGGGGACGCTGGTGTTCGGGATGCCTTGCCACGGGAGCTTGTGGGGGGTGATGCTGTTGTGCGCCCTGTTCATTCTGGCGGCCATCGGGCTGGGGATACTCATCTCGTCGCTGGTCAAAACGCAGCAGACGGCGCTGACAGCGTCGCTGGTGGGGCTGCTGATGCCGACGATGCTGTTGTCAGGCTTCATTTTTCCGCTGGCCAATATGCCAGAAGCGATGCAATGGGTCTGCCGGATCGTGCCGGCGACGTGGTTTATCGAAGGGATCAAGGGGCTGATGCTCAAAGGGCAGCCGGTGGGAGACCTCTGGCTTCCGCTGACGATTCTCGGCGCCATGGCAGGGGTGCTGATCGGGCTGGCCTTGTGGATGTTCGCGCGACGGGACCGGCCGGCCCGGTAACTGAAATCGACGAACGAACCGGTAACAAAAAAAGAAAAGATGGAAAAGACATCTCGGATATACGTAGCGGGCCACCGGGGACTGGTGGGCTCCGCAATCTGGCGGAATTTGCAGCAGAAAGGGTATTCCGGCCTGATCGGACGCACCCATAAAGAACTGGATTTGACCGACCAGCAGGCGGTAGAAGCGTTTTTCGCAGCGGAAAAGCCGGAGTACGTCTTTCTGGCAGCGGCTTATGTGGGGGGGATCATGGCCAACTCCTTGTACCGGGCCGACTTTATCTGGCGCAAT
>NZ_CANQYJ010000099.1 GCF_947628055.1 uncultured Rikenella sp.
GGGGGGCTGTATTGATTGAGGGTTTCAGTTCAATTCGAGTGATATTCTTCTTGAAAAAACGACAATAAAAGTACAGTTCAATCCAGTTCATTCAAGGACCTTAAACAGACCTATTGATTTACTTTTCAATCACTTATCCAATTTCACCCCCTTTGTACTTTTCGTTTGGCCCCACATATGTTTTGGACAATAATCTTAGTAATAGCTTTGATTGTGGTATTGGCCAGTAGGGCAAACCTCAAAGAAAAAAGAGACGAAATCATTCGTATCAAAGAACAAATTCAGGATGAAATCAAGAATATGAATCGGCAAATGCAACAGGTCGGGAACCTAATTAATCAATACAATGGTATATGTTCTCGTAACATTGAGCAAGTTGCTATAACGATGCAAGACTTACAACACTCACAACAAATTGTTCAGCGATTGCTGGACAGTTTGAGCGCATCGCAACAAAATAATCTATCCGTACCTTGGATGGATGGGCGATACTTGCCTCTTTTTATGTGGGATGGCTCATTCCGGTTGGTAATGACACAGTTTAATCAAGCCATTCAAGAATTCGAACGTAATCCTCAATACTAATTGCCATGCTACCATTTGAAATTGGGTCATTAGACCAGACCTTATCACGATTTGCGGCATACTACATGAAAAAAACGAGTGAAGCTGACTATCGTAAACTTCACAACAAAGTGGTTCAATCCAATGGATTGGCTAAACTATGCGGGCTGTCTATTGCTCAGCAACGCTATCCTACGGCGACTGATTTTAGAGTGATAACTAGCAATCTATTCTGGCTCGGTAGCATGGAGAAGATAACGCTCGCGGCAATTATTGCTTTGAAAACGTGGAATGAACAAGTGAATAAAGTTTATGAGATTATCCCTCAATATCATGTAGATAGTTTGTGCCGACAGATTATCGAAGGTTCGAGATTGTCTCATTTTTAATTCTTATACCGCAACTTTCGGAGAGGGTCTTTATATACCCTTTCCGAGAATTGCGTCACCTGCGCCTAAGACCAATGCTTTTATATAACGATTCTTTCCGACAGCGAAGACAGACTTTTACACAAGGGGGCTTTAAATAGACCGTTTGATGAAGTTTGCCCTTTCGCTTTTCTAAACCGAAGCAGAGAACGGTTACCACATTAATACATCCACAACTATGAAAAGACACTGTGCATCGGACTATGGATAATTAAAAGCCCATTCCGATAACAATTGAAACTTAATCCCCCTTTTTATTCACTTGCAGGAAGAAAAAAGGCTCTCCATTGGGTATCCATTGTTAGGCGAGGTAATGTTTTATTGCATGTAAAATACTGATTATTTGACTATTAACAAATAGCTCAGTTGGTAGAGCACAACCTTGCCAAGGTTGGGGTCGCGAGTTCGAGTCTCGTTTTCCGCTCACAAGACCTGATTAAGAGAGCATTAGAACAGAAAATCCTTATGTATCGACGATACGTAAGGATTTTTTTCTTGGGGGGGAGCTAGGATGGGGACGTCGGGAAAAGCAAGCTCGCATTCCCGTAACCTCCGACACCCCGAATCCCAAATGGACCACAAACGACAGTTATTGCACTCTTCCGCCACATCCTACCCCGTAACATTTCTATACGATATACCACAAACTTGCCGGACAGTCTGCCAGACAGAACGTGGAAATTGGTAATTCAATCTGTAATTCATATACAACCCGTTCGGATTTTCTGTTCTAATTTTGTACTATAAAAAGATAGCGCACTCGCATCGGGAATGGACGAGCAAACATCATTCGGCGCGGCGGCCGGGTCGCGAGGATGCCGAGCAGTACGACAACGCTTAGGAAAACGCTGGACAAGTCGTTCGACGCCGACCGGCAGATTTCATTGAAAAACAAAAACACAAAAAATATGAACAGATTATCTTTTACCGCAATTTTCGCAAGCATGATTACACTCGGTCTCACTTCGTGCAGTTCAAGCAACGCACAACAAAAGGACAGTCGGGAAAAAGCACTGGTCCTCTACTTCTCAGCAACCGGCACAACAGCCTCCGTCGCCCGACTCATCGCAGAACAGACAGGCGCCGACCTCTGTGAAATAAAGCCGGCAGTGCCGTATACCGCCGCCGACCTCGACTGGCGCAACAGCCGATCGCGCAGTTCCGTCGAGATGAACAACCCCACCTCCCGCCCCGCCATAATGAACGTCGAAAAAGACATCGCGGCCTATGATCTGATTTATCTGGGTTATCCCATCTGGTGGGATCAGGCGCCGCGAATAATCAATACATTCATTGAGAATCATAACCTGAAAGGCAAGCGGGTCATTCCGTTCGCCACCTCCGGCAGCAGCTCGATCGACAACAGCGTAAAGCAACTCAAAGCCACCTATCCCGACATCGCTTGGGAGAAAGGGAAACTGCTGAACAATGTCGATAAAACCGTAATACGTCAATGGACTGACCGATTTGTCACCGGTTCAAAACAAAGATAGATGACCGATTTCGCCCGGCAGCCGTAACAACTGGCATGATCATCCCGATGTGGAACAAATCCTGCGGGTATTCGACGGCAAAGGATTCTATCAAGAGGAGGATTCGCCGAAACGCCTCATCAAGAAAAGAAATGTCATTGCATCATCTGCCAATATTCGTCACCGGAACGGAGCGACACCCGACAAACCGTTGATTGGCTTGACCGCAACGGCACATTCCGACAAGGCTCATGTCGTACAGATGCGCGCCGTAACTGAAAATAAGTATAACCGATAATAAATGAGCGGAGATGAAACAACCGTCAATCGTATTGGGAACATGGTCATGGGGTACTGGCGCCGTAGGCGGCGATCAGGTATTCGGCAACCATGTGGGAATAGAAGAACTGAAACCCGTATTCGACGAGGCCATGAAAAACGGGCTGAACCTTTGGGATTCCGCCGTTGTCTACGGCATGGGCGCATCGGAAACCGTGCTTGCGGCATTCACCAAAGCGTGCCGCCGCGAAGATGTGCAGATTTCCACGAAGTTCACACCCCAGATTGCCGGAGACTCGGCCAATCCTGTAGCCGACATGCTTGCCGGCAGCCTCGAACGCTTCGGAACGGACTATATCGACATTTACTGGATTCACAATCCGGCTGACGTGGAGCGCTGGACGCCCTATATGGCGGCATTGGTAAAGAGCGGAAAGGTGAAACGCATCGGCGTGTCCAACCATAACCTCGCTCAAATCAAACGAGCCGAGGAGATCCTTTCTGCCGAAGGGGTACGCCTATCGGCAGTCCAGAACCATTACAGCCTGCTCTACCGCTCGTCGGAACATGCCGGCATTCTTGATTATTGCCGGGAAAGCGGCATCGACTTTTGGGCATATATGGTGCTGGAACAAGGCGCATTGAGCGGCAAATACGACACAGCGCATCCGCTTCCCGAAGGCAGTCAGCGCGGCGATACCTACAATCCGCTGCTGCCACAGATCGAAAAACTCGTCGCCTTCATGCGCACGGTCGGCGCCCGACACGGCATCTCGCCGGCACAGGTGGCATTGGCATGGGCAATAGCCAAAGGTACGACGCCTATTATCGGAGTGACAAAAGTCGCACAAGTACAGGAGGCGGCACAGGCTGCAAAGATTACCCTTACCGAAGCGGAGGTCCGTACACTGGAAACCGCTGCCGAAGACACCGGCGTCGATACACGCGGATCCTGGGAGATGCCGATGATTTGAGAGAGGAGGTAACAGATGAAACAACTGTTTATCATACTGTCATTTATGCTGTCTTTTCATACCGTCACGGCGCAACAGGTCGTCGACGTACATTGCCACAACATATTACCCGAATTCAAGACCCTGCTCGACCGGCACGGGGCTGCGTTGGAAGAGACGTTTCCCCTGCCCGAATGGGATATTGACGCGCATATAGAGTTTATGGAAGCGGCCGGCATCCGCACGAGCCTGCTCTCCATGCCTGCGCCGCAGCCCTATTTCGGAGACACGGAGGAGTGCCGTCAGATGGTGCGCCGATACAATGAAGCCTGTGCCAAACTGAAAGCCGATTATCCCGGCAAGTTCCTTTTCTGCGCCTCGCTGCCTCTGCCCGATGTGGAGGCGGCTGTCGAGGAGGCCGTTTATGCACTCGATACGCTCGGCGCCGACGGCATCAAATTAGCGACCAACAGCCGGGGGCAATATGTGGGCGATGAAGCTCTCGATCCGTTGATGGAGGTGCTGAACAAACGCAAGGCGGTCGTCATCCTGCACCCGCACAAGCCGTCGCCCGTGAACAACGGGATCATTGCCACCGCACCGCTTGCCGTCTACGAATACCCCTCCGAAACCACGCGCACGGTCATCAACATGATTGCCCGGAACGTTCCGGCACGTTATCCCCACATCCGGTTCGTCATCCCGCACTGCGGTTCGTTCCTGCCGCTGGCCATACCCCGCATGAAAGCCATTCTTCCGGCGATGCAGGCCAAAGGCTATATGCAACCGGTAGACTGGGAAGCCAACCTCTCTCACCTCTATTACGACCTTGCGGGAGGGGCAACGCCCGATGTCATTAAAATGCTGCTGACCATTACCACGCCCGATCATCTGCTTTATGGGTCCGACTATCCGTATCAGCCGGCCGAAGTCCTGACAGAGAATCTGAAACGGATGCGGTCGTGGATTGCAGAAGACGAGGAGCTTGCACCGTATTCAGAGGATATTCTGGCCAACAATGCGATTGCGTTGTTTCACGACAAAACCGATCGGCCGAATAACATGAAAATGAACAATGGCAGCCGAGCGGGAATGTGCGCCAAGCTGCCGATGCAGGCCGACGGCATCGTGCGGCTGTCGAAAATAGAAGTCTATCCGCAGCACCTCGATGAGTATATGAAATATGCGATCGAAGTGGGCGAAGTCTCCCTGCGTACTGAGCCGGGCGTATTGACCATGTACGCCGTCGGCGAAAAGGAGAATCCCTGCAAGATAACCATACTGGAGACCTATGCGAGCAAAGAGGCTTACAAATCGCATATCGCGTCGGCTCATTTTCAGAAATACAAACAGGGCACACTGCATATGGTCAAATCGTTGGTGCTGTCCGACCAGACACCTTTGAATCCGGCCAACCGAATCAGCAACCACATTCAATAAAGAACCATGAACAGAATCATTTTAATTGCAGTATTCACCGTTTTAACATGCAATGTTATGGCACAGAATAAAATCGTACAGACGGCCGGGCGCGACCAGTTGGGAGAGTTCGCGCCGAAGTTCGCGGAACTCAACGACGATGTTCTTTTCGGCGAAGTATGGAGCCGCAACGACCTTTTGAGCCTGCGCGACCGCAGTTTGGTAACGATTACCTCGCTCATCAGTCAGGGCATTACGGACAGTTCGCTGGGCTTCCATCTTCAGGAAGCGAAGAAAAACGGCATCACCCGTACCGAGATTGCAGAAATCATCACGCACATCGGGTTTTACGCCGGTTGGCCCAAGGCATGGGCGGCCTTCCGCCTGGCCAAAGACGTTTGGGCGGAAGACACGACCGGAGAGGATGCAAAAGCCGCATTCCAGCGTGAGATGATCTTCCCCATAGGCGAGCCCAATACGGCCTATGCACAGTATTTCATCGGCAACAGCTACCTCGCCCCGATTTCGCAAGAGCAGGTTTCCATCGCCAATGTCACCTTCGAGCCGCGCTGCCGCAACAATTGGCACATCCACCGGGCTACGAAAGGCGGCGGTCAGATGCTTATCGGCGTGGCCGGCCGCGGCTGGTATCAGGAAGAGGGCAAACCGGCGCAGGAGATTCTGCCCGGCACGGTCATCCACATCCCTGCGAACGTGAAGCACTGGCACGGTGCGGCGGCCGACAGCTGGTTCGCCCACCTCGCTTTCGAGATTCCGGGCGAAAAGACCTCCAACGAATGGTTAGAACCCGTCACGGACGAGGAGTACGACAAACTGAAATAACGACGTTTCTTCCTGTCGATCAGAATCCCTGTCGCCTGCCGGCGGCAGGGATTCTCACATTCCAGTCCTTTCTCCGCGCTTTCTCCGCGAAATCGGTTATCCCCTCGATCCGCGCACAAGCCATCCGACCTCCCTTTTGAGCAGGCATGCGAAATCTCAGAGCAAAAATTTAGATTCGAGTGCGTGACTCGCCGGCCCGTAAAATAAAGCGGGATTCCCAATCGGCCGAATCTTCGGTTCGCAAAAAGCCTCTCTTTCGAGAGGCTTTTTTATGCCGCCAATCCATAGAGCTCCGGTATCGACACGTCGGCAACGAGGCGGCCACACCGCACTACTTTCCGAGCAGCACCTCGTCGATCATCTTTTTCAGATCGCCTTTCGACATAGCCCCCTGCATCATCTGCGGCCGCCCATTCCGGGGACAGAACAGCAGCGACGGAATGCTGCGAATGCCGAACACCGCCGCCAATTCCAGCTCTTGCTCCGTGTTCACCTTGTAAATATCGATCCTGCCTTCGTATTCCCCGGCCAGCTCCTCGAGCACCGGCGCCACCATGCGGCACGGGCCGCACCAAGATGCGTAAAAATCCACCAGACAAGGCCGCTCGCCCAGAAATTTCCATTCCGAAGGATTTGCCTCATAATCCACCACCCGGTTCAGGAACTCTTTCTTGGTCACTTCCTTTGCTTTCATCGTTTCGTAACTTTTATGGCTTGACAACAGCAAATCTCATTCCAACCTGTTCTTCTCCAAACGCAAAAGCCCCGCAACCGTCAGAAAGCGGATGCGGGGCTTCAAACTTCGCAAAGGAACTGAATAGAGGTATGAACCTGTCCGAAGTTCTATTCCGGCCGAACAAACATGGCGTCGGTAGTCGGATAGTCGTACTCGAGCGTTTTGATCTCCATGTTCATCATTTCGGCACCGCCGACCAGCAACTTGTACCGGGAAGGCAATTTGAGCATGCCGAATGTTTTGTAATCCGTGAAATCCATACGCGCCGGAACCGTTTTCCCCCCCTGAGTAATATACAGGAAAGCATAAGCCACCAGTCCGGTATCCTTGTCGAAATAGACGATCGTCCGGTCGATCATTTGGGCCTCCGCTTTTTTAGGCATCATCTCCACCCCCACACAAGTATGCCCGTCCTTTTCGACCTCGCCGGCCATCCGATAATCGTAATCCGTTCGATTCCAGCGGTAGTGTTGACTGAGATTGGTCTGTTTTCTCAACTGCTCGAGCGATTCGGCCGGCATAGGCATCACCCCCTGCCCCGGAACGCTGACCCACCCCTGACTGCCGTCGAAGACCATTTTTACTTTCTGTCCCGCTATCTCCATATCCACATTGAACTTACCCGGCTCTTTGACAATCATTTTCATCGAAATCCGCCTCCCCTGCGTCTCGGTGACGACCTCCATCATCACGCTGGTCATATCGGCCGGTGTCAGCTTGTCGAGCCCCGTCACCCGCTCGTACCGGTCGATCACCTCCAAGGCTCCGTCCTGCGCCGATACCGGCACTGCCACCAGCCCTATACAGAAGACGGCAATCCATTGAAAAAGTCTTTTCATGAAATTAAGCTGTATTGAATCGGTTTCTCCCGCTAAAGATACGCCGATTTCAGGAAAACGAAGCACTTATTGTTGAAATAAAAAGAATGCACTGGCCTCCATTTGGCACACATCGCACGCCTCGTCTAAGCTGACAGTCGTATAAGGACAGCCGCATCGCGGACACACCGACCAGGAATTGACCACGTTCCGATCGTCGCCCTCTTTTTCCAGCTTGCCCAAAGCCTTGCGGCAATATTCGGCATGACGGTTCGCCACAGCCGCGACCCACTGAAAAAACTGTTCCGCCTCGCTCATCCTCTCGTTTGCCGCCACCTGCATAAAAATCGGAAAGACGGTTTGCGATTCATACTCCTCCACCCGCAGGGAATTTTTCAAATTCTCGAGCGTCGATCCCACCTCGGGCACCGAATCGACCGGCATACTGACATCTTCGCCGTATTCGGCCAAGACTTTTCGCTGATACTCTGCGTGAATCTCCTCCGAACGGGCAATCGCCACCAACAGATTGGCAATGTTGTGGAAGCCCTCCTCGCGAGCCTGTATCGAAAAAGCTCGGTAACGCACGGCGGCATTTTGTTCGCTGGCCACCATGTTCTTCAGGTTCTCGATCGTTTTGGCCGGATGGGACGAACAGGCGCAGAACAAAGGCAATGCCATCACCAACCAGGCCCAGTGAGATAAAAAGAAATGCATAACTTCAATTATTTAACGAACGAACAATTAAATAATTACAGCCATCCACTGTGAACAGATTGCAGGATTTTCACTTTAATTCCCACTATACAATAAAACAAACAACTTACTCCGACTACAAATAAGACTTTTTACCGTACAAACATAAGAAAATACAATTAAAACGGCAAACTAAAATAACGAAATCAGCCATTTTATCCGGCCGCTATTTTTTTGTATCTTTGAAAATCAACATTTTTTGAACGAATCTATCTTTACAGATGGAAGCCTGGACCACCTACATAGATCGGAACCGCGACCGGTTCCTCAGCGAACTTTTTGAATACCTGCGCATCCCCTCGGTCAGTTCCGAATCGGCGCATAAGCCGGATATGGAGCGGTGTGCGAAGTGGCTTCGGGAGGCGCTGCTCAAAGCGGGGGCCGACAAAACGGAAATTTTTCCGACCGCAGGAAATCCGATCGTATACGGTGAGAGAATCATATCGCCGGAACTGCCGACCGTGCTGGTCTACGGCCATTACGACGTGATGCCGGTCGACCCGCTCGAGCTGTGGCAGACCGACCCGTTTGAACCGGTGGTCAGGGAGGGAAAAATATGGGGCCGCGGGGCGGACGACGACAAAGGACAGGGTT
>NZ_CANQYJ010000100.1 GCF_947628055.1 uncultured Rikenella sp.
CCGGAGGTCCAGCGCCTTCTGGCGATGACCAAGTCTGACTCCGGCATCAGCGGCGCTTCAAATGTGGTGCGGTACAGCCCCACTTCGTTGGCCTCCGGCAATTTCGGCGGCACGGGCTTGTAGGGCATGAATTCGTAAGGCTGGTTGGTGTAGATGGCATCTCCGTACCCATTGACTTCCCATGTCGCGGGCACGTTCAAGGTGTCCCATGAAGAGACGTCGAACTCGGGTTTGTAAAAATCCGCGGGCCGCTCCCGATGATCCGCCAGCCACTTGAACCGCCACGGCCGGTTGAGCGAGATATAGTATTCGGAGGTGGTGTAATCATTGGCTGCTGCGATATTCCGGTTGTCGTAGGACATGAAGAATGCCCGCGGCCGTTCTCTTCCCACGTGTGCGATCTCGGGGTTCTGCCACTCGGGTAGGGCGTTGGCTGCTGCCACTGCGGTCGTCCCGTCGCGGTCGCCGGCTGCGCCGAATTGCCACTGGGTCGGCGGCAGTTGGCCGTATGTCTTTGCACTCAATCCGCCCATGATGAGCAGAAGGGCGCCTAAGGTTTCGATGTTCGCTTTCATCTTTCTGTTATGGCTCGGTTTTTATTGTATCTCTAAAATGTGTCGTTCCGCGGCTGGCTCCGAATCTTTTTGTCGCATTCGACCCCGTTCTGTTTGCTCTTATTTTCCGCCGGCTGCGATCGTTTTATATAGCTTTCCGCATGCCTGGAAAAATTCGGCTCGCTGAACCGGTCGGGTTTCGCTCATGCCGTGTCAACGGGCGGGCCGGAATCCAATCCTTTTCGACTTTTGGTCGCGTGCCCGACGCCGCCCCACGCGGAGACCTCCGCTCGGCACACGAGCCGCAGCTGTTGGCTGTTTCATTGGCCGCCTCTACCCCAAAGCCTCCGCTGGTTCCATCCTTTTCCTATACCAAACTGTGTTTTCGCGTCAGCAAAAATCCGGTTCGCAGAACCGGTCGGCCCGCAACCCCGGGCATGCGGAGGCCTGGTGCCGCTCGGCACACGAATCGCAGCCGTTGGCTGTTTTATTGGCCGCCTCTACCCCAAAGCCCCGCTGGCGCCGACCCATTTTGCAAACAAAAAACTATTTCATTCCGCGCGCCAACGGAAATCCAGTTCAAAAGCGCAAGCTACTTTTGAACGATTTCCTTCTCCAGCTGTCGCGCGCGGAGGCCTGGTGCCGCTCGGCACTCAAACCGCAGCCGTTGGCTGTTTCATTGGCCGCCTCTACCCCAAAGCCTCCGCTGGTTCCATCCTTTTCCTATACCAAACTGTGTTTTCGCATCAGCAAAAAATCCGGTTCGCAGAACCGGGCGCGCCGGAGCCACCCCGGGCGGAGGCCTGGTGCCGCTCGGCACTCAAACCGCAGCCGTTGGCTGTTTTTTTGGCAGCCTCTACCCCAAAGCCCCGCTGGCTCCGACCCAAACGAATGTTGTTTGTAAAATAGTACGGTTTAATTTTAGTTGTTGCGATTCACAGAATCGCCGGCCTCTGCGCCCAGCGGCGAAGCCGCTCGGGGGGTGGGCGCGAGGCCGAACACGCAAAACTTTTTATCCGTACTGTTTTTCAACCAAGTCGCAACCTCGGGCTTCTTGGCCGAGCAATTTCCCTGCTCGAGTGTCGAGCTGTACTTACCTTAACAAGGGCCGCGCGCCGGGAAAATCGTTCGTTTTCAACTGACATTGAAACCGTCGATTTTCCTCTCTCGGCGTGGCGCGCGGAGAGTTTGAGAGAACTGCGCTCCCGCGCAGGGGCGTGTGCCCTCGCTGGGCCTGCAAAATTTCGTTTTGCTTGGATCGGAACTATTCCGAACAAAAACCGCGCGCCGGGAAAATCGTTCGTTTTCAACTCGCGTTGAAACCGTCGATTTTCCTTTTCCGGCGTGGCGCGCGGAGAGTTTGAGAGGACTGCGCTCCCGCGCAGGGGCGTGTGCCCACGCTGGGCCTGCGATACTTCGTATCGCTTGGGCTGGAACTATTCCGAACAAAAACCGCACACCGGGAAAATCGTTCGTTTTCAACTCGCGTTGAAACCGTCGATTTTCTCTCTCGGCGTGGCGCACGGAGAGTTTGAGAGAACTGCGCTCCCGCGCGGGGGCGTGTGCCCACGCTGGGCCTGCGATACTTCGTATCGCTTGGGCTGGAACTACCCCAAACAAAAACCGCGCACCGGCGGAAGCCCGGCTCAAGCGCAAACCGCCCCCACCTCGACGCTAAAGCCCAAAGGCAGGCAACCCGTCTACTTCTGCCGGAAATAAATCTGCATCGGCACCCCCCCGAAATCCCACTCCCCTCGGATCCGGTTCTCCAGGAACCGCCGGTAAGAATCCTTCACATACTGCGGCAGGTTCACGAAAAAAGCGAACTGCGGCGTCGGCGTCGGCAGCATCATCGCATACTTGATCCGGATATACTTCCCCTTGATAGTCGGCGGCGGCGTCTGCTCGATGATCGGCAGGATAAAATCATTCAACTCCGAAGTCGGGATGCGCCGCCTCCGGTTCCCGCACACATGCAGCGCCATCTTCAAAGCATCGAAAATACGCTGTTTCTCCGTCACCGACGTGAAGACGATCGGCACATCGTTGAACGGCGCCAACTTCCCGCGAATCTGCGCGGCATACTCCTTCATCGTATTGGACTGTTTGTCCGGAATCGTGTCCCACTTATTGACCGCGATCACACACCCTTTCCGGTTCTTGACGATCAGGTGGAAGATATTCATGTCCTGCGCATCGACCCCCTGCGAGGCATCGAGCATCAGAATGGCCGTGTCGCACTCCTCGATCGCCCGGATCGTCCGCATCACGGAGTAGAACTCCAGGTCGTCCGTCACCTTCTGCTTCTTGCGCAGCCCGGCAGTGTCCACCAGGTCGAACTCCATGCCGAACTTGTTGTAATGGCTGCGGATCGCATCCCGCGTCGTCCCGGCAATCGGCGTGACGATGTTCCGCTCCTCACCCAGCAAGGCATTCGCGAGCGACGATTTTCCCACATTCGGCCGCCCCACGATCGCGAGCTTCGGTATCGCAGGCACCTCCGGAACCGCAGTCCCGTCGTCGATCCCCGCCTCGCCGGCCGTTTCCGCCGGCAGCGCCGCAACGATCGCGTCCATCAACTCTCCCGTTCCGGAACCGGTCATGGAGCTGATCGTGATCGGATCGCCCAACCCCAGCGAGTAGAATTCATACGAATCCGCCTGCCGCACGGAGTTGTCCACCTTATTGACGGCCAAATGCACCGGTTTCGACTGCTTGCGCAGCATATCGGCCATCGTCAGGTCGAGGTCGGTGATCCCCGTCTCGACATCGACCATGAATATCAACTCATCCGCCTCGTCGATCGCTAACTGCACCTGCCGGCAGATCGCCTGCTCGAAAATATCTTCGGAATTGACCGTAAAGCCGCCCGTGTCGATCACCGTAAACTCGCGGCCGTTCCAGTCGGTCGTTCCGTAATGGCGGTCACGGGTAGTCCCCTCGGTGGCGTCCACGATAGCCTGCCGCATCCCCACTAACCGGTTGAACAGGGTGCTCTTGCCGACGTTCGGCCGCCCCACGATCGCTACGATGTTTCCCATCTCGTTCGCTTTTATTGACGTTCACAAAGGTAATATAAATTTCCTTAAGCCTCGGCCTGTTTTTAATTCATTGATAATCAGATTGATGCTATTTTGTTATTAAAAAATTTTAAAAAATTAATAAAATAATTTTGTAATTCGGTTTTCTTGCCTTACCTTTGTCGCATCGATTTAGGGAGGGTGGCAGTTTGATACACAAATTGCTTCTTTTCATAAAGAGTTTGGGTTAGTAGCCGAGGGGGTGGTTCCCCGAAGCAGGGAAATGGGCAGGCCGTGACGGACTGCCCATTTTCTTTTTACGATTATATACTTTATCGTACCAGGCATCCCTTGTCCCGATTTTTCGGCTCGCGCCGCCCCCCGGCCGCTAAAAGCGGCCCCCGGCGCAGAGCCGAACCGAAAAGAGGAAAAAAGTACATTAAAGTATATAATCGCGCTTCTTTTATGTCTTTTCCGAGAGGCAAGCGACCGGAGGCCGAGCTTGCACCGCGCCAGCCGGAAACTCCAGACAGAGGATAGCGAAACAGCAGATTTTCAGCAACCGGGTGCCGTCGGGAATCCCTCCGTTGTTGTTTCCTGCGAAGTGTCGATCGGCAGGTCGACGGTAAATATCGTGCCGACCCCCACCGTGCTCTCGAAAGCGATATGGCCGCCCAGCTGTTCGACGATCTTGCGCGAAAGGGCCAGTCCCAAGCCGCTGCCGCTGCTTTTGGTGGTGAAATTCGGGGTGAAAATCTTTTTTTGGATCTCCTCCTGGATGCCGGGTCCGTTGTCCCGGAAGCTGATCCACGCCCGGCCGCAGAGCACCCGCAGGTCGATGTCGATCCACGCAGGGCTTTGCCCGGCCATCGCCTGTACGGCATTCTGGCAGATGTTGACGAACACGCGGGTCAGGTGATCCGGATCGGCGGTCACCCATATTGGCCGGGAATCGGTCTTGACCGGCAGCGGCACGCTGACGGCCTCGGTCTCGCCGGCCGCCGGATCGCTGTTTGGCAGACCGCTGTCGCATTCGAGATGCAGCCTTACGCCGATGTTGTCGTACCCCGAGTAGAGCTTGGCCACGTTGCACACCAGCGGGATCAGATCCACCCGGACGGGACGCCCCTCTCCGATCTTGGCGAAGTCCGAGAATTCGCTGGCGATTTTGTTCAGCAGGTCGATCTGGTCGAGGAGCAGGGCCAGCGTGGATTCCACCTGGGGCCGCAGTGTGTCGCAGTCGTTCTGCCGCATGGAGCGTTGGAGCATCTGTATCTTGAGCCGCATCGGGGTCAGCGGGTTCTTGATTTCGTGGGCCACCTGCCGGGCCATCTCTCGCCACGCTCCCTCGCGTTCGCTGCGGGCCAGCCGGCGGTAGCTCTCCTCCAGGTAGTCGATCATCGTGTTGTATTGCTCCACGAGCAGGCCCACTTCGTCGCTGATTTTGCGGCTGGAACCCACGGCGTCTATTTTCTGCATTTTGGAGATGTTGCCCATCGCTTCGCGCAGCTGGTTGAAAGGCTTGATAAGCAGCCGGTAGAGCAGCTCCGACAGGAGCACGGCGATGCAGAGGACGATCAGAAACAGGTTGAGAATGTCGGACAGCAGCTCGTGTTGCAGGTAGCTGTTGCTGGCGCTCGGGCTGAAGTATTGCAGATTGAGGTAGCCGCGCAGGGTGCCGTTCGTGACGATGGGGGCGAAGGCCGATGTGTACTGCGATTGGCCGATGTCGGCGGCGTAGAACGGTCTGCCCAGGTAATGGAGGTACCGGTAGGCCGAACTGTTCATGCGGCTGGCGTCGAGTGGGCTGTCGGCCGAGGTGGCGATCAGGTTGCCGTCCGGGTCGAAGAGGCTGATGCTGTAGTCCAGGTCGTTTTGCTCGCCGGCCAGCCATTCCTGCGCGGTTCGTTCGTCGAGGGCGGTGTCCTGGAGGTATTGGGCGATGCTGTACCCTAACCGCTGCATGTTGTTGTTGACGAAGCGCCGTTTTTCGCTCCGAAAGTTGGAGAGCGTGTGGCCGATGATTACCCAGGTGACCGCCACCATGGCGAAGAGAACCACGCCGATCACCACGGCGCGTATCTTGAAGGTCATCCGGGTGCCGAGCCGCTGGATGTTGAAAGTGTAGCCGGCGATTTCCAGCAGCAGGCCGCACAGGATGAAGAGCAGCAGGAAGATATAGACGTACAGCGAGACTGCGTCGAGCATGGTGGTCGCTTTCCGGCTGATCAGCAGCAGGCCGGGGCGTCCGTCCGGACTGTAGTAGTTGTATATGAAGTGCGTCTGGCCGTTGCGGGTCAGCGTGGTGTCGCGGCCCGGCGGGATGATGGGGGCCAGTCCCTGGTAATCGTTGCTGTTGTCGTGCTTGAATATGATCTGGTTGTCGACGACGCGGGCGTAGGAGAAGTACTGGAACCGGATGTCGAGGCTGAGTTCTCCGGTGGTCTGCTCTTCGTTGCGGAGAATCGCGTGGTCTTGGGGCGTGGTGGCCAGAATCCGGGCGTAGAGTTTCTGGGCGTTGTTCTGGGCGAAAGCGTTTTCCTGGGTGGCGAAGAAGGCGATGTAGGCGCTGGAGATAAATAGCGAGATGAAGAAGGAGTCGCTGTGTTTGTAGCTGATGCGGAAGTATTCGGTTGCTGCGGTGGTGAGGTAGAACAGGATGAGGATGTATCCGGTGTGGCGGATCTGGGTTTCGATGGGCCAGAGAATCAGCAGGATCAGTGCGATGGTGACGCCGATCCGCAGGGCCATTTTGCGGGTGCCGAACAGGGTGAGGCCGACGTGGGCGATCAGCAGGCGGATACTGACGAACAGTACGGTCAGCAGGTAGAACATGGCGCTGGTGTACGTCAGATCGAAGAGATCGTACATCTGGATGTTGATCTTCGGGGTGTAGATCGACAGAATCAGCGCGTAGTGGAACACGGCGATGACTGCGGCCGTCAGCGTGCAGCTGGCCAGCGTTGCGAGGGCGCGGCTTTTCATGCCGGACCGCCGGTACTTCCAGTTCAGTTTGGCTCTCACCTGGAACAGGTAGGCGATGTAGATGAAGAGGATGCCGTAACTGAGCAGCAGGTCGCCCAGCGAGTTGAGGATCAGGTTGTGCAGGCCGTATATGCGTTGGAACAGCACGCCGTTGGCGTTCGGGATGCCGGCGTAGTGCATGCCGATACGGATCAGGGAGTAGACTATCAGCAGGATGCCGGCGTTCTGGAATACGTTGTGGCGGGTGGTATGCCGCCGCACGATGTTTTTGAGGTGCAGGCACAGCAGCAGAACGGCGCACCATCCGCAAAGCTCGGCCCACCAGGGCATGCTTTGCATCGGTTTGGCTTCGATGTAGAAGCTGTTGCCGGCCGCTTCGATCAGCCGGGCCTGCACTAACCGGGCTCGGATGCTGTCGCTGGCGGGCAGCAGGGCGATGCGCTGTTCGGGAAAAATCCGGGGGTTGTATCGGTCGGTCTCGCGGTCGCGCAGGGCGATCGATACGACTGCGCTTTTGCCGTTCCGGCTCTCCAGACGGGTCAGTACTTGGTAGGGGCCGATCTGGCGGAGGGTGGAGGAGGGGGTCAGCCAGATCGGGTCGATGTTGGGCGGGTATTCGTAGTTGGACCAGTAGACCATCGACGAGTCGCGGAACAGCAGCAGCGAAACGCCTTTGTCGCTCCACGAGGCGGGTATGTCGCCGTACCAGAGGCGCTGTATGTACAGGGTGTCGTCCTGAGTGTCGAGCCAGCTTTGTACGGTGTGCCGTGTCTCCCGTTCGATGGCTTCGAGTGCGTGTACGATATGCTGGCTGTCCGGATCGACTTTCCGGCCCACTAAGAACATCGAGTAGAAGAGGTTCACGGCCAGCAGGCACAAGGCTATGGGCAGCACGAATGGGCCTGTGCGTGCCCGGAAACGGAGCCCGAAGGCGCGGAACAGGTTCGTTCGTTTATGTGTGTTTCGGTGCATCAGGAGTGGTGGTAAGGTTCGCCGCCGAGGATGGTGAATGCGCGATAGAGCTGTTCGGCGAAGATCAGGCGCACCATCTGGTGCGAGAAGGTAAGCCGGGAAAGCGATATTTTTTCGTCGGCCCGTTCATACACGGCTGCCGAAAAGCCGTAGGCGCCGCCGATCACGAAAACGAGTTTCCGGGTACCGCGGTTCATCGTGCTTTGCAGCCAGTCGGCCAGCGCTGTCGAGCTTTCGGGCAGCCGCCCGTTCTCGTCGAGCAGCACGACGCGGTCTGAAGGGGCGAGCTTGCCGAGTATCTGTTCTCCTTCGGCTGTCTTGATTTGTTCCGTGCGCCAGTTTTTGGCATTTTTCAGTTCGGGGATGATGGTGGTGCTGAAGCGCACGTAATGCTCCAACCGGCCCGTATATTCCCGTATCCCGTTTTCCAGCCACGTCCCTACGGTTTTGCCGACGACGATCAACTCGATTACCATGCTCTTTCGGGGTCTGTTTTCAGCAAAGCTACGAAAATGCGTCCGATTCCTTTCGTATTTATTTGTTATTTTTGCATTTCTGAGCGTTGTGGTTAACTCACGGGGCCGCTGTCTGCGGGGTTGGGTTAGTCCCGGCCCGGATCGGGTGCCGCTCAGCACCCGCGTGCGACGGCTGAAGTAGGAAATCGTTCAAAAGCAGCTTGCGCTTTTGGACAGGATTTCCTCCAGCGCGCGGAATGAAATAGTTTTTTGTTTGCAAAATGGGTCGGCGCCAGCGGGGCTTTGGGGTAGAGGAAGCCAATAAAACAGCCAACGGCTGCGGTTCGAGTGCCGAGCGGCACCCGCGTGCGACGGCTGAAGTAGGAAATCGTTCAAAAGCAGCTTGCGCTTTTGAACAGGATTTCCGCCAGCGCGCGGGACAAGTACAGTTTCGGGTCGCAGCCTGCGGATTGGGTCTGTTACGACTCGGTTCGGGTGCCGAGCGGCACCCTCCGCCGGAGATGGCTCCGGCCTAACATAGGGAGATTACAGCCAAAGTTCTTTCGCGTCTGAGTGGCACCGTCCGACGCCGGCGGAGGTGCAAGTAAGCGTAGCGAAAGTTGCGCCCTCCGCGTGGGGCGGCGTCGGGCGCGCGACCATAGGTCGCAAATAATAGTTTTTTCATCGCCTCGAACCGGCGGGCGTTTGTTCTTTATAAAAAACTTTTTTGCAGCCCTCATGCTGGGCGGGCACTTTCTTTTTATGATGCGATAAAAAGTAAGCAAAAAGCGCATCAAAGGGGAGCTTGCACCCCCTTTGCCATTCCC
>NZ_CANQYJ010000101.1 GCF_947628055.1 uncultured Rikenella sp.
ATTTTCCCGGCGCGCGAATCACAAGCAATTTGTACCCGGCAGGTTCCGGCAAAACGAAGTTTTGCAAGCCCACCGCGAGCACGCGGCCCCGCGCGGGAGCGCAGTTTCCTCAAACTCCTCGCGCGCGACGGCTGGAATAGGAAATCGTTCAAAAGCATGAATTGCTTTTGAACAGGATTTCCGCCAGCGCGCGGGATAAAGACCGTTTTTGATTTGCAAAGGGCCGCAGCCCGCGGAAGATATTTCGGGTAGTTACAGTTCGGCTCGAGTGCCGAGCAGCACCGGGTCGCCGCCAGCGGAAAGAGCAACGAGCTATGCCGAAGTTGCTCGCGCCGCCCGGGGTGGCGGCGACTCGCGCGACCCGTTGGGTCGCGGTTTATTTGGCTTCCGACAGAGAAACGGCCGGAGCCAGCGGGGGCTTTGAGGTAGAGGCGACCAATGAGACAGCCAACGGCTGCGGCTCGAGTGCCGGGCGGCACCAGGCCTCCGTCTGGAGTGGCTCCGGCCTGTCAAAGGGAGATCGCAGCCAAACCGAATTTCCGACGGCTTCGGAACGAAACAGCAGCTTATTTTTGGCGGGGAAAAATATCCCCGCGAAGCGGGCGGGCCGGAGCTTCGCCCCGCGAAGGCCCGCAACTCACTCCGTTCGTCGGGCCTCGCAAGCTCCGACCCGAAATGGCAACCGAAATTTTTTCGACCAAACTCTCGGATGGAGTGTTCTGCGGCATCGAGTCGGACGCCCGGGAGGAACTGCAATTTTCGACGCGTGAGCGGTGTGTTGCGGGCCTCCCGAGGGGGAGGCGTCCGGCCCGCCCGGTTCTGCGAACCGGATTTCGACAGCGTGCGGGAATTGATTATGACTTTCGATTCCAAACGGCCTGCGCCGGGGGTGGCCTGCAACTCGCCTTGCTCGTTATCTGGCTCCGGCTAAGAGAGGACTGTTACAGTTCGGATCGCGTGCCGTGCGGCACCTCTTGTCTGTCATCGGGAGAACACAGTCGAACCGGATTTACGCCGGTGCGCGAAAGAACCTCGAACAAATGATTTTTTTCAAAAAAGAACACCGCTTTCGCCCCCGAAAAAAACGCCCCGAACAATATACAAGCTAAACGAACGACAATATATTAGGAGCATATGTACAAGAAAAGTTTTCTGAACATCGGATCACTCACACACAAAGAAATAACAGGTCTCGTGCGGCTCGCCGCGCGGCTCAAACGCGAGAAACGCGAAGGCACCGAACAGCAATACCTCAAAGGGAAAAACATCGTATTGCTCTTCGCCAAAGACTCCACCCGGACACGCTGCTCGTTTGAAGTGGGAGCCCACGACCAGGGCGCCCAAGTGACCTACATCGGCTCCAGCGGCTCGCAGATGGGTAAAAAAGAGTCCATCAAAGACACCGCACGGGTACTGGGACGCATGTACGACGGCATCGAATACCGCGGCTACGGGCAGGAAATCGTGAACACTTTAGCCGAATACTCCGGCGTTCCCGTCTGGAACGGTCTGACCGACGAATGCCACCCGACCCAATTCCTGGCCGATCTGTTGACCATCACCGAACACTGCCGCAAACCGCTGGAACAGATCAAAGTATGTTTTGCCGGTACGGCTGACAACAACGTAGCCTTGTCGCTGATGGTCGGGTGTGCGAAAATGGGGATGGAATATTCGGCGGCAGCCCCGGCTGTTTACCACCCCGCCCCCGCCATAGTCGACAAGCTCCGCCGGGAAGACAATGCCCGGATCACCATAACCGACAACATAGCCGAAGCAGTCCGGGGAGCGGATTTTATCTACACCGACGTATGGGTGTCGATGGGCGAGCCGGCCGAAGTGTGGGCCGAGCGGATCCAATTGCTCAGACCTTATCAGGTCAACCGTCGTATGATGGAAATGACGGGTAACCCGGACTGCAAATTCATGCACTGCCTGCCCGCTTTCCACGATCTCGAGACCGAAGTCGGCGCGGAGATATACCGCCAGTACGGGCTTCGCGAGATGGAAGTGACCGATGAGGTGTTCGAGTCGCCGGCCTCGATCGTCTTTGACGAAGCGGAAAACCGGATGCACACGATCAAAGCGGTGATGGTAGCCACCTTGAGCGAGCAGCCGGAAACCTCGCTCTGAACCGAACCGTTCAAGCGAAAAGCAAATAATCAACCGTGGGTTTATTTAGCACTGTTCTGTGAGTGACTGTTCTTTCTTTGAAGAAAGGCCCCATAGGGGCTTTCCGGGCTGTAATTACCCGATTCCTTAGGCTCCGCAGTCCTCTTGCATTGTGCTTTTTTGGGGGGGCCGGAGCCAGCGGGGCCGGATAACGAGCAGAGCGAGTTGCAGGCCTCCGCCCGGGGTGGCTCCGGCCTGACAAAGGAAGATCTTTGTACTAAATGTACGATAAAAAGTTCTACGTGTTCGACCTCGCGCCCACCCCTTAAGGCTGAGCAAACTCCCGGTCAGAGTGCCCGGCGGCACCGCGGAGGTCGGCGATCCGAAGAATCGCAATATTAAAGAACGGTCTATTGCTCACACCCCAAAGGGATCGAAAACAAGGGTACCCGGCAGGTTCAAGAGATGCGCAAGCATCTCAAAAAGTTTGGCTGCGCCTTCCTCCTGGCGCCTCGGCCATTCGAGCAAGCTCGATGGCTCTCGTCTGCTGCGTCGGTTTTCTGGTTCTCGCTAACTGCGCTGCGCTTGTTTTACCTACGGCTTCCTCGCCGCTCTCAGGGTAGAGGCGGCCCGGTTCGAGTGCCGAGCGGCACCTGGCAGCGTCGGTTGTTCACAACCGAGCAGCATTTCGAGAGCAGATGCCGCTGGCGGACTATGCCGAGGTAGCGCGAGGAAGCCGGAGGCAAAACGAGCGGAGCGAAGTTAAAGAGAACTGTTCCCTCCCGAACACGTACAATAAAACCTACAGTTGCCCAGCAGCACCCACGCGAGCCGAGAAACTGAGACAAGGGATGGTACGATAAAGCATATAATCGCATCTAAAAAGCATGAAGGGAAGCGATTTTAGGAACAGATTTTGCAGTTGCGAGCTGCAAAACCAACCCACCCGCCTTTACTCTACCACCCCTGTGTCGTTCCATGATCCGGAAAATTGTCAAATATACGCTGCGAGTGCTGGCCATCCTGCTGGGGCTGGCCCTGTTGCTGTTCGCAACGCTTTATCTGCCGCCGGTTCAGGACTTCATCAGAAAAAAAACAAGCGCCTACATTTCGGAAAAATTCGGCATGCAGCTGTCGGTAGAGAGACTTCGGTTGAAATTCCCGCTGCAGTTGGCCGTGGACGACGCACAGGCTGTGGCCGAGACAGGAGACACCCTGTTCGCATTCCGGACACTCCGGGCAGACATTTCCCTGCTGCCGCTGCTGCGGAAAGAAGTCGTGGTCAAACAGTTCACATTCGGCGACGCATCATTCCACATGGCCGACACCCTGGGCGCAGTCGACCTGAAAGTCCGGTTGCGGGAACTCGCACTCGAAGCCGACCACATCGACCTCGGCGCACAGGAAGCCCATGTCCCCGCAATCCGGCTCTCCGGCGGTGACGTGCGGCTGACAATGGGCCAGGCCCAGCCGGACACGATCGCCCGGGATACCGCCGCGACACCGATGCTGTGGAAAATCGTCGCCGAAAAGATAGAATTAGACAGCATCGCTTTCACGATGCGCACCACCTCTCCGGCAGTGAGCGACCTGACCGCCCGGATCCGAACAGGAAAAATCGACTCCTGCACCGTCGATATAGGAACCCGGAACATCACGGCAGCCGGTCTGCTGATCGAAAAAGGAAATTACGCTTATCTCACCGGAAGGAATACAGTTCCGGCAGAAGCGACGCCGGTCCTGACCCAGCCGGAAGAGACGGCAACCGGTCTGCCGTGGACGGTCAACGCAGCCAAAATACGGCTGAAAGACAATGCCGCAAGGTACGGATCGCTCTACGGCACACCGGCCAAAGGATTCGACCCGAACCACATCGCGGTGAGCGATCTGAATCTCTCGCTCGACTCGCTGTTCAACCGGGGGACAACGATACGGGCCATTCTCGCGGAACTGACCTTCACGGAACGATCCGGACTGGCGGTAACGCAGGCGCAGGGGCGCATCGGCATAGACAGCGCGGGCTATACCCTGCGCGATTTCAGGATCGAAACCACCGCCTCGACCCTTCGGGCCGGAGTGCAGGTCGGCGCCGGGATCGCCTCGATGGAACCGACCGCTCCGGTAGACATCCGACTGACAGCGACGCTCGGCACAGCGGATATTTTCCGGTTGGTGGAAACGGGCGACACCCTGCGCCGCAAACTGGCCGGACGCGACCTGACGACAAACCTGAATCTTTCGGGAACGCTGGGCGATCTGAGGCTGACGGGACTGACCTTTTCCCTGCCCGCCGTATTGGATTTTGCCGCCCGGGGCCGAATACGATCCCTCACCGAACCTCGAAACGCGGCAGGTGCAGTGACCTTCGAGGGCGCATTACTCAACCCCGAGCTGCCCGCCGCCTTCTTGCCTGCCGGCGTAGCCCTGCCCCCCATACAGCTGCGGGGCCGCGCTGAAGCCCGGGCCGGTCTTTACAGCGGGAATCTGACCTTGCTCGCAGCCGAAGGAACACTCCAGGCGGAGGGCTCGTTCGACCCGAAAGAGAAACAATACCGGGCAGATGCGAAAATCGACAGCCTGCCCCTGTTCCGCTTCCTGCCCGCCGATTCGCTGGGTTACCTGACCCTGTCGCTCCGGGCCAAAGGAGACGGATTCGACATTTTCTCGGCCCGCACCGCAGCACAGGCCGAAGTGCGGATCGCCCAGGCAGAATACCGCGGTTTCGATTACAGCGACATCGAACTGACGGCGCGGATAGCGGACAACCGGATCGAAGGAGGGCTCACCAGCGGCAATGCCGCCCTGAATGCCGATCTGCGCCTCGGCGGACTGCTGACCCGGCAGCGGCAGGAAGCCTCCGTCACGGGAAGGATCCGCACGCTCGACTTCGGACAGATGCACTTCTCGGCAATTCCGGCGTCCATCTCCGCGCTGCTCGATGTGCAGGCCTCGGCAACCGATGCGAAGGCTTACGCGGCGCAAGTAACCCTCGACACCCTGAGGGTGGGGTACGGGAAATCCGACTATTGGGCCATGCACACGACGCTCTCCGCGTGGGCAGACACCGCCCGGGTGGAAGCCGGAATCGCGTCCGGCGACCTGAAGCTGGACTTCCGCTCCAACGCCGGCCTCGACTCCCTGACCGCCGCTCTGACCCGCACCGCCGCAGAGGTAAGCCGTCAGATTCGGGCCGGGTGCGTCGACGCCGACACACTCGGCGAACTGCTGCCTCCCTTCCGGTTGGAATTCCGGGCCGCGCGCAACAATCTCCTCCAGTATTTTTCCCGTTCTCAGGGCATGGGTTTCGGCCGGGCGAGCCTGACCGCATCGGCCGGGAAAGAGGGGCCGTTCGGTCTACAGGCCGAGGTCGACGGATACTCGACCCGGGGAATGGTTCTCGATACGCTGACCGCCGGAATCGGCGGGCGCGGCGGCCAACTGCGGTACTCTGTGCGGATAGCCAACCGCCGGGCCAACAAAAACCCGGTGGGACAGCTCGCCCTCTCGGGCCGCGCCCGAGGCAACACTGCCATAGTCAATCTGTCGCAGCGCGACCGGGAAGGACGACAGGGGCTGGACTTCGGGCTGCAAGCGACACTCCAGGACAGCTCCGTGACGGTGAACCTGCTCTCCGACAACCCGGTTTTCGGCGCCGTGCCGTGGAGCGTAAACAGAGACAACTACGTGCGTTACGGTTTCGACCGGACTTTGGCGGTCGACCTGTGGGTGACCCGGCCCGGTCAATCCTTTTCACTGCTCTCGGCCCAGGCGGAAGATATGCCCTCCGGCAGCATCCGGCTGGCACTGATGGGGATCGGCATCGGAGGCGTGCTGAAAATCCTGCCCGCAGCGCCGCCGTTGGACGGGAGGGTAGGAGCCGATCTGATGTTCGGCATGGCCGACGACACCATCGCCGCCCGGGGGCGCCTGACCATCGACACGCTGCGCTACGACGACCGCCGGGTGGGAGACATCGGACTGAACCTGGCCTACCGCACGGACACGCTGTCGGGACACGCCGGCTCGCTCTCACTGCTGGTCGACCGCAGGACAGCTCTCACTGCCGAAGGACGTTACCGCCCGGCGGATTCGGCTTCTACCGTCGAACTGCGGGCCGAGATACCGGGCATTCCGTTAGCTGCGGCCAACCCGTTCCTGCCGGAAGGTTCCGGCAGCCTGTCGGGCATGCTCAAGGGGCATCTCGAAGCCGGAGGAAGCGTGAAAGCCCTCGGGCTGAACGGCTCGCTGAAATTCGACAGCACTGCGGTGGACGTGGCGGCCATCGGCACCCGGTTCGGTGTCACAGACAATCCCATCGTACTGGAACAGAGCAAAGTGCGGTTCAATGACTTCGGATTGATCGCGCCCAACAAGCGGCGGCTGACGGTAAACGGAAGTCTCGATCTGACCGATTTTTCGCGGATGACAGCCGACCTGCAGGTGCAAGGCAGGGATTTCCGGCTGATCGATGTGCCGCGCAGCCGGGGATCCATGGTCTTCGGCCAGGCCAGCGCCGACCTGTCGGCCCGGGTGCAGGGGCCGGTAGACGCGCTGAACATCCGGGGCGATGCGAACCTGCTCACGGGAACCGAAGTGACGTATGTGATGCAGGATTCGCCCATGGGGATCAAGAACCAGTCGCAGAGCGTCGTGAATTTCATCGCTTTCGACGACACGACGACGGTCTATGCCGTCCGTCCTCCGGCGATGTTGAACCTCGGGGGGATCGACATGCTGATGAACGTGGCCATCGACCCCGCCGTGCAGGTGTCGGTCTATCTGTCGGAGGACGGACAGAACCGGATCGACTTGCAGGGCGGCGGCAATCTGACTTATTCGATGAACCGGTTGGGAGACACGCGATTCGCGGGCAAGTACGAATTGTCCGGCGGACGGGTGCGCTACAGTCCGCCGGTGATCTCGGCCAAGGATTTTTCGATTACACCGGGGGGCTATGTCAACTGGACGGGCGACATCGCCGATCCTTCGTTCTCGGTACGGGCTGTCGAGACGATACGCACGACTGTGACGATGGAGGATCAGACCTCTCGCCAGGTCAATTTCCAGATCATCATCGCCATCAGCGGCACGTTAGACAACTTGGATGTCAAATTCGACCTCGCTGCGCAGGAAGACCTCACGCTTCAGAACCAGCTGGCGTCCCTCACGCCGGAACAACGGCAGAACCAAGCGATGAGCCTGCTGATCTACAACACTTACTCGGGGCCGGGAACGTCGGCCAAGGTGAATACGGGCAATCCGATCAATTCGTTCATCGCCAAGGAGTTGAACCAGTGGGCGCAGAACAGCCTCAAAGGGGTCGACCTTTCGTTCGGTGTCGATTCCTACGACGATCTGTCGGCGGGGCCGGACGGAACGCGCACGGATTATTCCTACAAGCTCTCCAAAAAGTTCTTCGACAATCGGGTGCGGGTCGCAGTGGGCGGCAAGGTAAGCACCGGTGGCGATCCGAACCAAAATGCGGCGGAAAATCTGGTGGACGATATTTCGTTAGAGTATCAGCTCACGCGACGGGACAATATGTATATCAAGGTGTTCCGCGAAACGAATTTCGAGAGTATTCTCGAAGGCGAGGTGACTGAAACGGGCGTGGGATTCGGGGTGCGGAAGAAGATCCTGAAGCTGGGCGATTTGTTCCGGCTGACCAAGGAGAAGAAAGAGGTGAAGGCGGAGCGGAAAGCTGCCCGGAAGGAGCGGCGCGAGGAGAAACGCAAGGAACGGCAGGCGGAAAGAGGCGATGTCGCAAAGACCGGGGAATGACGGTTGCGGAGGTTTTTCAAACGGTCTTCCGGAGTAGGATGGCTGCAACTTGTCCGAATGGTGTCGGGCAGGTTATTCCCGGCGGAGGTACTGCCTGCTGCTGGCGCGGAAACGATCGTCCATTAATTGTAGGTTTATTTAGCACTGTGCCGGATGGGACTGTCGCTTTCTTGAAAGAAAGGCCCCATAGGGGCTTTCCGGGCTGTAACTACCCTAATCCTTAGGCTCCGCAGTCCTCTTGCATTGCGTTTTTTTTGAGCCGGAGCAATAGACCGCTCTTTATATTGCGGTTCTTTAGAACCGCCGACCTCTGCGCCCAGCGGCGAAGCCGCTCGGGGGTGGGCGCGAGGTCGAACTGAGGTGCAGTAGAGCGGTCTATTGTCCCGGCCCAAGAAGATCGCAGACAAGGGTACCCGGCAGACTCAAAAGATGCGTTAGCATCTCAGAAAGTTTTTCTGGTTCTCTTTGTTCACAAAGAGAACAGTTCACTCCCAGGGACACGTACAATAAAACCTACAATTAATTTTAGCCCTTGCAAGCGTTTTTGCCAAGTTATCTGCAATCTCCCTATGTCAGGCCGGAGCCACCCCCGGCGGAGGCCTGCAAAATGCTCACTGCGTTCGATTGCAGTCCCCGCTGGCTCCGGCCCGCACGAAAACTGTGAAGCAAATTCTCAGTTCGGGTGCCGAGCGATACCCTCCGCCCTGGGTGGCTCCGGCCCGCACGACCAAAGGTCGCGATTTATTGGATTCCGGCCAGCCCGCTGACGCGGAAAATCGGTTTTCTCCGTACACGAAAGCCCATCCGGAAGCGTCGCGTTTTGCCTTGAGAAAGCCGGGCAGAACGACCGGCTTTCGACAAGGCGAAACCGGCTGGAGGCAGTTTGGCTTCGCCTTCCTCCTGGCACCTCGGCCATTC
>NZ_CANQYJ010000102.1 GCF_947628055.1 uncultured Rikenella sp.
GATCGTGCTCACCCCCCTGCTCCAGCGGCTGCCCGACACCTACATCGAAATGCTCGACAACTATATGGGCGGCGGCTTCTGGCCCATGCTCACCGCCGTGGTCGCCGCACCGATCCTCGAAGAATTCCTCTTCCGCGGCATCATCCAGAAAAACCTCGTCCGGCGCCTCGGCCCCACAGGCGGTATCACACTCGGAGCACTGATCTTCGGCGGAATACACCTGATCCCCCAGCAAATCGTCTACGCCAGCTGCCTCGGCCTCATTTTAGGCACCATCTACCACCTCACCGGCTCGCTGAACAGCGCCATCGCCGTACATTTCGTCAACAACGGCCTGACCTCGCTGCTCTACCTGGTTTTCGGCACCTCGGACAGTCTGGAACACCAAGTGCTGGGCGACGGGACACTTTGGAACTGGGCCTACGGCATTTCGCTCCTCCTGCTACTGGCCGGAGCAGGGTATGCCGCACACCGCATCCGCCGGCAGAGGCAACACGAAACACCCCCGGAAACGACCGATTCCTGCGAAAATTAGGGGGTTCGCAAAAGAATCGCTACATTTGTTCGTTAGCATCCGAAAGATACAACACGACCGACATTGAGACACACACACCTATGCACCGGCCTCCTGGTGGGCGCACTGACACTCGCCGCAGGGTGCAATAAACTGAACCTCTACACATTTGAAAAAGGAGAAGTGATCGCCGCTGTGGGCGAACGCGAACTCTACGACAGCGACATCGCAGGGATGATCGAACCCGGACTGCCCGCAGCGGACAGCCTCGCCGCCTTGCAATCCATCGTGGACACCTGGGTGCGGAAAGAGATCAAGACCGCCGCCGCCGAAGCCGCTCTCTCCGGCCACAGCCGCGACATCGAAGAGATGGTGGCCCAGTACCGCAGTGCACTGCTCACCTACAAATACGAACAGGAATGGCTCGGCGGCAGGCTCGACACCACCGTGACCGCCGAACAGATCACTGAATACTACGACACCAACCGCGACGGCTTCCGGCTGGCAGGGCCTATCGTCAAGGCCAGGATCGCGCGGATTCCCGCCGGGCTCAGGCAAAGCAGGAAACTCGAAGAAATGTTCCGCTCCGAACGCGAAAACGACCGGAACGACTTCCTGAACATCTGCCAGAAAAACCAATACCGCACTTACGACTTCAGCACCGAGTGGACAGACTTCGGCACCGTCGTCCAGCATATTCCGTTCACGCAAGGCAGCTTCGACGACTTCCTCCGCACACGGAAATACTACAAAGTGGAAGACGACCAGTACAAATACATGATGGCCATCGAAACCTACCGGCCGACCGGCGACTACTCGCCCATAGAACGCGAGACGGACAACATCCGCAAAATCATCCTCAACAAACGCCGGCAAACCTTGCTCGGACAGTTGGAAGACAGCCTCTACACCGCGGCCGAGAACGACCGGCTCTTTGAAGTCCGGATCCGGCAGAAAAACCTGTAACCATAACAGATACAGACCCTTATACACCACATGAGATTCATACCCGCATTCCGTACCCTATCGGCCGCCTGTGCACTGGGCATCCTCGCCGTCCCGGCACTGGCGCAAACCCCGGACAGCATTCCCGGACAAACACCGGCCCATCCCCAATACATCGCCGACGAAGTGGCCGCTATTGTGGGGCGCAGCCACATCCTGCTCTCCGACATCGAGCGCACCACCGTCGACCTGCTCAAACTGCGGCAGCAGCAAGGCACCCTGTCCAACCGGCCGGCTCGCGACGAAGCTTTCGAGACACTGCTGCTCCGGAAACTGCTGGCCGAGCAGGCCCGGGCCGACTCGTTAGACAAAGACCTGGGCGGCGGCCTCGACGACCAGGTGGAACACCAGCTCCAGGAAATGATCCGGGAAGCCGGCTCCGTCAAAGCCCTCGAAAAGAAACACCGCAAAGAGATATACGCCATCAGGGACGACCTGAAACGGGAAGCCGAAGACCTGCAGCTGGCCAGCATCATGCAGAGCGACGTGATGCAGAAAGTGAGCATCACCTACAAAGACGTGGCCGCATTCTTCGAAAGCCTGCCGACCGACTCGCTGGAGATGGTGCCCGAGCAATACGTCTACGCCCAGATCGTCCGGTTCCCGCCTGAGACCGAAGAACGCAAATTCGAAGTGCGGCAGAAACTGCTCGAATACCGCCAGCGCATACTCGACGGCGAAAACATCCAAGCCTTGGCACGCTTGTACTCCATGGACCCCGTGACATCACGCAACGGCGGCGAATGGGGGCCCGGCGACATCAACCAATTGGTCTACCCCATCGTCGAAGCCCTCGAAGGGCTCAAACCGGGCAAAGTGTCCGAAATCATCGAAACCGAATACGGCTACCACATCGTCGAACTGATCTCGCTGAAAGGGAATCTCGTGCACTTCCGCCAAATCCTGCTGAAACCGACCTTTACCGTCGAAGAGACCGAAAAGGAGATGAAGCTGCTGGACAGCCTCGCCCGCAAGATCGGCACCGACAAACAGGCGTTCGAGGATGCCGTGGCAGTCTACTCCATGGACAAAGAGACCAACCGGAACGGCGGGATCGTCTTCAACAGCCGGGCCGCCAAACACTACTACGACACCAAATACGCCTCCTCGCGGTTCATGAAAGACGCCCTCGACCCGCAGGACTACATCCCCCTCTCCGGACTCAAAGAGGGCGAAGTGTCGGCACCTTACCAGGCCATGGATCTAGGTACGGGGAGTACCGTGTACAAAATCGTGCGGCTCGACAAGATCATTCCCACGCACCATGCCAGCCTGCAGGAAGACTACGAAATCATCGCCGACTTCGCCTTGCAGGACAAGCAGAACCGAGAACTCGAAAAGTGGATCAAGCAGACCATCGGCAAGATGTACGTCTGGATTTCGCCGACATACCGCGACTACGAATTTGAACACAACTGGCTCAAAAAATAAACCAACCGCCGCACCTTTATGACCATACGCCGCCACACCTTGCTGCTTCGCGGAGGATTGTCGTTGCTGTTCCTGCTGCCCTTCGTTCTTCAGGCGCAGCCGCCGGGAGAGATGCGGGCGCAGACCCCGCCCCAGGCTGTTCCGGGCGGCGGACAGGAGGAAGAGACGACGACCGTCGACTACTACGGCGACCTGATGACCCAGCGGCAGGGCGACACGGTGCTGTACCTGATCGACAACGTCATTTTCCACCACAACGGAACCTACATCCAGTGCGACAGCGCCAAACGATACGACGACTACCGGATCGAATGCTTCGGCAACGTGCTGATCAACAAAGACTCCACCTACATCTACGGCGACTGGGCCAGCTACGACGGACATACGGACATCGCCAAAGTCTACTCCCCGCTGCTCAAGTTAGTCAACGGCGACGCCACGATGTGGGTCTTCAACTACATGGAGTTCAACACCCAGACCAATATCGGCGAATACAACGACGGGGCGGTCATCACCCAGCGCGACAACCTGATGGAGTCCGACCGCGGGATATTCAACGGCGACTCCTCCACCATCACCTTCGCCGGGCATGTCGCCATGCGCAACGACAACTACCGGATACGGACCGATTCGGTGAGCTACCATCTGGACGACGAAGTGGTCACCTTCCTGACCAAGACCTACATCTGGGACAAAGACCGCGACTTTCTGACGGCGGATCGGGGGAACTACGTGCGGGCGACCGAGACCTACCACTTTACGCGGAACGCATACGCCATGACCGCCGACCAGGAATTCTGGGCCGACACGATGGACTACGAGAGTGCGGTGCGGCGGGTGGTTATGCGGCGGAACATACAGATCCTCGACACGGCGCAGCGGGCTGTGGGGCTGGGCGACTTCGGCTTCTACGACGACTCGCTCCAGAACGGCATGCTGACCGACCGGCCGGCGGTGATCCTTTACGACACCGTTTCCACCGCGTCCGACACGCTCTCGCCTGCATCGTCTCCATCGCCGCCCGACTCGGCTTTCGCGCGGGCCGACACGATCTTTTTCCACAGCTATCCCCCGGGGAAATCGAAACCCAAGTCCAAACCGGCAGTTCCTGCAGCAGCGGCGGACACATCGGCCCTTGCCGTCCAAGGGCAGGCAGACAGCCTGCGTTCCGACAGTCTGCCCCCTCGCGACAGCATGGCGGGAAGACGAACCATCGGGGTGGATGAACCGCCGGCACCTCTCGCGCCGGATTCGACATTCGCAGCGGCGGAGGCTGCGGACAGCCTTCCCCGGCCTCTGTCTCCGGCGGACAGCGCCGGGCAGCGGAAAGATACGCTGGAGCGGGTGATCCGGGGCAGGCAGAACGTGAAACTGTGGCGCACGGACGCACAGGGCGTGTGCGACTCGCTGACGGCCTACTCCGTGGATTCGATGGCTATCCTCTTCGGACGGCCGCTGATCTGGAACGGATCGAGCCAGCTCACGGCCGACCGGATCGACGTGTACAGCAGGAACGAGGAGCTGGACTATGCGGAATTCATCGGTTCGCCGTTCATCACGCAACAGGTCGAACGGGCCGATACGCTGTTCAACCAGGCCCAGGGGCGGCTCTTGCAGGCGTGGTTCCGCAACAACGAGATCGAACGGGCCATCATGACGGGCAATGTGATGAATTACTATTACATGGGCGACGACAGCCTGCCGCCGGACAAATTCGCAGTCATTTCGTGCGGCAGCCTGACCATCGACTTCGAGGATCGGGAACCGGTGCACATGATCTGGGGCGGACAGGCCGACTGGCACATCGACCCGATCGACAAGATTCCGGCCGGCCAGTCGCAGCGGTTGTCGGGCTTCAGCTGGGAGCCGGATCGCAGGCCGCGCGACCGGTACGACATTACGGATCGTTCGGTGCGGCCGTCGCAGCGAAGCCTGGTGACGGGGTATGCGCAGCCGGAGTTCCCCATCGAAGAACGCTTCGACGCTACGCACGAGGCGCTGCTCGGAGGCGAGACGTGGCGCGACCGCAGCGAACTGTTAGACGACAACCGGGTAGCCAACCTCCGGAAAAACGATCTTCTATAACTGATCCCTGCCATGACACGGATGACCCTGCCGAATTTCCATCTCCGCCGCTTGCTTTGCTGCCTGCCTCTGACGCTCGCCCTCACCGCCTCGGTGCGGGCGGGAGAGCCGCATGTGCCGGGCAAAAAAACGTTCTGCCGGGGATACGAGGCCATTACGCGGCGGAATGCGGAAGCCTCTTTGCGTTTTTTGGCTTCGGATGCCTTAGGAGGCCGGCTCGCCGGATCGGTCGAGGGACGGATCGCCGGGCAATACATTATTTCCGAACTGGAGCAAATGGGATACGCCGGACGGATCGCCGAACAGCGTTTCAAGGGACGAAAGGGGGAAGAGCTGCGGAATATACTGGTCACCATTCCGGGCCGGGATACGGTGCGGCGGTTAATCGTGGGGGCGCATTACGACCATGAAGGAGCCAAAAACGGCGCCGTTTACCACGGGGCAGACGACAATGCCAGCGGGACAGCGGTTCTGCTGGAGCTGGCCCGGGCGGCGGCAGCGGCGGGGGTGAGGCCGGAGCGCACGCTGGTGCTGGCTTTCTGGGACGGCGAGGAACGGGGGCTTCTGGGGTCGCGGCACTATGTCTCCGAACTGGGACGCGATACGGCGGCGGTGATCGGTTACATCAATTTCGACATGGTGGGGCGGAATACGGATGAAAACCGGCCGGGACTGTTCCGGTACTTCTATACGAAATCGGATCCGGAACTGAAGGCGTGGTATGACGAATCTGTCCGGATCGGGCGATTGAAGCATTTGGAAGCGGACTACCGTCCTTGCGACCGGACGATCGGCGGCAGCGACAACATGTCTTTCGCGCGTGTGGGGATACCGATCGTCTGGTACCACACGGACGGACACCCGGACTACAATACTCCGGGCGATACGGCGGACAAGATCAACTATCTCAAGCTGTTGGACATCGCCCGTTCGGCGTGGTACCTGATCTGGCGGATGGCCTACCGGCCTGCGGCTGTGCTTCCCACCGCAGGAAAAACATAAAAAAGAGAGGGGCTGCTTTGGAAATTCGGAGCGAAAGATTTACCTTTGCACCGTCTCCGGTGGGGGTGACCGGATTCCTGGAGGATGGCGAGGTAGCTCAGCTGGTTAGAGCGCATGATTCATAATCATGAGGTCGAGAGTTCAAGTCTCTCTCTCGCTACATCTTTTAAAACGCTTTAGGGCCTGGGTTCTAAAGCGTTTTTCTTTTTCACGATTATACCAGCCATCCCTTGTCCCAATTTTTCGGTTCGCACCGCCCCCTGGCCGCTAAAAGCGGCCCCCGGCGCAGAGCCGAACTCGAAACGAGGAGAAAAGTATATTAAAGTATATAATCGCATTCTTTTTATATGAAATCTATCTGCGGCCGGACGATTCATTCGATTACTTGTACCTACGGTTAAGACCGGAGTTCCTCCATTTGTTGAGATATAATTTGCCCCGAGGCCACCTTTAAAACACAGAACCGCCGCACCGACGGCACCTGCAACGTCGGAATACACGTTATCCATAACAAAGCGTCGGCAGCGTATATCTACAAACCAAGTCGCACCCGCGAAGACCTCGCAAAAAACCTTGCTCGATGCAAGGCCCCGGACGACAATAGCCGCCGCTCACAAAAACGGCCGGGCTTTGCAGCAACTGCAAAGCCCGGCCGTTTCAAATGCCTAACAAATAGCGGAAACTATTCCTCCGCCGCAACAATGTCTAAACCCAGCGCCTGCGCATCTTCCGGCGTAAAAGCATGCGACTGCCCCTTGAGCCGGTTCCACGCGCCGCGCGTAAAGTCAGGAATCGCCACCGGCGCACTCCCGTTCTCGATCGAAAGCTCCGACAGCCCCGTCAGGCACGACATCTCCGCCGCATCGTACACATCCATGTCCAGCGGCAGCCCGTTCCGCAAGCAATAGATCAGCCGGTAGTCCATCACGAAATCCATGCCGCCGTGTCCCCCGACCTCCTGCGCCAGCGCCCCCACCTGCCGGATCACCGGATGGCGGTAGTCCTCCATCAAACGGTCGAACATCTCGCGCGACACCGCGCTATGGCCGCTCAGATTCTGATAATCCGCCCCCTGTCCCGCCGTACTGTCCGTCTCGAGCGCAATGCTCGCGACCGGATATTTCTGCGCGAAGCCCTTGGTTCCGCTCACCTGGTGGATACGGCTGTACGGGCGCGGGCTGGTCACATCGTGCTGCACCATCATCGTCTTGCCGTTCTCCGTGCGGATCAAGGTGGTCGTGTGATCCCCCATCTTATACGGGGTCTTGGCATAGACCGAAGTGTCGCCGAACTTCTTCTTGGCATACTCGGTCATCCCGAACTCGTCGGTGTTCATCGACACCAGCGTGTTCATCTTATCGCCGCGGTGGATACCCAGTATCTGGGAGATCGGCCCGAGGCCGTGCGTCGGGTAGATATCCCCCGTACGTTTGGTATTCTGTTTCAGTCGCCACATGTCGGCATAGTGCCCCGGCTCGCCCTCTTCGGCGAAATTCATCGAACGCAGGTCGTGCAGGTACGCCCCCTCGACATGCACCACCTCGCCGAACAGCCCCTTCTGGGCCATGTTCAGGGTAGCCATCTCGAAGTTGTCATAGACGCAGTTTTCGAGCATCATGCAGTGTTTGCGGGTCTTTTCGGCCGTGTTGACCAGTTCCCAGCATTCGTCCACGGTCATGGCCGCCGGCACCTCGATAGCCACGTGCTTGCCGTCCTTCATGGCCTGCACGGCGATCGGCGTGTGCCAGTCCCAGCCGGTGGTGATATACACCAGGTCCACGTCCGGCTGCGCCACCATCTTGCGCCAGGCGGCGGTGTCGCCGAAATACTCCTGCGCCGCCGGGAAACCGTTGTCCTGCAACATCTTGTTGGAAGCCTTCACACGGTCTTCGTACACGTCGCACAGGGCCACGATCTTGACCCCCGGAATATGGGTATAGCGGCGCACGGCATCCGAGCCGCGCATCCCCAGCCCGACGAAAGCCACATGCACCGTGTCGATCGGGTCGGTCACCAGGTTCAGCACGTCGGTCTGTCCCGGCTCGCGCGCCGGCACGGGCAGCTCGATCACATTCGAAGTCTTCTGCCCGTCGGAAGATGCGGCCGAGGAGCCGCAGCTTTGGAATGTCACCGCCGCCGTAAAGGCCAGCAGCGAGCATAATACCAGTTTGATTTTCATCCGTTCGGTAAAATTTAGGATTTTGGGTATTGGGTTTAGTGGGTTATTTCGCGCGGGAAGCCTTGCACACCTCGCTCAGCTCGCCGAACAGGTTCTCGACGCCTTCGTTCAGCTCGCGGCGGATCTGGGCGTAGTGTTTGCGCACCAGCGACGGGTTGTGCTTTTCGGCCGGGTGGTTGATGCGGTCGAGCAGCGTGTTATTGAGTTCGGCGGCCTTGTTTACGATCGCGAAGATCGCGTCGCGCTGCGAGGCCGGCTGGAAATAGAGGGCCACGTATGCGTCCGAGATTACTTCGTTCACCAGGTAAGTCAGGTCTTTTTTGATGTTGCGAATGCTTGCCATAATTTGGAATGGATTGGAATTGTTGTCTTTGTAAACGACAAAGTTAGCTATTCCGCACCAATATCCAAAGGATCGTCGGCCGGAGGGCGCTAAAATCATACGCAAGGGGATACGGGAGAGAACGCT
>NZ_CANQYJ010000103.1 GCF_947628055.1 uncultured Rikenella sp.
ATCTTCTTGGGGTGTGAGCAATAGCGGGTTATCGAGTGATTACCTTATACCCGCTATTGCCACACCCCAAAGAAAACACAATGCAAGAGGACTGCGGAGCCTAAGGAGTAGCGTAGCTATCTGAAAGTCTTTTGGGTACCTTTTCTTCAGAAAAGGTACGGTTGCCTCCAACTAAGGCGAAGAATAAACGAACAATTAAAAGAGAAGCATGAGTAAGACCGCGAATAAGATTACAGCAGCGATAACCGGCGTGGGAGCCTATCTTCCCAAATACATACTCGACAACGAAGAACTCAGCCGGATGGTCGAGACCTCCGACGAATGGATCATGAGTCGGATCGGGATCAAGACCCGGCACATTCTCAAGGGAGAAGGGAAAGGTACCTCTTATATGGGCGAACGCGCCGTGCGGGACCTGTTGGAAAAGACACAAGTCGACCCGCAGGACATCGACCTCGTGATCTGCGCCACCGTGACACCAGACATGGCATTTCCGAGCACCGCCAACTTGATAGCGTATAAGTCCGGATTGACCAAAGCATTCGGATTCGACCTGTCGGCGGCATGCAGCGGATTTCTGTTTGCCTTGACCACCGCAGCCAAATTCATCGAATCGGGGACTTACAAAAAAGTCATTGTCGTGGGGGCGGATAAGATGTCCTCGATCATCGACTATGAAGATCGGACGACCTGCCTGATTTTCGGGGACGGAGCAGGGGCGGTGCTGGTGGAACCGAATACGGAAGGGCTCGGACTGATTGACGCCAGCTTGCACTCGGACGGATCGGGAGCCGTACACCTTTATCTTAAGGCGGGAGGGTCGTGCTATCCGGCCTCGCACGAGACGGTGGACAACCGGTGGCATTATGTGCATCAGGAAGGGCAGCCGGTGTTCAAGGCAGCGGTGTCGCACATGGCCGATACGGCGGTCGAAGTGATGGAGCGGAATCATTTGACGGCGGAAGACGTGCGGTATCTGGTGCCGCATCAGGCCAATAAACGCATTATAGACGCTACGGCACACCGGATGGGGCTGCCGGAAGACCGGTGCATGATCAATATCCAGAAGTACGGGAATACGACCGCGGCGACGATTCCGATCTGCCTGTGGGACTACGAAACGCGGCTCAAGAAAGGGGATAACCTGATACTGGCATCGTTCGGCGGGGGATTTACGTGGGGGGCGATTTACCTGCGGTGGGCGTACGACGGCGGGACGATGCACAAGTAGACGATACATCTTATTGCATAGAAACAGGCGTATCCTCACCTACCGCTGGAGCAATCATGATACGTAAGTGGTGAATGGCCGCATAGTTCAAGGGATAGAACGGAAGTTTCCTAAACTTTAAATACAGGTTCGAGTCCTGTTGTGGCTACCGCGAGCGGCCCATTCTCTTTCTGTACTGGAAAGAGAATGGGCCGCTTCCTCTCCCCGAGGCGGGCCGAAACCCGCTCTCACTCGTCGACCCTTGCAGGCACCGGCCCTTCTTCTGTCATTGAACGCTATTCTGTCCACACGCCGGCGTCAATCCGACCCAAGATTCGGATTGACATCGGCGCGAAACAAAAACGATTAATAAAAAATGCCGGTACAATACAGAGTATTCATCCATTAAGGGCTGACTACCTCATTGTTTGTTGGAATTATACTGTTAGGATCTCATCATTGACATACAGGTCAAACAGAATACGGCACCAAAAGTAAAACCGCTATAATACCGATAATCATACCTATAATACAACTTTGTGATGTTTAGCTTTAGCTATAACTATAGCTGAAATTACAGCTAAAAAAGTAGACAGAGGATTTATAATTATAAACAAAACGACATTAATTGTTACATAACTAATTCCTGTCAAGTGGCTTAAACGCTGCATTATCTCTATGCACGAATTACAAAGCTGATCCATTTTTATTGGAATTCACTTGTTTTTGTCAGAATGTACTGCTTTTCACATTGGATTAAAAAGGATATATCCAGTATACCCATCTATTGAACTCTAATTTTACTGCAAGTATTGTCGTAAAGTGGCTGCCGGATCGGATTTTAAGTATCTAAAAATAAACAGCCCACAGCCCCAAATTGCAAGTAATTCTTGTGTCCTGATTATTTAAATTTTTGATTGAGTCGAACAAAAGCTTTTTCAAAATCGTCGTATATCCGAAGTAACGCCGGATCCTGACTGTACACAGGCTCGACACGCACCCCCAAGGCAGAAATCATCGTACTTTTCAAATTCTTTCTCTCACGCAAACTGCCTTTCTCGATCCATTTTGCGACGGATCGATTGTTTGCTCGGATTTCCGACTCGACTCGTTCATATTGTTCCGGCAATATCCCCGTCTTCAAGGCATCTTCCTTAGAAATACCCAAAACAAAAAATCCACTGGAGTCCCGATCGACATAGTCCATCAGTACCTGTACGCCAACCGGAGTAACCTCTGCCGGAATATCGTTCTCCATAATCGACCCGAGATTCTTTTGCAAAGCGTTATACAATTGACAATACTGTCGAGCATATTCAAAATAAGGTTCCATATCCAAATCTGATATCGTGCAGGCAGTATCGTCACTTATTTCCAACATTCCGTTCCGTATCACAGGATTCAAAATACGGAAAACTTGTATTCTGGTCGCCTGTTGTTCCAAAGACAATCCTGTTGCAGTATTAGACAATAACAATGTCGGCGCCAAAACTTTCGGGTGCGCTGAAAGCGGCGACACACAACAAATACCAGCGACCAAATACAAAATAAACCTACAAAAAGTTTTCATTTACATCAAGAATTAGCGCCTAATTTCTATTTTACATTCAAAATATATTGTGCATTTAATTGACGTTCTTCCGCCGGTAGACATAGACCTCGCACCCATGTGCCGGCAATGTCCCCCGTACAAGCCCCTTTTTCGAGGTTTTCCCCGTCCACGCGTTCGTCACCTCCGCCGGATAGAGAATGTCCGCGTCCCGCACCGGATCGAACACAAAAGATTTCGGCGCGTCCGACCGGTTGAATATGCAGATCGCCACCCCGTCTTTCAGCTCCTTGCGCAGGTACTGCAAATCGTCCGAACGCATGAAAGTATATCCCTGCCGCCCGAGCGAGTCCTGATCCACCGCGATCAAATGCCGGTTGGTCAGCAGCTCGCGCGTAAAGTCCGACATATCCCGCAGGTCGTTATTGACGATCAGCGGCGCCGCCAGCATGCACCACAGCGCAAAATGGGTCTTATATTCCTCGTCCGTACACCCCGCGAACCGTTCGTCCGGCGACGACGATTTCCCTTTCCCGTACAGCCCCACCATCAGCAGGTCGGGATCGTTCCACGCGCCCGGCCCCGCATGGCGTTCCAGCCCTTCCTGCGTGTCGAAGATATCCATAATGCCGACCAGAAAATCGTCGCCTGCCCGCCACCCGTCGCGCGAGTCGTAGGTGGTTCGCCACAGATGTCCCCCCGCCGCCTTTGCCCACAGCCACGGGCTCCGACCTCCCCACTCGCAAATGGCGTAAACGATCGGTTTCCCTGTCGCCTTGAGCGCGTCGCCCATCTTCTTGTATCGTGTGAAAGCCGTGGTGCGGTCTTTCGGTGCGTGGCAGTAGTCGTATTTCAGGTAATCGATCCCCCAGTCTGCAAAAGTCTGCGCGTCGATTTCTTCAAAACCGAGGCTGCCCGTTACCCCTGCGCAGGTGAGTTCCGCCGCATCGGAATAGATCCCGAGTTTCAGTCCCTTGCTGTGCACATAGTCTGCCAGCGCTTTCATCCCTTCCGGGAACCGCACGGGATCGGGAAACATCCGGTTCTTGGTGTCGCGTCCGCCGACCCAATAGTCGTCGATAATGATGTATCGATACCCGGCGTCGCGCATGCCGTTCTCGACCATCGCGTCGGCGATCTCGCGGATCAGCGAGTCGCTGACCTCCCACTCGAACTGGTTCCAGCTGTTCCACCCCATCGGCGGGGTCAAGGCCAGCGTATCGATCGGTGTCGGCTCTCGCTGGGCCTGCGCTGTCCCGCTCCCGGCTATCAATAGTAAACTTGCGATGATCCAATGTTTCAGTTGCATAAACGATTTTGTTTTATTGTGGGGTAATGATTTTTTGTTCCGTTTCGTGGCTGCGGCTGCGGGTTTGGCTGGCGTCGGACGGTGCCGTTCGGCACTCGAAAAGACTTTGGTTGCGATCTCCCCATGTCAGGCCGCAGCCTCCCGCAGCGGAGGCCCGCTACTTTTTAATCGTTTGCGCGAGAGTTGTGTTCTCCGCGGGCTGCGCGCGGGCTGCGACCCGGAGTTGTGCTTTCCCCGCGCGCTGGGAAAATCTTGTTCAAAATCATAAATCGATTTTGAACGATTTTCCTTTTTCGGCGTCGACGCGCGGTGTCGGTGCCGCTGGGCACTCGATCCGCACCCTTCGGGTGTTTTACTGGCCTGCCGGCAGCAAGATAAACTACCCCAAAGAGGTACTGCCCTCGGGCCGGGCAGGCCCCGCTTAAATAAGTTCTTGCAAACTCCAATAAAAGCCCCAACGGGGCCCCGCGGCGGGCTTGCAAAACTTCGTTTCGCTGGAATCGGAGCTATCTCGAACTATGCTCGCGCGCCGGGAAAATCAATCGGTTTCAACTCTCGTTGAAACCGTCGATTTTCCTCTTTCGGCGTCGGCGCGCGGATGAGTTTGAGAGAACTGCGCTCCCGCGCGGGGCCGCGTGCCCGCGGTGGGCTTGCAAAACTTCGTTTTGCTGGAACCGGAACTACCCCGAACAATTCTCACGCGCCAGCGAAATCTTATTTCAGCAAACTGTCGTTTGTCGAAATGATTTCGCTCTGTAAGGCGTGGCGTGCGGATGCCGGTGCCACTCGGCACGCGAACCACAGTCGTTGGCTGTTTTATTGGCCGTCTCCCCGTTAGCTCTGGCCGTTGTTGTCGGAATCAAATAAACTGCGACCCGAAACTGTACTTGTCCTGCGCGCTGGCGGAAATCCTGTTCAAAAGCAATTCATGCTTTTGAACGATTTCCTACTCCAGCCGTCGCGCGCGGTGCCGCTCGGCGCGCGATCCGCAGTCGTTGGCTGTTTTACTGGCCTGCCGGCAGCAAGATAAACTACCCCAAAGAGGTACCGCCCTCAGACCGGGCAGGCCCCGCTTAAATAAGTTTTTGCAAACTCCAATAAAAGCCCCAACGGGGCCCCGCGGTGGGCTTGCAAAACTTTGTTTTGCTGGAATCGGAGCTATCTCGAACTATGCCCGCGCGCCGGGAAAATCAATCGGTTTCAACAAGAGTTGAAACCGTCGATTTTCCTCTTTCGGCGTCGGCGCGCGGATGAGTTTGAGAGAACTGCGCTCCCGCGTGGGGCCGCGTGCCCGCGGCGGGCTTGCAAAACTTCGTTTTGCTGGAACCGGAGCTATCTCGAACTATGCTCGCGCGCCGAGAAAATCAATCGGTTTCAACGTGAGTTGAAACCGATGATTTCCCTCTTCCGCCACCAATGCGCGATGGTTCGCGGTCCGCAAGCCGGTGGAACGATATAGAATAAAGAATGGTAAAATACCGCGCATTTAATCATGAACCCGCCGTTCGACTTCGCGCTTGAAATCACTGAAAACGTTCATGTAATTCATGAACGCATCATACGGCGAATCATACGGATTGAAATAGCTGTGCACGTCCCCGTCCGAGAACCACTTGGTGCACATATAGTAGAAGTGATCGGAAGACTGCAAGGCATACCACACCCTCGTCATATCTGGGTCATCCAGCCGGCAGACCTTATCCTCCAGCGAATAGAGTTTGCCAAACGCTTCGTCCTGCAATTCGTTTCCCAACCAGGCCGTAATATCCCGTTCTTCGTCCGCCCACGAGATCGGATGCGGCACATGGAGTACCCCCACCGGTTCATACTTCGCCGCAATCTGCTTCGGCGTCCGGAATTGCAGCTCCGGATGCCGCACCACCTGTGCGATGAACTGTTCCATGAACTCGAATATTCCCGTATCCCGTTTCTGATGTTCCCCGAACGTTTCGTAGTCCATGAAGAGGTTGATGATTTCCCCCTCCTGATCCGCGATCCAGTCGATGTACTTGTCCGCCGTCAGCGGCCAGCCGTCCCACCCCTGATCCGAGAACCGGAAGGCGATGTCGTCGCTCAGCCGGAAATTGCGCAGCAACAATTTCTGTTCCTGCTTGATCGCATTGGCATACACGAAATTCGGGCTCTTCCATCCCAGGATATGTTTCGCCCCCTCGGTCAGCAAGGTGTGATACCCCATATTATAAACCATCTCGCCGATGCTGTCGCTGTAAATGAGCTCGGTATTCCGGAATGTTACCGGCCGCATGCCGAACAGCTCTTCGATCGTGTCCGCATGCAGCCGCACCTGCCGTTCAAACTCGTCCTTACTGGTCAGCGAAGCGAGCGAGTGTGCATAAGTTTCCGCCAGGAACTCCACCGCACCCGTCTGCGCCAGCTCGCGGAAACTGTCGATCACTTCCGGTGCATAGAGTTTGAACTGTTCGATCGCGATCCCCGACACGGAGAATGACACCCGCACATTTTCCGCCCCATGTTCCCCTATCAGTTTAAGTAGCAGCCGGTTCATCGGCAGATAGCATTCTTCCGCCACCTTTTGCAAAATGCTGCGGTTCAGGAAGTCGTCGAAATAGAAATGGTCTTTCCCCATGTTGAAGAACCGATATTTCTTCAGCCGGAAAGGTTGGTGTACCTGAAAGTATAGATTGAGGTTTTTCATATGCTGTTGAGGTTGAGTATTCGGTTTCGGTTTCAAAAAGGTAAGAGGGTACAGGCCCGCTACGGGTAATAAAGCGTTACTTCACAACCGATTTATAAACGTCCAGTACATGTTTGGCCGCATTGTCCCACTTGAGCGTCGTGACTTCTTCCTGTCCTTTGGTAATGAACATGTTATGGAGCGCAGGATAGGTCACCAAGCTGTAAATCGCGTCGGCCATGGCATCCACGTCCCAATAGTCCACCTTGACCGCATGGGTCAAGACTTCCGCCACCCCCGACTGTTTGGAGATGATGACCGGCACGTTGGATTTCATCGCTTCGAGGGGCGAGATCCCGAACGGCTCGGAGACCGACGGCATGATATATACATCGCTCAGTTCAAACATCCGCCTGACTTCGTCCCCCCGGAGAAATCCGGTAAAGTGGAACCGGTCGGAAATTCCCAGCTTGGCCACCCGCCGCACCACGTGGTTGAGCATGTCCCCGCTCCCGGCCATCACGAACCGCACGTTCGGAATCCGTTTCAAGACTTTCGCTGCCGCTTCGACAAAATAGTCCGGCCCTTTCTGGTAAGTGATCCGTCCGAGGAACGTGACGATCTTATCATCCACCCCGCGCTCTTCCTCCGGCCCTTCGTGTGTCTTGAACCGCACTCCGTTGTGCACCGTCACCACTTTGTCCGGACTGATCCCGTATTTTTCGATGACGATATTCCGGGTCAGATTGCTCACGGCCATCACGCGATCGGCGGCCATCATTCCGCCTCGTTCGATGTTATACGTCACGGTATTGATATTTTCCCCGCTCCGGTCGAATTCCGTGGCGTGCATGTGCACCACGAGCGGCTTCCCCGAGACCCGTTTGGCGGCGATCCCGGCGTAGTAGGTCAGCCAGTCGTGTGCATGAATCACGTCGAACTGCCCTTCCAGCTCCTTGGCCACCTGTGCGGCGACCATCGCGTACCGCGCCACTTCCTCCATCAAATTGGCGCCGTACTTCCCGCTGAAGTTATACCGCTGTTTCCAAATATCCTGAGGCACGCCGCGCCGTTTCCCGTGCTGGAATTCGCTCCATTCGTTTTCGTACTCCTCCGGGCTCAGGTAGGGCACCATGTTGGAGTTGATCTGAATGAAGGTTAGCTGTTTCCAGAATTCGTCTTCGGTTTCCAGCGTTCCGTAGGGCGCTTCGACTTCCGATGCGTTCTTGATCTGTAAAAAGCGCTGGTCTTCGTCGCCGTAGGCTTTCGGCACCACAAAGATCACCTTGACGCCTAATTTCGACAGTCCGCGCGTGAGTCCGTAGCATGCCGTACCCAGCCCCCCTGCGATATGCGGGGGAAATTCCCAGCCGAACATTAATACTCTCATAGGTACCGATCCTTTCTTGTTTTCATGGATAAATATTTTGTCTTGCCCGCAAGTCGGGCAAAGTTTCTGATGCGATTTTTTCGTCTCAAGCGGGCGGGCTTTTCCTCCAGTGGAAAGCTCTGCGGGCTTTTTTATTTAAAAAAGACCTTTTTCTTCGCTGCCCTCCTGCCGGGCGGGCACTTTTTTTCACTTCACCGCTCATGTCGCGGAGGCTTTTTTCTTTGATAATTGCCTCGGGCCGGCGGGCTTTCTCTCCGGCGGAAAGTTCTACGGGCGTTCCCTCGCCGGGGGTAGAGTTTTTTCTTCTCCTCCCGCTCAGGCCGCGGGGGGCCCTTCCTTTCTTGGGTGACCAAGAACCGAGCAGCGTACCGAGGGCAGAGACTGCTTGCGGGCTATGCCGAGGCAGCGCGAGGAAGACCGCAGGTCAAAGTAAGCAAAGAAGTCACCGGGAATCGGTTTCGCCTTGTCGAAGCCCGCGCACCCGCACGGGCTTCTTAAGTCAAAACAC
>NZ_CANQYJ010000104.1 GCF_947628055.1 uncultured Rikenella sp.
GATAGGAGTGTGAAGCGCCCCGTTCCTCCCCCCTCCGCCCCCATGGAAATAAATCGCCGGGTTCCCTGACCGGAGATTTCGGGTAGTTTCAATAAAAACGCAACGCGTCTGACCTATGGAGGAGGCGTCTGACCCGTAATAAGGCCGAGAGCGTCCTTGATTACAGCATCTCGGGTGTCCGACCCGAAAATTAACTGTACAATAGTATCCGGCCCGTCGCCAGCCCCCTGAAGGCCGCTGTGCGGCCTTGGCAACTGGGCCTCCGCTGACGCGGAAACCATAATTAACGTAGGTTTTATTGTACGTGTTCGGGAGGGAACTGTTCTCTTTGTGAACAAAGAGAACCAGAAAAACTTTCTGAGATGCTTGCGCATCTCTTGAGCCTGCCGGGTACCCTTGTCTTCGATTTGTCGGGGTGTGGGGAATCGGGCCGATATGATAAGGTTCAGCCCTTAATCGGCCCGATTCCCGCGCCCCGAAACAAATGCAAAGAAAGAGGACTGCGGAGCCTAAGGAGTAGCGCAGCTATCTGAAAGTTTCTTTGGTTCTTTCTTTTCAAAGAAAGAACAGTACCATCCGGCACGGTGCAAAATAAACCTACGGTTAAATAAACTTAGGCCTCTGCGGTGCCGCTCGGTACCGCAAGTCCGGCACAGAGAAATCGCCGACGACATTTCGGAAACATTTGCCAGTGCCTAAAATTAACCTTACATTTACTTGCCGAACCGGGCGGGAAATCCGCAGCGCTCCAAATTCATTGCACCCCTCCCGAAGATTGCCGCAGATCGGGACACGACGAACGCCCGGCAGAAAAGACTGCACCGATCGAATCGCCAGAAATGCTGTACCCCACTACTGTACGTTACTCCGAAACGATCCTGAACCCCGACGGACTGTTTCGCACCCTGACCGGACTTTCCTCGCCCGTACCGCCCGAATTTTCGTCGGGAGCCTACGGAGCCGTGTTCCGGGTGACCGTCGCAGGAAAACCCTGCGCCCTGAAATGCTTCACACGCCACCAGCCCGGCCGCGCGGAAGCCTACCGGCGTATCGCGCGGGCACTGGAACCCCTCCGGAAACAACAGATACCTTATTTGGTACCGTTCCGCTGGTTAGAAGACGAAATCACAGTGTTCGGCGACGACGGCAGCGTTTCCGAACAATCGGTACTGCTGATGGATTGGGTCGAAGGCCGCTCATTGACCCAGGCGATCCACGCGGCCGCCGCCGACTCCGACCGGAGGACACTGCTCCGGTTGTCGGAAGAGTTCGACCGGCTGGCCGTGTGGCTCCTGCGGCAGCCGTTCGCCCACGGCGACCTGAAACCCGACAATATCATGGTCAGACCGGACGGACAGTTAGTGCTGATCGATTACGACGGCCTCTACCTGCCGGAAATGGCGGGAGAGAGGGCCCGTGAAACGGGAACCGAAGGGTTCCGACACCCCGGACGCTCGGAAACAGGCTTCGGAAAACAGATCGACGATTTCCCGATCGCACTCATCAGCTTGGGATTGCGCGCTTTGGCCCGCTGGCCGGAACTGTACGAACGGTTCTGCAACCGGGCGGCCTTATTGTTCGATCCGGCGCGGTTGGCCAAAGGAGAGTGCCCGGGATATAATTACCTGCACGATACGGAATTGTCGAAAGACCCCCTGTTCGCCATGTTAGGTTCGGGCGACGAACGGCTGGAGGGACTGGCACAGGCCTTGGCGCGGGAACCGGCAGGAATTCTGTCGTTCGACTATTGCGGAGAACCGGGGGCGGAAGGCATACGCCTGGTACGCCGGGCCGGCAAATACGGTTTTATGACAGCCGGAGGGAGTGTCGTGGCGGAGTGCGTCTTCGACCGGGCGCGGGAATTTTCGGAAGGGGCGGCGGCGGTGTGCGTGGGCGGGCGGTGGGGATTTATCGGCCCGGCGGGAGAGTGGCTGCGGGAACCGCAGTACGAGGATTGCGGCGACTTCTCGGAAGGATTGGTGCCGATATGTATCGGCGGGAAGTGGGGGTTTGCGGACGGCGCCTTTCGGTTGTTGTCGCGGCCGCGGTTCGACGATGCCTGGCCGTTCGCCGAAGGGCGGGCCTTGGTTCGGAAAGGTTCGCGCTACGGGTATGCCGGGCCGGACGGACGGCTGGCGATCCCGGTGCGCTACGATTTCGCGCAGGGATTCAGCGAGGGGGCGGCATGCGTGATGATGCAAGGCCTTTACGGTTATATCGACCGGCGGGGGCGATGGTTAGTCGAACCGCAGTTCGACTATGCGCGGTCGAAGCATGGCGGCCGGGCGTATGCGGAACGGGACGGAAAGGGCTGCGAGGTCGATTTGTGAAACGAGGCGCGCTAATAAGGGGCCATATAGATGGCGAAGTTCATGCGTACCATAATCGATTTCGTGAGGAACGGTTTTTCGGAATAGCCGCCTATGCAGACGTATTCCGGAAGCCACTGCATCCGGTAGCCGAGAGAGAAGAGGACACCTGTATTACGGCCTAAGCGGACGCTCAGTCCGACAGACGGGGTGACGAGCCAGCCATGGGGCGAAGGGCTGTACTCGTCTTCGTCGTCTTTAAATCCCAAGGCATAGCCCCCCTCGAGCGACAGAAAAGGCTGCGCTTTCCCGGTCGACGGTCCGAAATATCCTCTCACATTGAGGACTAAAGGCCCGTACCAGCGCTTGATGTCGGGCAGGTAATCGAAGTCCCATTTGCCGCCGATCGAAAAATGCGGAGTGATCCGCGCATGATAGGAAATGAAAGAGAGCGAGAGTGCCGCGAGACCTTTTTTACCGAAAGCCGGCCCGTACCCCATGCCGAATTCTATTTGATCGAAGCGGCGGAGTTCGACGTATCGGGATGAGCCGGATGGTGTTCGGGGTGCTGTTTTCTGCTTTATTGAGTCGATGTCCTTAAAGATGAAAAAATAGGAGCGTCCGTCGGACATATTCACGGTCACTCCGAGAGGGTTTCCCGTGACAATCTCGCCTCGGAAAATCGCTCCGTTTTTCAGGTAGACGGCACCGGGCTGCTGGGCCGCCGCCGCGGTTAGGAACAGGCACAGCCAGCCACAGAGGAGAAAGGATTTCGGTTTCATGGTTCGGAGCCGGATTAACGATTTTAAAGATAGAAAAAAGGGGAGAAAATTCTTTCTTCAGTGAAAGAATTTTCTCCCCTTTTTCGGTTCGGTAAACCCGATCAGTTTTTGCTGCGGATATACGCGTCGATCGCCGCCGCCGCCCGGCGTCCCGCCCCCATGGCGAGAATCACCGTCGCCGCTCCCGTCACCGCATCGCCCCCCGCAAAAACCCCCTCGCGTGTGGTCGCCCCCTCGTCCGTCGCCTCGACACAGCCCCGCCGATTCGTCTCCAGCCCCGGCGTCGTGGCCGCGATCAACGGGTTGGGTGACGTCCCCAACGCCATAATGACCACATCGCACGGAATCTCGAACTCCGACCCCGGAATCTCGACCGGCGACCGCCGTCCCGAAGCGTCCGGTTCGCCCAGCTCCATCCGCACGCACCGGATCCCTTTCACCCAGCCGCGCTCGTCGCCCAGTATCTCCGCCGGATTGGTCAGCATCCGGAAGTCGATCCCCTCCTCCTTGGCATGGTGCACCTCCTCGCGCCTGGCCGGCAGCTCGGTTTCTGACCTGCGGTAGACGATAGACGCTTCCGCCCCCAACCGCTTCGCCGTGCGCACGGCGTCCATCGCCACATTTCCTCCCCCGACGACCACCACGCGGCCGCCGGTATAGATCGGCGTATCGTACTGCCGGTCGTAAGCGTGCATCAGATTGGTACGGGTCAGGAACTCATTCGCAGAAACCACCCCGTTCAGGTTTTCCCCCGGAATCCCCATGAATCGCGGCAGCCCCGCCCCCGAGCCGATAAATACGGCTTCAAATCCTTCCTCGTCCATCAATTGATCCACCGTCACCGTCCGCCCCACCACCACATCGGTCTCGATCTTCACCCCCAACCGCCGCACGTTTTCGATTTCAGGCCCCACCACCCGCTCTTTCGGCAGCCGGAATTCCGGAATCCCGTACTGCAATACCCCGCCCGCCCGGTGCAGCACCTCGAAAACCGTCACCCCGTATCCTATTTTCGCCAAATCCGCCGCGCAAGCCAGTCCCGCCGGCCCCGACCCGACTACAGCCACTTTGTGCCCGTTATGCGGCGCGGCCTCCGCCAAAGCCACCCCCTGTTCCCGGCCCCAGTCGCCCACGAACCGCTCTAATTTTCCGATCGCCACCGGCTCGCCCTTCACCCCCAGGATGCACGCCCCCTCGCACTGCGTCTCCTGCGGACAGACCCGTCCGCACACCGACGGCAGCAGCGAATCCTGCGCAATCACCCGCGCCGCCGCAGCCACATCCCCCTCGACGATGCAGTGAATGAAATCCGGAATCTTGACCGACACCGGACACGCCTCCACGCACCTCGGTTTTTTGCAGCCGAGGCAGCGCGTGGCCTCCAGCGACGCCTCTTCCAGATTATAGCCGTAGCACACCTCCTCGAAATTGGTCGCCCGCACTTTCGGGTCTTGTTCCCTGACGGGAACCCGGGGTATCTTGTTTGCCATGATAAGTCTCTTTGTTACAATCCGATATTGCATTTATGCCCTGCGACGCGCTCGGCCTCTGCGGCGCGCCGGCGTTCTTCGATGGTGCGGTACATGCCTTGCCGCCGCATCGCTTCGTCGAAATCGACCTGGTGGGCGTCGAATTCCGGCCCCTCGACGCACGCGAAACGGGTCTTGCCGCCCACCGTCACCCGGCACGCGCCGCACATGCCGGTGCCGTCCACCATCAAGGTATTGAGGCTCGCGATCGTAGGAATCCCCAACTCTTTCGTGGTCAGCGCCACGAATTTCATCATGATCATCGGCCCGATCGCCACCACGCAGTCATAACGGTTGCCCTGCTCCACGACGAGCTCTTTCAACAGATTGGTCACCAGCCCTTTGTATCCTTTCGACCCGTCGTCGGTGGCGATGTGCACGTTCGGGGTCAATGCCCGGAATTCGTCTTCAAACAAAATCAGGCTCTCGTTCTTCGCCCCGATAATCACATCGGCCTGCACGCCACGTTCGGCGAGCCATTTGACCTGCGGATAGACCGGCGCGGCCCCCAATCCTCCCGCCACGAACATGAATTTCGTGGCGGCCAACCGTTCCGGGCTGTAATGGATCAGTTCCGACGGCTGGCCCAGCGGCCCGACGAAGTCGGCGAAGCCGTCCCCCTCGTTCAAAGCCGCAATCCGCATGGTCGAAGCGCCGATCGCCTGTATGAAAATCGTCACGGTGCCTTTCGCGGCGTCGTAATCGCAGATGGTCAGCGGAATCCGCTCCCCTTTCTCGTCGACGATGACGATCAGGAACTGCCCCGGCTGTGCCGCATGCGCCACTCGCGGCGCTTCGACCTCCATCAGGTAGATCGAAGGGGCCAATTCGCTTTTTTTCAGTATTTTAAACATGATGTTTCGTGTGTTTTTCCTGTTTATGGACGAACGAAGGTACGAATTTCAGCGGGATATGGCGGCGGGAATGGCCGGACTGCCGTCTTTCATGATCCGACCCTGCCCGCGGCCGGATATTCCCGCCGGGCTGTAAATCTCCGGATATGATATGCCGCGATTCAGTATTTATATCCCGTTTGCCGTTGTACATTCGAGCCGCTCCTGACCGGCACCAAGGTGAACCCCCACGTATAGTCCCGGGCCGCCGGCAGCTGGTACTGCGGATACGGCTGCGACCACCAGCTGTCATCCCCGCCCAGACCCATCATTTTGTAATCGAGACACAGTTCCACGAAATCGCGCGGGGTGATGTCGTCGATATGCGTCTGCTTCGGCTTGATGTTCCGTCCGGCGGCATCCGAGTGGTCTTCGTCGGGCCGGAAATTGTTCCACTGGTACGGCTTGTCGCTTTCCTGTCCGTCGAAATCCTCCACCGAATTGCGCAGCGCGTTGAACTCCATCCGGTCGTCCGCCTCCACCAGCAGCCCCGGCCCTTTCGACCGATTGAGGGCCAGCCAGCGGGTATCGGTATGGTGCCCCGTTTCCTGCGGCCGCACGTAGTCGAAGTTTTCGACCCCCGCATTGCTGCGGTACAGCCCCACATTCGTTCCGTAATTCCGATCCTGATAATTTTCCTCCGGCCCCCGGCCGAAATATTGCAGCGCCGCCATATCCGCCGGCAGGCGCATCCGCATGCCGAGGCGCGGCAGCTGGCTTTTCGACCCCGGATTGCCCCGGAACGCATACCCCACATGCACCGCCCCGGTCGGGTAAACCCGGTACGTCACCGTCAGGCCGCATCCCTCCGGCAGCGCGTATTTCGCCGTCACGACTGCCGTATTTCCCTGCATGTCAGCAGTTACGGATGAAGCTCTCAGGTTTTTGGAGGCCTCTTTCCAGACTTGCAGCCGGCTGGGCATCTTGCTGCCGTAGTCGTTGTCGGTCGGCGCACGCCAGAAGTTGGGCCGCAAGCCGAAGCCGTCCTGGATGTATTCCAGACTTCCCGTGCGATACGAAACGATATGTCCCGTCGCCCGATCCACCGTGAGACCGAAATTCGGCCCCGCCACGTCGATCTCCTGCGCGCCGTTGTCTACACTCACCTGTCCCTGTGCCGCATAAGTCCGTTTCGGCCCCCGCAGGTGATCCAGCGCGAATTGTTCCGTCGCCACCACGTCGCCCGCCTTGAGCGGCCCGTCCGCCGCCTTGAGCGACACCGTGAAATTGACGAAATATTCCGTCCCCGGCTGCGCCGCGAGCCCTCCGACCGGCACCGAGACGATCCGCGTCTGGTCCGGCGCGAGATCCAGCCCCGCGAATGTCCCCTGCCGCACCACGCGCTCATTGGCGGTGACGGTATACTTCACGTTATATTTGGAAAGATTCGTGAAGTCGTACAGGTTCTTCACCTCGAATTTCCCCGTCGCGAGATCGACGGGCCGGAACCAGACATATTGGTACATCTTTTTGACCTCCGCGATCCCCGGATGGGGCGTCCGATCCGGGCTCACCAAACCGTTGCAGAGGAAATTCCCGTCCGAAGGCCGGTTCTGCCCGAAGTCGCCGCCGTAAGCCCAATAAGGATCCCTGAGGCCTGTCGTGTCTTCGACCCAGATGCCTTGATCGACCCAGTCCCAGATAAATCCGCCCTGCAAGTTCGGATATTGGTAAATCGCCTCCCACATATCCCGGAAACCGCCTGTCGAGTTCCCCATCGCATGGGCATACTCCGACGGGATGTACGGCCGGTCGGTCTCCGTCTGCCCCCACCGTGCGAGGGTGGCCGCCGACGGGTACTGCGGGCAGAAAATGTCGGTGTTCCACTCTAAAATCGCCCGTTCGTACTGCACCGGCCGCAAGGTGTCCATCCCCTTGAGCCACAGATAGGTCTCGTAGAAGTTGTAGCCGTTCCCCGCTTCGTTCCCCAGCGACCAGAACATCACGCTCGGGAAATTCTTGGTCTGGTGGTACATGTTCTGTGTGCGATCCATGTGTTTGGCGAGCCACTGCGGATCGTTCCCTAAGGTCCGCCCTTTGGCCAAGTCGTACCCCATGCCGTGCGACTCGATATTGGCTTCGTTGCAAAGGTAGAACCCGTACTCGTCCGCCAATTCATAGAACCGCCGCTGCTGCGGATAGTGGCACAGCCGGATCGCATTGATGTTGTGGGCTTTCATCAGCCGGAAGTCTTCGCGGATCGTCGCCTCGTCCAGCACATGCCCGGTCTTTTCGTGGTGTTCGTGGTAGTTCACTCCTTTGATATAGACCCGCTTGCCGTTCACATAGTACTGGTTCCCTTTGACTTCGCTCGTCCGGAAACCGACCCGTGCGCTGGTGTACTCCACGAATCGCCCGTCGGCCTTGATTTTCAGCACGAGGTTGTAGAGGTACGGATCTTCCGCACTCCACCGCCGCACGTTCCGGAAGGCGTCCTTGTTCTGCCGCGCCGTCCGGCGGAACCGCACGGTGTCCCTGCCGTAGCCGTCGAGTTCGATCTCTTGGTACGAGTAGTCGACCATCGTTCCGTTGGCATCCTCCAGCTCGAACCAGACCTGCACCGGCCCCGACGGCCGGACGAAGCTGTTGACCATCGCCACATCCACGTTCAGGATCCCGTCGGTATAAGTCGAGTCGAGCGTCGAAACCACATAGAAGTCTTCGATATGTGTCCGCGGCTGCGAGTAGATATAAACGTCGCGCTCGATTCCGCTGAGCCGCCAGAAGTCCTGGCATTCCAGGTAAGAACCGGTGCTCCACCGGTAAATCTCCAGTACGAGGGTGTTCGTTCCGTCGGTCAGGTAGTCGTTGAGTTTGAATTCCGCCGCATCTTTCGAGTCTTCGGAGTACCCCACTTTACGCCCATTGAGATAGACATACACTCCCGACTTCGCTCCTCCGATATGCAGGTAGACGTCCCGGTCTTTGAGCAGCAGCGGCGCTTCAAATGTGGTGCGGTACAGCCCCACTTCGTTGGCCTCCGGCAATTTCGGCGGCACGGGCTTGTAG
>NZ_CANQYJ010000105.1 GCF_947628055.1 uncultured Rikenella sp.
CCGAGGCGCCAGGAGGAAGGCGAAGCCAAACTTTTTGAGATGCTAACGCATCTCTTGAGCCTGCCGGATACCCTTGTCTTCGATTCTCTTGGGCCGGGTGCAATAGACCGCTCTATTTGCTCCTTAGTTCGACCTCGCGCCCACCCCCCGAGCGGCTTCGCCGCTGGGCGCAGAGGTCGGCGATCCGAAGGATCGCAATATAAAGAGTGGTCTATTGCTCCGGCCCAAAGAAACCTCGAAGCAAGAGGATTGCGGAGCCTAAGGAGTAGCGTAGCTATCTGAAAGTTTCTTTGGTTCTTTCTTTTCAAAGAAAGAACAGTCACACACGGCACAGTGCAATTACGATTACGGGGGAAAAAGAATTACCGGTTTTTGATACAATAGCGTTTGAGCACCTCGTAAGCCTCCGCCAGCCCCAGTTCCCCCGCCTTGCTCAGATCGAGACACCCCTTCTGCGTATCCTGCATGAAAATCTGCACCAGTCCCCGGTTGTAATACGCCTCCGCGAAATACGGGAACCGTTCGATCGCCCGCGTGTACTGTTCAAACGCCCCCGGCAGATCGCCGCTCAGGCACAGCATATTCCCCAGATTATAATAAGTTTGCGGCAATTCCGGCATCAGCAGCGCCGCCCGCCGCGTATCCGCTATCGCCTCCGAATAATCGTAAGTCTTCCTCCCCTGCGTCTGCAACAGCCGGGCCGCCGGGTCATCCGTATGGACAGCCACCTGCTGCATCACATTATTCCCTTCCAACGACGCGATAAATTCGATCATTTCCGCCTGCGCCGCCCCCCGGTTCAGGTAAACCAGCGGATTGTCGTCCGCCACCCGCCCCGCCCGGCGGTAATAACTCAGCCCCGAAGCATACTGCCTCAGCAACGTTTGGGTAACCCCCTTCAGAAAATTGTCCTCCCACGACACCGGCATCCCGTTCGCCGCATCCCACGCAGCGACGCTGTCCTCCGGCAATTCGTTCAAGGCCGGAATCCCCGTCATCTCGAAACGGAACCCCGCCCCGTCCGCAGATTTCCCCGTACCGGTCGCCGCCAGCTCCGCCAGATAGCCGTCCAACCGCGCATTGCGATACTCCCGCGGATTGTAAACCCGAGCCGTATCCTTCGCCATGAACGAAACCCGGAGCACCGGCATCAGCCGCACCTCCCGCCGCACATCTCCCCGCATCGAGCGCAGCTCGTTATTGCCGAAATCCGCGTCGAACGAGAGCAGCTTGTCGAACTGGCGGCTGGTGTCCGCAAAAGAAGTGAACGTGCTGTCGCTCAATTTCCGGCGATACTCCTCGATTTTTGTTTCCGCGATGCGCCTGTCCGCCTCCGCCCCCCGGAAATCCCGCAGCGCCGCCTTGAGCTGCGAACGGAACAGATAAGCATTCGCAAAGTCCGGGTAAAGCTCGATCGCCCGCGTGTAATCCTCGATCGCCCCCCGATAATCTCCCACCTGTATCTTGACCGACGCCCGGTTGTAGAATACCAGCACGTTCCCCGGATTGTACATCGCCACCCGGTCGTAATCCTCGATCGCCCGGTTGTAGTCCCCGATCTGGCTGCGCAGGATCGCCCGGTTGAAATAGGTCACCGAATTCGTGGAGTCGTAGCAAATGGCCCGGTCGAAATCCGCCAGCGCCCGCATCGGCTGCGACTCGTTGACATAGGCATACGCCCGGTAAAAGTATGCCACCGACTGCGTGCTGTCGATGCTCAGGGCCTTCGTCAGGTCGCGGATCCCCTCTTCGTTCCGGTTCTGCGCCACTTCGAGCAGCCCCCGCCGCACGTAGCCGTCCGCCTCGTAAGGATTGATCTCCACGGCCCGGTTGAAATCGGCATAAGCCTGCACGGTGTCTTTCAGATAGAGATAACACGTCCCCCGGTTCGTCAAAGCGTTGACATCGGACGGTGTGGAGCGCAGGTAGCGCGAAAAGTCCGCCACCGCTTTCTCGAACTGCTGGCTCAGGAAATAAGTCACTCCCCGGCTGTAATACATTGCCGGCATGTTCGGCCGCAGCTCCACGGCATACTGGTAATCCCTGAGCGCATCGTTGTAGTTCCCCATCCGCGAGCGCGTGATGGCCCGATACTGATAAGCCATCGTATAGACCGGATTGACGGCGATGGCGCTGGTGAAATCCGCTTCGGCACCCGGCAGGTCGTCCAGGTTGTACTTGGCCACCCCGCGCAGGAAATAGCCTTCGTACTCCTTGGTCTCCGTCCGAAGAAGCAGGTTGAGCATCTCGATCGCTTCGCGGTAATCCCCCGCGACGATCAGTTCGCGGCCCTTGTAAAAGAAGTAGGGCTTGTTGAGCTGGGCAAACACCTCGCCTCCGCCGTGCAGACACACGGACAGCAGCAGGAATAAGGCGGCGAGGAATTTTTTCATACGGCAAATATACGTTTTTTCGCTTTGGGGCTAAGTCCGGTCCGTTAAAAAGAGTTTTCCCTGCCACGTTCCGCGCTCCTCGAGGCGCTTTTCCAGCAGCTGGAGCAGCCGTTCGTTGCGCACCGATCCCCACGGCGAAGGATTGAGGTGATAGCGCGGCGGCGCTTCGCCCGCAAAACGTTCGATCACCAAGTCCGGCCGCAGCCGTTCCAGCAGGTCGATGAAAAGGTCGATATACTCCGGCAGCGTCCGGAAACGGTAGGCGTCCGGATGCGCGGCATAGTCCCGAGCCATCAAGGTGTCTTTGAAGATTTGCAATTGGTGGAACTTGACTGTATCTAACGGCAAAGCGTTGATCGCTCCGGCCTGCGCCACGAGCATCTCGTCCGTTTCGTCCGGCAGCCCGAGAATGAAATGGGCTCCGCAATGAATCCCCCGGGCCTTGGTCATTTCCACCGCCCGCACCGCCGCAGCGAAATCATGTCCCCGGTTCACGCGCCGGAGCGTTTCGTCGTAAACCGATTCGATGCCGTATTCCAAGATCACATAATATCCCTGCGCCGCCAGTCCTGCGAAATAGTCGAGTTTGGCTTCGTCCACGCAGTCGGGGCGCGTCCCCACCACGATCCCCGCCACGTCCGGATGGGTGATCGCCTGACCGTATATCTCGCGCAGTTCGGCCAGCGGCTTGTAGGTGTTGGAATAGCTCTGGAAATAAGCGAGGTATTTCTGCGCCTTTCGATAGCGGTTGCGGTGAAAAAGGATTCCCTCCTCGATCTGGCGTGCGATCGGGTACCCCTTATGGCTGTAAGAAGGGCTGAAGGCGTCGTTGTTGCAGAAAGTGCACCCTCCCGACGAGATCGAGCCGTCGCGATTCGGGCAGGTAAACCCCGCATCGATCGTCACTTTCTGCACCCGGCTGCCGAACAGACGGCGGAAGTAGGCCGAGTAGCTGTTGAACCGGCGAGAATCGCCCCACGGATAGGTCTCAACGACGGCGGACATCATGTGTTGGAAGTCAAAAACGTTGCGTTTTGAATATGCGGTTATTGCAGCGAGATCGCAATGTCGATTTTCGGAATCGAATCGTTCGGGGTCGGCAGTTTGGGCTGAGTCTTGATCACCGGCGGCTGCCCTGTCCGATGAGGGTCGTATTTCGGCCTCATCGTGGACTTGATGTTGTCGTCCATAAACCCGGCCCACGCTTTATTTCCGTTCATGTAACGCCGTTCGGCCTCCTGACGCGTCATCCCGAGCCGAGGCGTCTCGTCGAGCGGCTTGCCTTCGCGCGCCGCCTGCAACTGTTCCTGCAACGACTGGTTCAGGTTGGCATCCACGATATTGGGATTGAACCCCATGGACGGAATATGGGTCGCCTGTCCCGCCTGCTGGCCGAACGAGAATACCACCGTCCGTTTTTTGCCCGACTTGGATGCTCGTATCCGGCTCATGTCGAACGGCGGAATCGCATTCATCCCGTTCAGAATGGCATTGCGCAGCCAGGTTTCCGTCCGCAAAGCCGCGGCGCCTTCAAAAAGCCCCGTCCACGTGTCCGTATCGTTCTCGATCTCCAACTGGCGCAAAGCCCCGTCCGGAGCGATGACGAACGTGCAGCGGATTGCATAAGCGATGTCGTCCACCGTCTTTCCCTCCGGAATGGTCAGCACGAAATATTGCGCCACATGGAGCAGTATGGCGTTGTACTCCTTGTCGGCCTTGAGCACCGGCCTGGCGCGTATCCGCTGCACCGCCCCCGAAACGAGGGGTGACAGCTGCAGGACGAGCAGGGAGAGCAGGGTTCCAATCCGGATTTTCATATCGTTCGGCTGTGATTTCGTTTAAAACGTCGGCAATAGCCCAATTCGTATCGGTACAATAAAATACTGTATCTTTACAATGTTACCTTGCTATATTGCAAGGTGGTGTTGTAATATAGCAAGATTATATTGTATTCCGTTATTCGATGTAGAGCACCAGTCCTTTCAGGTACTCTCCCTCCGGGTGGTAGATATTCACCGGGTGGTCGGCCGGCTGGGTCAGCTGGTGCAAAATCCGTACCCTTCGCCCCGCCGTCGCCGCCGCACTGAACACCGCTGTGCGGAACTGTTCGCGCGATACCGCCTGCGAACAGCTGAACGTGAACAGAATGCCTCCCGCCGGCATCTTCGCGATCGCCGCTGCATTGAGCCGTCTGTATCCCTGCAAGGCATTCCCCAATACTTTGCGGTGTTTGGCGAACGCCGGGGGGTCGAGGATCACCAGATCGTAAGCCTCGGAGGGCATCTCCCGCACAAATTCCAAGGCGTCCGCCACGATTTCCCGGTGCGGAACTGTCGGGTTCGCCAGCGCGATATTTTCGGAGCACAGCCGCACTGCCTTTTCCGAGCTGTCCACGGAATCCACCGAAACGGCTCCGCCCTGCAAAGCATAAACCGAGAATCCGCCCGTGTAGCAAAAGGTGTTCAGCACCCGCCGCTCCCGTGCATAACGGGCGACCAAAGCCCGGTTCTCGCGCTGGTCGATGAAGAATCCGGTCTTCTGTCCCTCTTCCCAGTCGGCCCGGAATCGGTTCCCGTTTTCCTTGACGATAGGGCTGTCATTCGATGGATGCGATTGCCATAAGTATCCGTCGTGGGTTTCGATCCCGCTTTTCGGCGGTATCGTTCCCTCGCTTTTGTCATAAACTGCCGTCAGTTTTTCCGGCCCATACACTGTTTTCAATGCTTCTGCGATCTCGTTCCGCACGAGATACATCCCTACCGAGTGTGCCTGCATGACTGCCGTGGTGCCGTAGATGTCGATCACTAATCCCGGCAGGTTGTCTCCTTCGCCGTGCACCAGCCGGTAGCAGGTGGTGTCTTCGGAGTCGGTCAGCCCCAGCGCTTGCCGCACAGCATAGGCCTCGGCAATGCGCCGCCGCCAGAATGTCCGGTCGATCGGCTCGTTTTCGTCGAATGTAAGCACTCGCACGGCGATCGAGCCGATTCCGCAATGTCCGCGGGCAATAAAGCGGCCTTCGGCGGTATGGACGTCGACTACATCCCCTTCTTCCGGGGTGCCGTCGGTGCCGTATATGGCGCCGGAGAATATCCAGGGATGGCGGCGCAGCAGGGATTCTTCCTTACCGCGTCGGAGTGTCAGTCTTATCATGTATCTGTTCGGAATCGGAGTTCGACACGACTTTTGCCGCAGCGCTGGGTTCGGCTGCGGGCATGCTGCGACGATGATGCCGCATGCCGCTGCTGCGTCCCGTCCGCCGACGGTTCCGTGTCTTATGTTTCGGGGGCATTTCGCCTTCGGGCTGCTGTTGCAGCGACATTTTTTCGGCTTCGTCCATCAGGGCTGCGTTGTCGGCTCTGAGGCGCAGGTAGATCTCGCGGCAGACCCAGGCGTCCATCGCTGCATAGTCTTGCTGGGGCTCGGTGAGCCGCACGGCTTCCCAGTTGGTGAGCCGCTGGGCTTTGGAAACTTTGATCCCGAGCACGATGGCGGCCATCTTCTTGACGCTCAGTTCTTCGATCCCCCAGCGTTTGACGACGGACTGGAGATCGACGAATCCTGCGGGGCGGAATTCGGTCGCTTGCCGCATTCCGCGGAGGTCGTCGCGGATCGCTGCGCCGACTTTGATGATTTCCGGGGACGAAAGCATGGCCCGTATGTTCTCGGAAAGCGGTGCCATTTTGATGCGGAAGAGCAGGGCGGTGTCGGCGGTGGATATCTGCACGAGTGCCATCCCGTATTTCATCCCTTTCTGGAATGAGGGACGGGTCTCGGTGTCGTAGCCGAGAAGGGTCTCTCCCTGCAGCAGTGTTTCGGCTTCGCGCATGGTCTCTTCGCTGTCTACCACGAGTATGTGTCCGGGGAAATGGCCCACGGGCATCTGGTTGATTTCGTCGTTGGTGATGGTTGCCTGATACATATCCACCCGCAAAGGTAGGTTTTATTAGTACGTACCCGCATAGAACTGTTCCTTTTGTTCACAAAAGGAACCGAAAAAACTTTTTGAGATGCTTGCGCATCTCTTGAGCCTGCCGGATACCTTTGTCTTTGATTTGTCGGGGTGCGGGGAATCGGGCCGACCTCATGAGGTTTAGCCCTTATCGGCCCGATTTCCGCGCCCCGAACCAAACTCAATGCAAGAGGACTGCGGAGCCTAAGGAGTAGCGCAGCTATCGGAAAGTTTCTTTGGTTCTTTCTTTTCAAAGAAAGAACAGTACCATCCGGCACAGGGCTAAATAAACCTACGGTTTTTTGCATTGGGCGCGGCAGGCCCCATGCACAATCCGCTACTCGATATTGGAAAGATGGCGCTCCACCTTTTGAACATACAACTCACTGAGAGTGATCAGAATACCCGTTTCCTCGACATTCCCGAAATCGGGATTCAGCGCCGTGTCGAACACCTTCATCGTCGGCGAGAGGCTCATGTACGCATTGATCAGCGGCGGAATAGTCTCGTTGATCTCGCGAATCTTGCGCGACAGGATTTTGTAGTCCCCAGCGTAATCTTTGCCCGAGAAAACAGCCTTCATTTTCGCATCGTCGATATCTAACTCGACCGGATAGCGCGACCGGATCAGATTCTCGCGATCCGGAAAATGTTTTTTCAGGAAATAGAGCAGCATGTTCCGCGCCTCGCGGTTGTAATCCCCGTACATGGTGACTTTGCCGAAACAGTACTTCACATCCGGATTGCGCACCACGATCGCCCCCAGGCCATCCCACAGGTTATCCAGCGCGAAAAGGCTTTTCGGGTTGTTGCGCGACTGGTACTTCGGCTGCACGAACGAACGCCCCAATTCCAGCACGTAAGGCAGGTACTTTTCGCGGAACGTGTCGCTGAACTCGAAATAATGCTCCGTGGATAAATATTTCGGATGCGAAGAACGCGGAATAATATAGCGGTATCCGCCCATGATCTCCCGCGCCGCCGGATCCCAAACGATCAGCTGGGTATATCCGCCCGGAACGGTGTCGAGTTCGTCGATGTCAATGCTTTTCCCCGTACCTCCGCCCCCGTCGCGGAACGAGACTTCGCGCAGCCGCCCGATCTCCCGCATCACGTTCGGACATTCCGCTGCGGTGAGGGTATAAAGAATATTGCTGCCTTTGTTGGTTTTGCGCCAGATGCGCTCCGGGGTCAGCTCGGCTTCGAGCAGCTCGCGCGCGACGGGCTCGATGATCGGTTCCATCGTCATGTTTTCCGTATCTTCTTCTATGAAATCGGAAACAAAAATAGCGATAAATCGTCGGGTTGCGAAATTTTTACATGGTTGTCAGGTGCGGGTCTGCACCCGAAAGCAGATTTTCGCAGCGCGCGGAAAGAGTATAGTTCAAGTACAGTAGAACGGCCGGTGCCGGCGCGGGCTGCATCGAGTGTAGCGAACTTTCCGGATCGAGTGCCGAGTGGCACCGGGTCGGACGCCCGGGAGAAAGCGCAACGAGCACCGCCGAGGTGCGGGCCTCCCGGTTCTGCGAACCGGATTTTCCCGACGCGCAGGACGAAGATGGCTTCGCGGCAGCCTGCTGGCATTTAACCGGCCAAACTCTCGGTTGGAGTGCCTCTACCCCAATCCAATTCTCCCCGAAGCTCCGGTTCAGAATAAACATACGCCGAAGATAGTTCCGGCACAATAGCGGATTTTCGGAAAGTTTCGCCGAAATTTGCCGGTGCAATACCCCAAAGGAGTGTTTCGGAGCAAAACATTTTTTATCTTTGCCCTGTCGGGAGCCTTTTCGGAGACCCCGGCAGACATATTTCGATGAAAGTGTTTAGCTTTTATCCTTGGAAGAGAATCTGACAATTCAAAAAAGCGCAAGGATAGCAATAACACTCGTCACTTGTATGTGTATGCCTCGTTCTGAGTGTATACTATATGCAGGTGTGGGGTATTGTTTATTTGCGCTCGGGTTTTGTCAGAACCCTCTTCCGGATAAACTAACGACTCCACACTTGAACCGAGAATGATTATATACTAATCTGATAATCAATTTATATATTAGTCTTTATCTACTCGTTGGTTGAATTAGAATTTTAAGGATATATAAATGAAAAAGTTGCGCAATATGCAGATTTTTAGTAAATT
>NZ_CANQYJ010000106.1 GCF_947628055.1 uncultured Rikenella sp.
AAGCGTGGGCTTTGAATCTTATCTGCTTTCCGAGGTCTTCGACTACCTATGCAACCAAATAAGTAAAGCCCACGTGTCGCCACGTGAGCGTTACCGCTTTACTCTTGGTTGCTTTTGAAAAGTGTCGAAGTTTTCGGAAAGCAAAAGTAAAAGCTAACGCTTTTATGTATGTCCTAAAGAGGGGTTTATCTCATCTCCAAATCGGGTTTTGATTACGAAATAAATTGGTGAGTTATATTCATCCCCAAGAAAAATAGGTCGCCGATCTTTTAGGTAGAGGCTGTTCCCATAAAAGTCGACACCGACCTGAACCGAAAAAATGCCCCGAAGAATGCGGGTACAATGGATAACCGCGTAATTAAGGCAGGAATTTAAAGAAAAAAGGCGAATCTGCTTGATGTAAGTCAGTTTCGCCTTAAAAAAGCAAGGAGTGTAAGCCGGGTTCTGTACTTTTCCCGGCGGCACTGCACGAGTGCGTTTACCCGGATCGAAAAGCCTCTGCCATTTATCCAGCCCGGCGGTCGCCCGCCGGATCGTCAGCAACCTACCCCCCGACTTGGACGGGCCGCCCTTCAGACCTGTACCGGAAAAAACGGTTTTCCGCACAGGTCGGCGTCGGTGTACATGGTCTTGCAACCCGCAGTCCGTACGGCCGCCGGTGTCGCCACCGGCGCCGGTGGGCTCTTACCCCACCTTTTCATCCTTACCGTCTCGCTTGACATGAAACGGACGGCGGTCGTTTTCTGTTACGGATACACGAACTTGCGTCCGTCTGGCAGTTTCACCAGTGCGGCGCCCTGTGTTGCCCGGACTTTCCTCCCCTCCCGGTTCGCCGCGAACGGCGCCGGAAGCAGCGGCAGAGCCCCCTTGCTGTTATTTTTTTATTGTAGGTTTATATTGCATTGTGCCGGATGGAACCGTTCTTTCTTTGAGAAGAAAGAACCAAAGAAACTTTCAGATAGCTGCGCTACTCTTCAGGCTCCGCAGTCCTCTTGCATTGAGTTTCTTTGTGCCGGAGCAATAGACCGCTCTTAATATTGCGGTTCTTTAGAACCGCCGACCTCTGCACCCAGCGGCGAAGCCGCTCGGGGGGTGGGCGCGAGGTCGAACTGAGGTGCAATAGAGTGGTCTATTGCTCCCGGCACAAGAGGATCGAAGACAAGACCCGGCAGGCTCAAGAGATGCGTAAGCATCTCAAAAAGTTTTTCTGGTTCTCTTTGTTCACAAAGAGAACAGTTCTATACTGAACACGCGCACAATAAAACGTACGTTTAAATGGTTGTTCTCCTGCCGAGCGGGGTTTTGTTTTCGCTTCACCGCTCATGCCGCGGGGGCACACTTTCTTTCTTGGGTGACCAAGAACCGAGCAGCGTACCGAAGGCATAGCCCGCAAGCGGCGATCAAAGTCTTATCGGCTTGATATTCCATGTCATGAAAGAGATTATTTCAGAAAAACTATAAGCGCCCCATAGCCGTACTCCGCAAACGAAGCATCCTGGTATCTGAGTTTCGGATAACTGCGTTTGAGCTCCTTTTCGATCTCGTACCGCAGCTTACCCTTTCCCACCCCGTGGATAAAGACCATGCGTTTCGGCGATGAAACCCCGCCTTTGACCGCACCGTCCAAAGCCACCGTAAACCGCGCCAGCTGCGCCTGCAAAATTTCACCCGCCGCCATCCCCGCCGTCGAATCGAGAATCGCTTCCGCATGCAAGTCCACCACCTCTTCGTCTTTTGTCGATTGCTTTTGTTGAGCCGGATTGGCCTTCGGCTTAGGTGCAGAGGCCGGAATGACCGGCGCCGAGGTATCCGCCAACTCGTCCGACGAGGCCAAAATAAATTCTACCGCCGGAGTCTCGAAATAATCATTCTCGACGAACGACGAAGCCCGCACGAATCGCAGCGGGTGGAGTTCCAGATCGAACGCCTCCACCGCCCGCGGCACGAATGCCGTCGGTTTGTAAGGCAGCAGACTGATATGCAGCGTCGAAATTTCCGCCAGTTCCGCCCGCCGATACAGTTTGATTTTTTGTTTGGAATCCGCCTCTATCGTTCCGCTGTCGATCGTCCGTACGCAAAGACCCCCTCCGCGTTGCTCCCGCCGTGCGATGTTATAGAATAGCGTATAGCTGCTGTCGTTGACCAACCACGCCTCCAAATCCGCGTTTTCCGCCGCCTTGTCCGTGTCGGCCACCGGCACGAACAGCAGCTTGACCAAATAGTCCGTCACCTCCCACGGCGCCTTCTCCGGCACCGCCGGCGTGCGATCCACCTCCGTTTCCGCCACCGCCGCCGTGAACGATTTCCGGAACTTCGACAGGTCGATCGGTTCGTCGTCCTCGTAATCGTCCGCCAGCGACACCCGTCCGTAATTATTCAGTCCCCTCACCGTCGCCCGTTGTTTTTTTGTCGAAGCATCGTTTGTTCCCGCCGCATGAGAGGTCGAAGGTTTCGGATCGCTCGGCCCGATCTTGACGATCGCCGCATTCTCCTCCTCGATCTCCACTTCGACAATATCGCTGATCAAGGCCGGAATTTCAAAACCGTCCTCCACTTCGACGTAAGCCATGTTGCCTTTGATCGAGCGCACGATGCCCACCCCCGTATCCGAAATGAATTTGACCCGGCTGCCTGCTTTAATCATATTATCGCTAAATTTGTGCAAATTTAACGGTTTTGATGGAGAAGGCAATAGCTATTTCGGAATTCGACTACCCGCTGCCTGACGAGCGCATCGCGCGGTTTCCGCTGGCGGATCGGGCGGCCTCCAAGTTGCTGCTTTACCGCGGGGGACAGATCGGCGAGGGAGTGTTTCGGGATGTGGCGGAATACTTGCCGGCGGGGGCGACCGTCGTGTTCAACAACACCCGGGTCATTCGGGCGCGGTTGCTGTTCCACAAGGCGACGGGGGCGCGGATCGAGATATTCTGCCTCGAACCGCATACGCCGGCGGATTACGAACGGGCTTTTGCGGCGACGGACACCTGTGTGTGGCATTGCATCGTGGGGAACTCGAAGAAGTGGAAAGAGGGGGCTTTGACGATCGAATACGCAGGGGGGACGCTGTCGGCCGAACGTCTGCCGGGTGGAGAGGATACCGTGCGGTTCGTTTGGACGTCGGGACATACTTTCGGGCAGCTGTTGGAATTGCTGGGGCGGACGCCGATTCCGCCCTATCTGCGTCGCGAGAGCGAGGAGATCGACACGGTGCGGTATCAGACGGTCTATTCGCGGTGGGAAGGTTCGGTGGCGGCGCCGACGGCGGGGCTGCATTTCACGCCGGAGATCATCGCGTCGCTGCCTTCGCACGGTTTTGAGACAGCCGAGGTGACACTGCACGTGGGGGCGGGGACTTTCCTGCCGGTCAAGACGGCGGATGCACGGGAACACCGGATGCACACCGAGTTTTTTCAGGTGGACTTAATAACGCTCGACCGGCTGGCGTCGGCGGTTCAAAGGAATGGGATTGTGGCGGTGGGGACGACTTCGGTGCGGACGCTGGAATCGCTGGCGGTACTGGGCGAGCGGGTCTTATCGACCGGTGCGGCGGAACCGGAGCGGGCGGTGGGACAGTGGGAGGCATACTCCAACGGGGCGACAGCGGCGAATGCGCCGGAACCGCTCCGGGCGTTGGCCGGTTGGATGCGGAGTGAGGGGCTGGAGCGGTTGCAGGCTTCGACCGAAATTATGATCGTGCCGGGCTACCGGTGGCGGACGGTGAGGGGATTGATCACCAATTTCCACCAGCCGCAGAGTACGCTGCTGTTGCTGATCTCGGCGCTGGTCGGGGATCGGTGGCGGGAGATTTACGCCTATGCTCTCGAACACGGGTTCCGGTTCTTGAGCTACGGGGATTCGTCGTTGCTGCTGCCGGAGCGGGAAAATTTCGGCGCAGACTAATTTTATTTGATAAATTCCATTCGGTTCAGCGCCGGGCTCCTTTGGCGCCGAGGCGGCGCGAAACTGACATTGTGATATAGAGCGACATAAAATCATGAAACAGGAAGAGGTATTGTTGGTTCTCCTGAATGAATACGCCGACTGGGAGAGCGCGTTTTTGGCTGCGGGTTTGCGGACGGGGGGACGGTATGTGCCTCGGGTGGTGGGGGCGACCCGGGAGCCTGTCTGTTCGTTAGGCGGTTTTCGTACGTTGCCGGACTACGATTTTCAGACCCTGCCGGACGAGTATGCCGCGTTGGTGTTGATCGGCGGAACCGGCTGGCAGTCGGCTGCGGCGGCGGGGGTTGTCGGCCCGGTGCAACATGCCCGCGACAACGGGCGGATCGTCGGCGGGATTTGTAACGGAGCTTCGTTTCTGGCGGCGCACGGCTTTCTGAACGACGTGCGGCATACGGGCAATACGTTGGAACAGTTGAAACTGTGGGGCGGGGATCGGTATACGAACGAGGCGGGGTATGTCGAGCGGCAGGCGGTGGCCGACGGGGGGATCGTCACGGCGAACGGGACGGGATACTTAGAGTTTTCGCGCGAACTGCTGCTGTTGTTGGAGGCCGATGCGCCGGAGCGGATCGAGGCCGATTATGCCTTTCAGAAAAACGGACTTTATTCCGCTTAAAAGACGATGGTTTCACCGAACGATTTTCTGCCCACTTCGGTCAAGGAGGTGGCGGCGCGCGGGTGGGAGGAATTGGATGTGATTCTCTTCACCGGCGACGCCTATGTCGATCATCCGTCGTTCGGTGCGGCGGTGATCGGGCGGATTTTGGAGGCCGAGGGGTATCGGGTGGCGATCGTGCCGCAGCCGAACTGGAGGGACGACCTGCGGGATTTCAGGAAGTTGGGGAAGCCGAGGCTCTTTTTCGGCGTCTCGGCCGGAGCGATGGATTCGATGGTGAACCACTACACCGCCACGCGCCGGCGACGGTCGGACGATGCCTACACGCCGGGCGGTCGGGCGGGACAGCGGCCGGACTACCCTACCCTGGTCTATACCCGGATCTTGAAACGGCTCTATCCGGACGTGCCGGTCGTTATCGGGGGGATCGAGGCGTCGCTCCGGCGATTGACCCATTACGACTATTGGGAAGACCGGCTGAGGCCGTCGTTTCTGGTGGAGAGCGGGGCGGATTTGCTGACTTACGGCATGGGGGATCGTGTGACGGTCGAAGTGGCCCGGCGGCTGCACAACGGATTCAACCTCAAACGGTTAGTTCGGCTGCCGCAGGTGGTTTATCTCGCGGATTCGGTGCCGGAGGGGGCTTTTCTGCTCCATTCGTATGAGGAGTGCGTACAGTCGCCGGAGAAATTCGGTGAGAATTTCGTCCGGATCGAAACGGAGTCGAACAAGGTGCAGGCGGGCATTTTGGCGGAACGGGTCGGGGACCGGTATGTGGTGGTCAATCCGCCCTATCCGTACCTGACGGAGGCGGAGATCGACCACAGCTTCGACCTGCCTTATACGCGGCTGCCGCATCCGAGGTACAAAGGCAAGGGGGCGATTGCGGCGTATGAGATGATCAAGCATTCGGTGAACCTCCACCGGGGCTGTTTCGGGGGGTGCAGCTTTTGCACGATCTCGGCGCATCAGGGCAAGTTCATCTCGTCTCGAAGCGAGGGGTCGATCCTGCGCGAGGTGGAACGGGTGACGCAGATGGACGATTTCCGGGGGAATCTTTCCGACATCGGGGGGCCGTCGGCCAATATGTACCGCATGGGAGGGCGCAATCGCGAGTTGTGCGGACGGTGTATGCGGCCTTCCTGTCTTTTTCCGAAGGTCTGTCCCAATTTGGACAACGACCACCGGCCGCTGTTGGAACTCTACCGGAAGATCCGACAGGTCAAGGGGGTGAAGCACGCCTATATCGGAAGCGGAATCAGGTACGACCTGTTCGACGGGTCGCCTTACTTGGACGAGGTGTTGAAATACCATACGAGCGGACGGCTCAAGGTGGCGCCGGAACACACGTCGGACAAGGTGTTGAACTTGATGCGGAAGCCGTCGTTCCGGCTGTTCGAGGAGTTGAATGCGCGGTTCCGGGCGATTTGCGGGCGGGAGGGGCTGCCTTACCAGTTGATCCCTTACTTCATATCGAGCCATCCGGGATGTACGGAGAACGATATGCGGGAGCTGGCGGAGATTACCCGTCGGCTCGATTTCCGGCTTGAACAAGTGCAGGACTTGACGCCAACGCCGATGACTTTGAGCTCGGTGATGTTCTACACGGGGAGGAATCCTTATACGGGGGAAAAGTTGTATGTGGCGCGCACGAGGGAAGAGAAGGAGCGGCAGAAGGCGCACTTTTTCTGGTACAAACGTCCTGACGGCGGCAGGGGCAGAAGTGTTTCGGCGACGAGTGCCCTTAAAAGAAGATACGAAAGACCATGGCAGAATACAAACAAAACGCGGAAGCGCGGCAGATAGCTTCGCGACGCAAAACCACGGAGTCGATTACGGCGGTGAGCCAGCAGATGGGAGTTGCGCCGCCGCAGGCGGTCGAATTGGAGGAGGCGGTGCTCGGGGCGTTGATGCTCGAAAAACATGCGATTCTGGGGATACAGGAGATTTTAGTGCCGGAGTCGTTCTACCGCGAGGCGCACCAGATTATTTATCAGGCGATTCTGGACCTCTCGGCGCGGATCGAGCCGATCGACCTCTATACCGTCGGGCAGCAGCTCCAGAAAAAGGGGCAGCTGGCGATGGTCGGGGGGCCGGCTTATCTGGCGGAACTGACGCAGAAAGTGGGGTCGGCGGCGCATTTGGAGTTCCATGCCAAGATCGTGGCGCAGAAGTATGTGCAGCGGCAGCTGATCTCGGCTTCGACCGAGATACAGAAACAGTCGTTCGATGATTCGATCGACGTCGAGGAGTTGATCAATCAGGCGGAGCAGGCGATTTTCGTGATCGCCGAGGGGAATATCCGGCGCGATGTGCAGAGTGCGCGGGACATCGTGAGCAAGGCGATTCAGAAGATCGAGGAGGCGGCGCAGAAACCGGACGGATTGAGCGGCATTCCGAGCGGTTTCGCCGATCTGGATCGGCTGACGTTGGGGTGGCAGCCGTCGGACTTGGTGATTATCGCGGCGCGGCCGGCGATGGGGAAAACGGCGTTCGTGCTGACCATGGCGCGCAACATCTCGGTGGATTATCAAAAGGCGGTAGCGGTCTTTTCGCTCGAAATGAGTTCCGTGCAGCTTATGACGCGTCTGATCATCGGGGAGTCGGGGCTGGATTCGCACAACATCAAGAACGGACGCCTGTCGCCGGACGAGTGGAAACATCTCGAAACGTCGATCAAGCCGCTGGCGGCAGCGCAGATGTTTATCGACGACACGCCGGCGCTATCGATCTACGAGTTTCGGTCGAAGGTGCGGCGGCTCAAGGCACAGCACAACATCGAGCTGGTGATTATCGACTACCTGCAGTTGATGACGGTGGGTACGACGGATCTGCGGGGGAACCGGGAGCAGGAGGTGGCGATGATTTCGCGGACGCTCAAGGCGATTGCGAAGGAGTTGGATGTGCCGATTCTGGCGCTTTCGCAGCTGAACCGTACTGTCGAGTCGCGCGGGGGTACCAAGCGGCCGCAGCTTTCGGACTTGCGCGAGTCGGGGGCGATCGAGCAGGATGCGGACATTGTGGCGTTCATCCACCGGCCGGAGTACTACGGGATGACGATGGACGAGGATGGGAATCCGACGCAGGGGCTGGCGGAGATCATCGTGGCCAAGCACCGGAACGGGGCGGTGGACACGATCAAGCTGCGGTTCCGGAGCGAGCAGGCGAAGTTCGTGGACTGGGATGACACGGGGTTCGGCGGCATCGCGGCGGGGGATGCGGGGGGATACAGTACGATTGTGTCGAGCGGTTTCGACAGCGATTTCGACGCTTCGGGCCGGGTGGTGACGGTGCCGGGAGGAGCGGGAGATACTGTGGTCGATCCTTTTTCGAGTGCAGCTGGGGAAGGTTTCGATGGCGAGCCTCCGTTTTAATGTTTCGCGATTATATATACTTTAATGTAGGTTTATTTAGCACTGTACCGGATGGAACCGTTCTTTCTTTGAAAAGAAAGGCCCCATAGGGGCTTTCCGGGCTGTAATTACCCGACTGCTTAGGCTCCGCAGTCCTCTTGCATTGCGTTTTCTTTGGGCCGGAGCAATAGACCGCTCTATTGCACCTCAGTTCGACCTCGCGCCCACCCCCGAGCGGCTTCGCCGCTGGGCGCAGAGGTCGGCGGTTCTAAAGAACCGCAATATTAAGAGCGGTCTATTGCTTCCGGCCCAAGAGGATCGAAGACAAGGGTATCCGGCAGGCTCAAGAGATGCGTTAGCATTTCAAAAAGTTTGGCTGTGCCTTCCTCCTGGCGCCTCGGCCATTCGAGC
>NZ_CANQYJ010000107.1 GCF_947628055.1 uncultured Rikenella sp.
GGGGCACTTTCTTTCTTGGGTGACCAAGAACCGAGCAGCGTACCGAGAGCAGAGGCCGCTTGCGGGCTATGCCGAGGTAGCGCGAGGAAGACCGCAGGTCAAAGAAAGCAAAGAAGTCACCGGGAATCGGTTTCGCCTTGTCGGGTGTCCGCGCGTCCTGCGCGGCCCCCTCAAGGCAAAACACGACGCTTCCGGAAGGGCTTTCGCGTACACCTCATTTTTCTTTGCCCCCGGTAGTAGTGGTAAGAGCATTTTAATCTTTTCGGTCGCAGCCTGCGGGGAACGCAACTCTCGCGCAAGCGATTAAAAAGTTGCGGGCCTCCGCGGGGCGAGGCTGCGGCCCGCCCGGTGCTGCGAACCGGATTTTCACCGACGCTCGAGACAAAGACGGTTCCAAAACACGAGTACGCCCCGGAGCCATCGAGGGCTTTGGGGTAAAGGCGGCCAATAAAACAGCAACGGCTGCGGTTCGGGTGCCGAGCGGCACCTCCGGACTGACATCGGGAGATCTTTGTAATAAACCGTATGTTATTAGTTATTGCGATCCTTCGGCTCGCCGGCCTCTGCGCTTCGCGACACCCTAAGCACAAAAAAGACAAAACCGCAGCACGAAGCCAAACCCTCAACTCACAACCAAGCAAAGGGAAAAACAATTATCTTTACAGATATGAAATACAGCATCGCCCTGTCGCTCGTGCCCCGGGTAGGCAGTAAAAACATGCGGCGCCTGCTGGCCGAATTCGGCAGCGCCGAAGCCGTCATGACAGCCCGTGTCGAGCAATTGATGGAAACCGGAGCCTCGCTGCATATCGCACAGGAGATCGCCTCGGGCCAAAGCATTCCCCGCGCTATGAGCATCATCGACCTCTGCGAACGCACAGGCGTGAGAGTGCTTACCCTCGGCATGCCCGACTTTCCGCGCGCTTTTGCCGAATGTTCCGATGCCCCGTGCGTGTTGTACGTGCGCGGAAACATCGACTTCAACAGCGGCAAATGGCTCTCCGTGGTCGGCACCCGGAATGCCACACCGGGCGGAATCGCCGCCGCAGGACGCATAGTCCGGGACATCGGGCTGCTCTATCCCGATACCGTGATCGTGAGCGGACTGGCCTTCGGCATCGACAAGGCCGCACACGCTGCCGCTCTGCGATACCGCCTCAAAACCGTGGCCATCATGGCCGGATGGGTGGACGACATCGTACCTCGGAGCCATTACTACCTTGCCCGGCAGATTCTCGACGCCGGCGGAGCCATCGTGTCGGACATGCCGCCCGGCACGGTGATCGACCGCGGCAACTTTCTGAGCCGGAACCGGCTGGTGGCCGGGCTGAGCGAAGCCACCCTCGTCGTGGAATCGGCGATCAAAGGCGGTTCGTTAGTCACGGCAGATATTGCCGTGAGCTACGGAAAAGAACTGTTCGCCTTGCCGGGCGACATCGGCGAGCCGATGAGCGAAGGCACCAATATGTTGATCCGCACCAACAAAGCCATTATGTATCAGAGTGCAGAAGATGTGGCGCAGGCTCTGGGCTGGAAACGGGCAGCCGCAACCGTTCCGGTGCAGACGGCCACACTGGCCCCGCGGCTGAGGCAGGCATACGAAGACATTCCGGACGGCGCACGCCTCGACACCGAAAGCCTGGCCGACCTGTGGAACGTACCGCTCTGGGAGGCTTCGAGCATCGTGGGACAACTCCGGGCTAAAGGACTGCTGGCAGCCGACCCCTACAGATGTTATTATAAAATTTGACCCGACAATAATAATAAAGCGCATTGCGCACCCGTTCGACCAATGGCTCGAGCGCACGGTCGTGTCATCGGGCCGGCGGGCGGCCCGCAGCTTTCCGCGGCGGAAAAAACGCGGTTCATCAGGTATATGACGTGCGGGTTCCGATCGGGGCCCGCACACTAAGAACAGGACAAACCATGAAGAAGGTCATGATTACCGGAGCCTCGGGTCTGGTAGGCACCCACTTGGTCGCCGAACTGCTCGGCAGGAATCCGGCTGGCGGAGCGGAAGAATATGCCGTCACAGCCGTGGCGCATTCGGAACAGTCGTGGACGAAAATCGACTGGCTGCTGCAGCGGCGAGGCTTGGGCGACCGGCCTTACCGACGCGTGGCTGCCGCCCTGGAATATATCGACGACTGCCGCAGGCTGATACGGGAGATAAAACCGGACATCGTGTTCAACTGCGCCGCGCGGGTGGCCGTCGGCAAGGCGCGCGAAGGCGAAAAATTAGTGACCCGCAATGTGGAGATCACCCATAATCTGGTCACCGCGGTGCTCGAACAAGCCTCTTCGCCGGGCGAAGGGCCGCTTTTCGTGCACGTCAGTTCCGTGGCGGCACTGGGCAGCACGCCGGGGCCGGCGGGGTGCATCGACGAGAATGCCGTGATGGAAAATCTGGCGGGAGCATCGGCCTATGCCCGCAGCAAATTTCTCTCCGAAAACGAGGTGTGGCGGGCTGCGGCGCACGGGCTGCGGGTGGCGGTGGTCAATCCGGCGGTTATTCTCGGAGCCATGTCGCCGGAGTCGGATTTCTGGCTGAACGGGCTGTTCGAGGCCATGCGCAAAGGGGCGAATCGTTTCTGGATCGACGGCGAAATGGCGTTCGTATCGGCGGAAGATACGGCACGCGCCATGATCCTGCTGGCCGAGACCCCGGAAGCGTGGGGCAAACGGTATATCCTCTCGGCGGAGAACCTGCCTTACCGCCGTTTTCTGGGCCAGATAGCCCGGACTTTGGGGCTGCCGCAGCCCCGTATCCGGATACCGCGCTGGATGCTGAGGCTGGCGGTGCCGTTCGCCCCGGCCATGGCGGCGGTGCTCGCGCCGCACCGGCGTTGCGACGGCTCGGAGATCATGCGCACGGTGCCGCTGCGGTATACCGGGCTGGCCGAAACCCTGTCGCAGATAGCTGCTGCGACAGGCAGGGAGAGCGCTCGCTAAGACGGTTTCGGGCCTGATCCCCACACCCGGATTGCGCCGATACCGAAGTTATCTGCTCGCGGAATTTGATATTTCGGAGAATAATGCGAAATTTGCACTCTGTTTTATTCACACAATCGATTAAAAGCAATGAAAGTTTGTCAAATCACCGGGAAGAGCGCGCAGGTCGGCAACAACGTGTCGCACTCCAACAAGAAGAGCAAACGCCGCTTCAACCCGAACCTGAAGAGCAAGCGTCTCTTCTTGGAGGAAGAAAACCGCTGGGTGACGCTCAAGGTCTCGGCTGCGGCGATGCGCACCATCAACAAGAAAGGGCTGTCGAACACGCTGAAAAATGCGGCTGCGCTGCCTAAAATCTATTAATTCACTCTGTCTGAAGACTCCACAACGAAATGGCTAAAAAAGGAAACCGAGTTCAGGTGATCCTTGAGTGTACCGAACACAAGGAAAGCGGGATGCCGGGCATGTCGCGCTACATCACCACCAAAAACAAAAAGAACACCCCGGATCGGATGGAACGCAAAAAATACAACCCCATACTGAAAAGGGTCACCATTCACCGCGAAATCAAGTAATCTTTACACATCATGGCAAAGAAAGTAGTCGCTACGCTCAAAACCGCTGCGAACGGCAAGAACGTGACCAAATGTATCAAAATGGTGAAATCGGAAAAGACCGGCGCTTACACGTTCAAGACCGAGATCGTTCCGAACGAGGAAGTGAAGGATTTTTTCGCTAAGAAATAATCACAGCGGACGTTTCCCCGCCTTTTCTTCGGAACGATAGAGACACAAGGAGCGGGGGGATATATATTGTTTTGCGAGTGCCGTCTTTTCGACGGGATCGCAAAAAGCGGTTTCTCTTGCAACGAGGAACCGCTTTTATGCTTTCTCCTTTCCCCGGACCGAGAATCCTCTTCCGACCCGTCCGCGCCTTTTTCATCGGATGGCGCGGAATATCGGACCGACCAATCGATCAAAAATTTCTCACTTTATGTATGCACTCCGATTTTTTGTCATTCTGTTTTGTCTGATCGCAACGACAACCCAAGCCGAGCGGCGGACATGGTTCGTTTCGCCGCGCGGAGCGGACGAGAACGACGGGACGCTTCGCAAACCGTTCCGTACGATCGAACGCGCTTTGACCGAAACGGCCGCACATCCGCACGACACCATCGAAATCCGTTTGCGCGGCGGAACATACGTTTTGCAACAAACGGTCGAAATAAGCGGTTTGCACGACCTGACGGTGGCCCCTTACGGCGGAGAGAGGGTCTCCGTGACCGGCTCCCGTGCGATCGAGTTCCGCCGTTTGAAAAAAGTGACCGACCCGGCCATGCGGGGACGCTTGCGGCCTGAAGTGCGCGACCGCGTCCGGATGATCGACGCCCGGGCGGAACAGATTCCCCTGACCGGACTGATGCCCAAAGGCTTCGGCCACCCGTCGCTGCCGGCATGGAGCGAACTGTTCGTCAATGGACAGCCGCTGACGATCGCCCGATGGCCCAACGACACGATGGCGCTGATCGGCAAGGTTCACTGCACGGGCGACATTCCGCGCGATGCAAAATACGGAATAGGCGACCCGGTTTTCGAGTATGCAGAGGAACGCCCCGCCGCCTGGCAGTCTGTCGAGGGGGCGTGGATCGGGGGCTATTTTGCCTGGGGCTATGCGGACGATATGATTCCCATCCGGCGGATCGACACGGCAGCCCGAACCATCACCGGTGCGGCTCCGAGCCGATACGGGTTCATGAGCGGGGCGCCGTTCCGCCGCTGGTATGCCTTGAACCTGCCGGAAGAGATCGACCGGCCGGGAGAATACGTGCTCGATACGGCGAACGAAAAGATCTATTTCCTCCCGCCGCAGGAGGGCCCGATGGAAGATCTCCACGTCTCGGTGCTCGAAACGCCGATGTTTGCGATAGAAAACTGTCGGAATGTCAGGCTTCTCGGTCTGACGCTCGAATATTCGCGCGGGATGGGTGTCTATATCGAAGAGTCGGAAAATGTGTCGGTCGATAGCTGCGTGATCCGCAATTTAGGGTATGTCGGAGTCTGCATCGGCCGCGGAGACATCGGTTCGGACGATGTCTCGGGTTCCGGATCGCTCTCGCCGGAAGGCGCTCCGTGGATCGTCGGCCATTTGGGGAACAGAATTTACAACGATATTCTGTTCGATCGTCGGGCCGGACGGAACAACGGGGTGAAAAACTGCCGCATTTACCGGACGGGGGCGGGAGGTGTCTCGATGGGAGGGGGCGACCGGGCGACGCTGACGCCGGCGGGCAATTATGTGGAGAATTGCCGGATTCACGATTTCAACCGCATCGAAAAGTCATACCGCCCCGGCATCGGGATCGACGGCGTGGGGAACCGGATTGCGAATTGCGAGATTTTCGATGCGCCGAGCATGGCCATTCTGCTCCACGGGAACGACCACACGGTGGAATACTGCGACATGCACGACGTTTGTCTCGAGGTGGACGATCAGGGGGCTTTGTATTACGGCCGCGACCCGTCGGAGCAGGGGAATCGGGTGCGGTACTGCTATTTCCACGATCTTCCTTCGGTGCACCGCGTGTCGGCTACGTACCACGACGACGGGGCGTGCGGGATGGAGGTGTTCGGATGCGTTTATTATAAAGCGGGGTCCGGGTCCGTCCTGATCGGCGGCGGACACGACAATGTCTATCGGAATAATCTCTTTATCGACCTGCCTCAGGCGATTCACATCGACAACCGAATGGAGGGCTGGGGACGCGGCTTACTGGATGCCGGAGGTATCGTCGATCGACGGTTGCGGGCGGTGCGGCATACCGAGCCGCCGTATGCGGCGGCTTATCCGGCGCTGGCGCATTACTGGGAGGGAACGCCGCGGACGCCGCGCGGCAATGTTTTCGCCGGAAACCTTTTCTACCGGGTCGGCCGTCTGTTGGACGGTTCTTCGGCTTGGGCGGACTGGAGCAACAACTGGGTGACGACGGAAGACCCGGGATGGGTCGATCCGACCGACCCTTTGAAAGGCTTCGTGCCGGATACCCGGATCTATCGCATGATCGATCGGTTCGCGCCGATTCCTTTTGAAAAAATCGGATGCCGGCTGCCGAAAATCGACTGATCTGTATCCATCAACGAAAATTCTCAACGAAAGAGGGGGCGTCCGAAACGGAACGTCCCCTTTTTCGTCGTTGTAACAACCCGATCGACCGGGTTCCGCCCCGGCCGACAATCAATCTACATCCATCCGCCGCCCAACGCTTGGTACAGCGTGATCACGCCCTGCATCTCGGTTTCGCGGTTAGCCAGTTGCGTACTCCGCGCCGCCGTCTCCAGCAATGCCCCACCTGTTGTTCATAGAGCATCGCTTTGTTCCGCCCCGTTTCGTGACGCTTTTCCTGCCCGGAACCCGTCAAAAAAAGCGGCCTCTCTTTTACCGGAGGCCGTTTTTTTATTGCTTCAGCCGCAATCTGCCCGGCGGTCTGTCCTTGCGGTGGCAGGGTCGGCAGAAAGAATCCGATGCGGATCATCCTTTCATCCCCTCAGCCGCTTCCGGCAGCGCGCCTCCCATGAAAAGCCAGACAGGAATCCGCACAACGAACCGCAGAACGCATCATCCGGAAACGACCGACGAAAAAATCCCTTTCCTCTCCGCAGGGAAGAAAGGGATCGGTATGCCGGAAAATCCAGTCGGCTACATTCCTCCGAAATACGGGGCATACAGCGCCACGATTCCCGTCTGCCCGTTCCGGTCCGCGATCCGGTACAGATTGTAGAGCGTGTGCAGCTTGTCCATCGCCTCGTCTTCCACCAGCTGCTTCTTATTGCCCGTGAACCGGTCGTAATAATCCACATACTCCGCCAGTATTCCGCCCGCCTTCCGCGCCAGCGCATTCCCCTTGTCGTAAGCCCCCGCCTTGTAATAGGCCTCCACGATAAAGGGTACCATATCGTCCACGCGCAACTGCTCCAGCGGCATCTCCCGCATCGCGCGATCCAGCACCTCCACCGCCCGGGTCGTATCCCCCTCGGCCGTCAGCGCATTGGCTAACCGCGCAAAAGACGACCGCAGCTGCGACGAGGCGAAAGAGTTGGTCACGAAAGCGTCCGCATAGACCCGCGGATCGGCGATATTCCCGTAGCGGTACTTGTTCATCAGGTTGTCGTACAGCGTCTCCGTGTCGATTCGCCCGACACCGAACACCCGCGAGATCGGCGACTTGATCGGCACTAACCGATAGGTCGCCCCGTCCTGCTGCAGGTACGACCACGACTCTCCCCCCTCGGTGTCGTAATGCACCAGGCCCCATTTGAGCAGGTCGGCCGCCGAAGTGAAGTGGATCGGCCTCGTCCAGTCGCCCGAAGCCAGCATGTCGAGGAAAACCATCTCGCCCGCCGTGAGCGCCAGCTTGTCCGGATCGATATTCAGATAGATCGTGTCCTCGATCAAGTGCGCATCTTCAGGCCGCACGATTCCGTTCCTGATGACATTCTCCTTGTTCACCGGCACCGCGATCCGGCGCGCCGGCACGATGTCGTACGTATTTCCCCCCTGATCCATCAGCTGCGTCCGCGGGTCGTCGCTGTTCACCACCGCCATCACCTCCCGGGCCGTCCATGCGCTGCCGTCCGGCTTCGGAATCTCGCGGATGACGAACCCCACCGCATCGCCGTAGTATTTGTGCCGCGGCATCGAGTGCGGGATCGGAGCCGATTCGTTCGCCCGCATCCGCATCTGGTCGATGTACCAGTCCCCGCCGATGTACGACGCGTTCATGACCCGCACGTCCGGCCGTACCTCCTCGACCTCCTGGTTGTACCACAGCGGGAAAGTGTCGTTGTCCCCGTAGTCGATGATGATCCCGTTCGGCAAGACGCCCGCCAGGTAGTTGTACCCCATATCGCGCGCCACATATCTGTGCGAGCGGTCGTGGTCGTCCCAGTTCTGTACCGCCAGCACCGCCGGCACCGACGCGCACACCACGAACGCCACCGCCGCCGCCAGCCGGGCGTTCGCCTTGAACGCCTTGCGGTGCAGCAAGTCGTACACCCACAGCAAGCCCAGCCCGATCCAGATCGCGAAGGCATAGAATGACCCCGCATACGCATAGTCCCGCTCCCGCGGCTGCAGCGGAGTCTGGTTCAGGTAGAGGATGATGGCGATCCCCGTCATAAAAAAGAGCAGGAAAACCACCAGGAAATTCCGCCCGTCGCGCTTGAGCTGGTAGAAGAAGCCGATCAGCCCCAAGATGAACGGCAGGAAATAGTAGTGGTTCCGCCCCTTGTTGGCCGCCACCTCCGACGGCAGGCCGTCCTGCGGCCCGAGGTAGAGCTCGTCTAACGGCCGGATCCCGCTCATCCAGTTGCCGTCCACGATCGTGT
>NZ_CANQYJ010000108.1 GCF_947628055.1 uncultured Rikenella sp.
CGCTATTGCCACGCCCCAAAGAAAACGCAATGCAAGAGGACTGCGGAGCCTAAGGAGTAGCGCAGCTTCACAAAAGTTCTTTGGTTCTTTCTTTCAAGAAAGAACAGTCACACACGGCACAAATACAAATAAACGAACGGAATTAAAATAATCCCGAGATAATTCCCTCGTCGTCGATATCGATATGCACCGCCGCCGGTTCCTCCGGCAAGCCCGGCATGCGCATGATCTCGCCCGTGATCGGCACCAGGAAGCCCGCTCCCGCCGCGATCTCGATGTCGCGCACCGTAATCACGAAATCCTTAGGCCGCCCCAGCAGCGCCGGATTGTCCGACAGCGACTTCTGCGTCTTCGCGATACAAACCGCCAGACCCTCCAGCCCCAAATCCGAGATGCGCTTCAGCGCATTCTTCGCTTTCGGCGTATAATCCACCGTCTTCGCACCGTAAACACTCTTGGCAATCGTTTCCACCTTTTTCTCCACCGGCTCGTCCAACGGATAGAGCGGCCGGAAATCCGCCCCCGCGCCCCGAGCTTCCGCCGCCTCCACTACCAGCCGAGCCAACTCCTCCGTTCCCGCACCTCCGCGCCCCCACACGTCCGCCACCGCACACGGCACACCCCGCATCGTGCAATAATCCTTGATGAATTGCAGCTCCTCGTCGCTGTCCGTCGCGAACCGGTTGACCGCCACCACCGGCGTCAGGTTGAACAGCCCGACATTTTCGATATGCTTCTGCAAATTGACTATTCCCCGCTCCAACGCCTCCACATCCGGCGTTTTCAGCTCCTTGAGCGGCTGCCCCCCGTGGTATTTGAGCGCCCGCACCGTCGCCACCAACACCACCGCGTTCGGTGCCAGTCCCGCCGCCCGGCATTTGATGTCGAGAAACTTCTCCGCCCCGAGGTCGAAGCCGAAACCCGCCTCGGTCACCGTATAATCCGTCAGCGACAGCGACATTTCCGTCGCCACCACCGTATTGGTTCCCTGCGCGATATTGGCGAACGGCCCCCCGTGGATCAAAGCCGGTGTCCCCTCGAGCGTCTGCACCAGATTCGGTTTGATCGCATCTTTGAGTAGCGCCGCCATAGCCCCTTCCGCATGCAGGTCGCGGGCATAGACCGGCCGCTTGTCGTAAGTGAACCCCACGAAAATGTCTCCCAGCCGCCGTTTGAGGTCCGAGATGCTCGTCGCCAGACAGAGGATCGCCATCACCTCCGAAGCCGCCGTGATGTCGAAACCCGTTTCGCGCGGCACCCCGCCGGTCGCCCCTCCCAGTCCGATCACCATGTCGCGCAAGGCCCGGTCGTTCATATCCATCACCCGCTTCCAGGCGATCGTGCGCGGATCCAGCCCCAGCGAACGCGTCTTGCTCTGAATATTATTGTCGATCAACGCCGCCAGCAGGTTATGCGCCTTTTCCACCGCCGCGAAATCGCCCGTGAAATGCAGGTTGATCTCCTCCATCGGCAGCACCTGCGACATCCCGCCGCCCGTAGCTCCCCCCTTGATGCCGAACACCGGCCCCAGCGACGGTTCACGCAGCACCACGCACGACCGTTTGCCGATCCGGTTCAACGCCTGCGACAGGCCGATCGAAACGGTGGTCTTTCCCTCCCCCGCCGGCGTGGGCGAGATGGCCGAAACGAGGATCAGTTTCGACCTGTGCAGCCGTTCCGGATCAATGTATGAGAGCGGCACCTTGGCCTTGTATTTTCCGTAAAGCTCCAGGTCTTCGGGATCGATCCCCAACTGGGCGGCCACTTCCGTCACCGGCTTCATTTCGACCGAGCGCGCGATTTCGATATCCGTTTTCATATGCGGTACAATGGTTTGGAATAAAAGATTCTGAACAATTTTGCCAATCAAATATAATACCTTTTTCGTATATTAGTGGTTTAATTCAACAAACGCTTCTCATGAAGATCCGTATATTGGGGCCGGCGCATCCTTACCGGGGAGGGATCGCCCAGTTCGACGAGGTACTGGCCGCCGCTTTCGGGCGGGAGGGACACGATGTGAAGATCGTCAGTTTCACGCTGCAATACCCGTCGTTTCTCTTTCCCGGACGGACGCAGTACACCCGGATGGAGGCGCCGGAAGGGCTGGCTATCGAGCGGAGGATCAATTCGGTGAATCCGCTGAACTGGCCGCTCGTCGGACGGGCGATCGCACGGGAAGTGCCGGAGTTAGTCATTCCGCGGTTCTGGATGCCGTTCATGGGGCCGTCGCTGGGGACGATCTCGAAGACCATACGGCACCGCTCGCCGAAGACACGGATCATCGCGTTGGCCGACAATATCGTGCCGCACGAGCACCGGACGGGGGATCGGCCGTTGACAGCCTATTTCCTGCGGCAGACGGACGCGACGGTTTATATGTCGGACGAAGTGGGACGGGACTTGGATTCATTCGGTTACCGGGGGTTGCGGGCCATGTCGCCGCATCCGATATACGATACGTACGGGGCGCCGGTTCCCAAAGCAGAGGCTTGCGCGGCATTGGGGTTGGATCCTGCGGTAGATTACGTGCTGTTTTTCGGGTTTATCCGGAATTACAAAGGGCTGGATCTCTTGTTGGAAGCCTGGGGAATGCTCAAAGCCCGCGACAAAACGGCGAACCGCAAATTATTGGTCGGCGGGGAATATTACGGGAACAAGGAGAAATACGACGCGCTGATCGCCTCCTTGGGCATAGCGGAGGATGTGATCGTTCACGACCGCTATATCGACGAGAACCAAGTGCGGAACTATTTCGGCGCGGCGGACTTGGTGGTACAGCCCTACAAAAGCGCGACGCAGAGCGGAGTGACCCAGGTGGCTTACCATTTCGGCGTGCCGATGGTGGTAACGAACGTGGGCGGGCTGCCGGAGATCGTGCCGGACGGGCGCGTGGGATATGTCGTCGAGGTTTCTCCGGAGGCTATTGCTGCGGCGATAGGCCGGTTTTACGACGAACACAAGGCGGCGGAGTTCCGGAGCCATATCGGGGTCGAAAAAGAGCGCTTCAGCTGGTCGGCATTAACCGGCGCTTTTATGCGCCTGTACGGTGAAATCGGCAAATAACAAACTATGAAATACCTGAGATTTACATTCGCATTTTTTGCCTTGCTGCTGGCGGGGCTTGGGCTGTCTTCGGCCACGGAGCTGTACGACAAGCTGATCGCCCTGCAAGGGGTGGTTTCGGTCGAAGAACTGGACAAAGGCTTTTTCGAGGAACGCTACGTGGTGATGTTCGACCAGCCGCTCGATCACCGGAATCCGTCCGAGGGTCGTTTCGAGCAGCGTTTCGTGGTGGCGCATGCCGGTTTCGACCGGCCGACGGTGCTGGTGACGGAAGGGTACGGCGGCGCGCGGGCGCTCAATCCGAGGTATCGCGAGGAACTTTCGGCGCGGTTAGGAACGAATCAGGTCTTCGTGGAACACCGCTATTTCGGGGAATCGACCCCCGAGCTGCGGAATTGGGACTACCTGAACGCTGAAAATGCAGCGGCGGACTTGCACGCGATCCGGCAGGCTTTGGGAGAAGTGTATCCGAAGAAATGGATCGGTACGGGGGTGAACAAAGGGGGCGAAAATTCCTTGATATACCGGATGTACTACCCGCAGGACGTGGATGTGACGGTGGCCTATGTGGGGCCGGTCTGTTTCGGTGTCGAGGACGGACGGCACGAGCCGTTCCTCGACCGCGTGGGGACGGACGAGGAACGGGCGGCGATCCGCGAGTTCCAGACCGAAGTGCTCCGGCGGCGCAAGGAGCTGGTTCCGCTGTTCGAGGAATACTGCAAATCGAAAGAATATACGTTCCGGACGAATATCGACGAGGTTTTCGACCTCTGCGTGCTGGAATACCCGTTCTCGATGTGGCAGTGGGGCACGGCGGTGAGCGTGATCCCGGCTTCGGATTCGCCGCACCAGGAGCTGCTGGATCACCTGACGGCGATCGTTCCGCCGGACTACTTTGCGATCAATGACGAGCCGTCGTTCTTCGTACAGGCACAGCGGGAACTGGGCTACTACGGCTATGACACGGCACCGTTCGAGGGGCTGCTGTCCATTAAGAATGCGAAAGGCTATCTGCCGCGCGTGCTGCTGCCGGACGATGCCCGGCGCATCCGGTTCAGCGACGCCCTTTCGCGGAAAATCGCGGCATTCTATCGGGCCAACGATCCGAAAGTAATCTGCATCTATGGGCAGAACGATCCGTGGAGCGCAGCGATGCTCGACCCGGCGGCATTCGAAGGCAAGCAGAATATGAAACTGATCGTCGAGCCGGGCGGCAGCCACCGGGCGCGCATCAAGACGCAGAGCGACGAGGTGCAGAGCCAGATTTGGAAGACCATCGAAGGCTGGATCTTCGGGATTTAATACATCATCGTACCATGAACTACATCGAATACAACATCAACGTATCAGACCCCGAAGCGGCCGAGATCGTGGTCGCCGAGCTGGCCGACATGGGTTTCGACAGCTTCTCGGACTACCTGCCCGACGGCTTCATGGCGGGGGCGGGGAGCGTGAAATGCTATATTCCGGCTGCGGCGGAAGCCGACCCTGACACGCATACACGCATCCAGAACTTCCTGTACGAGGACGGCTATCCCTATGAGCGGAACGAGATCGAACAACAGAACTGGAACGCAGAGTGGGAGGCACACTTCGAGCCGATAGACATAGGCGGCGGAATGTGCCATATCCGTGCGCCGTTCCATCCGGCGAAAGCGGGGGCGAAGCATGAGATCGTCATTATGCCCAAAATGTCGTTCGGCACGGGGCACCATGCCACCACTTGTCTGATGGCCGAGCAGATGCTGGCCCTCGACTTCGGCGGCGCTTCGGTGCTGGATATGGGCAGCGGGACGGGTATTCTCGCCATACTGGCGGCACAGCGGGGCGCCGTGGTGGTGGATGCCGTGGACATCGACGAATGGGCTTACGAAAATTGCGTAGAGAACATACAGACCAACGGGGTGCAGACGGCAGTTTGTCCGATCCTCGGAGATGTGACCGCTGTTCGGGGAAAGGTGTACGACTATATATTGGCCAATATCAACCGGAATATTCTGCTGGCGGATATGGAATGCTATGCGGCTTCGTTACGGAAAGGAGGGCTGCTGTTGGTGAGCGGCATTCTCGACCTCGACGTGGACACGCTTGTGGGGCATGCCGCCAGGATAGGGCTGAGACGCACGGCGGTCAATACCCGCGACGGCTGGGCGCAGATCACTTTTGAAAAGGCTTAACACCCGACACGCATGCTGTTGCAGGACGACCGCATACGGCTCAGAGCTATGGAGCCGGAAGACCTCGAAGCCATGTACCGCTGGGAAAACGATACCTCGCTCTGGCATTTGGGGGATACGACCCGGCCTTTTTCGCATGAAGCTTTGCGGGCATTTATCGAAGGGGCTTCGCTGGATTTATACGCTGCGCGGCAGGTGCGGTTGATGATCGCCCTGATTTCATCGGGCGAGACGATCGGTTGTGCGGACTTGTTTGCTTTCGACCCGTTCAATCGCAGGGCCGGAGTGGGGATTTTGATTTACGCACCTTCCCAAAGACGGCGGGGCTATGCTTCGGCAGCTTTAAGGCTCATGGCGGAGTATGCGTTCGGCCATCTGGACATGCGGCAATTGTGGGCGGATGTTCCGGTGTCCAACACGGCGAGCCTCAGGCTGTTCGAGGGGGCGGGGTTCAGCAGCACGGCTGTTAAAAAGAGATGGGTGCGCACGGCTGACGGGAATGACTATGAAGATGCTTGCTTTATGCAGCTTTTCAGGTAAGTGCAGGGGCCTGTGCTCCGGTTTTCTCATCCAAGGCCTTGCGCAATTGTCTGCTGCTGCCGGTTTCGGGCAGTTCAGTCCATTGCTTTGTCGGGGCCGCGTTGGATTTTGTCGGGGTTTGCGTTGCTTTAATAAAGGTAAGTTACAACCCATTGCCCGGCGCGATCGCCCGGACGTTGGAAACGCGTTTCGCCAAACAAGTCATCACTACCTGTTTATAACTTGCTTCCCGGCAATTCCCCGCCCTCGGGAAAGAGCGGCAGCATAAAAAAGGCCGGTTCCCGCTGCGCTTCGACGGGAACCGGTCGTCTTTCCGATACGGAATGCTAAGCCCGCGTCCTGGGACGCCGTTTTATCATGCCGACGATCCAGAGCAGAACGATCGCTCCGACCAAAGCGGTGATCAGGCTGCCGAACCGGGTGGAAGGCTCCCAGCCGAACCAGCTGAATATCCAGCCGCCCAGCACACCGCCGATAATCCCGATGATAATGTTCCAGAAAAAGCCCGAGCCGCTGCCCTTCATAATCAGGCTGCCCAGCCATCCGGCTGCCAGACCGATCAGAATATACCATAAAAACCACATAGAGAATAAAATTTAAGTTAAACAATTTTTATTGCACTCTGCGGATAATAAATCAACAACCGTGCCGAACTAAAAGAAGCGGTTTTTTACCATCTCCGTGTAAAAAGCCGCTCCGCTTTATTCCTGAAAAATGCCTATTCCTGAACACGATTATATACTTTATCATACCAACCATCTTTTGTTCCAATTTTTCGGCTCGCGCCGTCCCCCGGCCGCTAAAAGCGGCCCCCGGCGCAGAACCGAACCGAAAAAAGGAGAAAAGTACATTAAAATATATAATCGCATTCCTGAAATACGCCAGGGAAAACGTTATTCGATCATAGCTTTGTTGAGCAGATGGATCACTTTGCTGATCTCCATGAACGAAGCTCCCTTCGCCGCCCCGAACGAGCCGCCCACCACGACGACCAGATCCTCGTTGGCAATCTTGTGTTCCCGTTCGAGGATCAGCAACATCTGATAACTGAACCGGTCGTGCGCGATCGCCGGCTCGGCATACTCCGCATACACTCCGTATGACAGAGCCAGCTCCCGCATCACATGCTTGCGGTAGCAAAGCGCATAGACCGGTTTTTCGCCCCGGAACGCCGCCAGATAGCGTCCCGTTCGTCCCGACAGCGTGTCGATCAGCACCGCCTTGACCGGCAGGTTCGTGCAGGCCCGCACCGCCGACCGGGCCAGCTGCGCCGTAATCTCGTTGTTGATCCGCACCATGTTGACGTCGATAATGGGCGACACTTCCTGTTCGATCGCCAGCGCGATCTTGGTCATCGCCTGCACCGCCTCCACCGGATACTTGCCGTTGGCCGTCTCGCCGCTGAGCATGATGGCGTCCACCCGCTGGAAAATGGCGTTCGCCACGTCGCTCACCTCGGCCCGCGTCGGCCGCGGATTGTTGATCATCGAGTGCAGCATCTGGGTGGCGATAATCACCGGTTTCTTGCTCTCGATGCACTTCTGCACTAAGTTTTTCTGCACGATCGGGATCTGTTCGGCATTGAGTTCGACCCCCAAATCCCCGCGCGCCACCATCACGGCATAGGTGTGATCCAGTATCTCGTCAATGTTGTCGACTCCTTCCTGGTTTTCGATTTTCGAGATGATTTTGATCGTGCTGCGCTCTTCGTCCAGTATTTTCTGGATGTCCAGCAGATCGCCTTTGTGCCGCACGAACGAATGGGCGATGAAGTCCAGATTCATCCGGATCGCCCACCGGATATATTCCTTGTCCCGCTCGGTGAGCGCCGGCAGGTGCAGATGAACTGCCGGAATGTTGACACTTTTGTGTCCCTTGATCACTCCGCTGTTCTTGACCCGGGCTATCAACGCGCCGTCGGTCTTGTCCACCACTTCCATGGCGATGTCTCCGTCGTCGACCAGCACGGCGACGCCTACCGGTACTTCGTCGAATACGTCCTTGTCGTTCAGAAAGATGCAGTCTGCCGAGGAAAGCGTGTCGTTATCGTCCGTGCCGCGCAAAGTGACCAGACCGCCTTCGACGACCGGCACTCCTTCGTCGGCCATTCGGGTGGTCCGGATCTCCGGCCCTTTGGTATCCACCAGGATGGCGATCTTTTCGGACACTGCCCGGGTATTGTTGACAATATTCGTGGCTCCCTCGAAAGAGGTGTGGGCCGAGTTGATCCGCACGACGTTCATTCCTGCTTCATATAACGCGCGGATAAATTCCACTTCGCAATGACGATCCGAAATCGTGGCTACTATCTTAGTCTTCTTCTCCATTATCTGATATTCTGTTTAATTGTAGGTTTTATTGTACGTGCGAGGGTACTGTTCTCTTTGTGAACAAAGAGAACCAGAAAAACTTTTTGAGATGCTTCGCATCTCTTGAGCCTGCCGG
>NZ_CANQYJ010000109.1 GCF_947628055.1 uncultured Rikenella sp.
GCGATTGCCCGTATTGATCAGCATCACCCCCGGCTTCATCCGCGCAATCGCCCCCTCGTCGATCATGTAACGCGTCTGTTCGGTCAGCGGGCAGTGCAGCGAAATGATGTCCGAGCGTCCGTACAGTTCGTCCAGCGGCACATACCTCATCCCCGCCTCCCGCGCGAACCGTTCGTCCGGATACGGGTCGTAGCCCAGCACCTCCATGCCGAAACCGCGCAGGATACCGATCAGAATCTTCGCAATCTTGCCCGTGCCGACAATCCCGGCCGTTTTTCCGTGCATATCGAACCCCATCAGTCCGTGGAGCGAGAAATTCCCGTCCCGCGTGCGCCAGTACGCCCGGTGAATTTTCCGGTTGAGGGTCAGCATCAAGGCCACAGCGTGTTCGGCCACCGCATAAGGCGAATAAGCCGGCACCCTCACCACCGTAATCCCGTTCCGGGCCGCCGCCTCGAGGTCCACATTGTTGAACCCCGCACAACGCAACGCGATCAAAGGCACCCGCAGCTCCTTCAAGGCCTCGACCGTTTCCGCGTCCGCCGTGTCGTTCACGAAGATGCAGACCGCCGCCGAGCCCTTGGCCAGCACAGCGCTCTCCGCCGTCAGATGCCCTTTGTAATAGCGTATGTCGAAGCCGAAAGCCTCGTTGGTTTTGTCGAACGACTCCCTGTCATAAGGTTTCGCGCCGAAAAATGCGATTTTCGTATTCATAGCGTGTTTCGTATTAGTCCGGATAAAGAGCGAGCAAAAACAGTGCCTGAGAAAGATCCAGCCATTCGTCCGGGTCATTTCCGATTCCGGCCGGAAGTCGGTTCCGCCCCGCCGCCCGGGCCGTAATATTCCCCCGCCGGCCGCCGCTTCATGCCGCCTCGCCTTTCGCCTCGCCGCCCGATTGCCCGGGCCGTAATACTCCCCAGCCGCCCGGGCTATAATACCCGCCGCCGAGAGACGTCCCGCCGCCTCATACAACCTCGTCCCAGACGGCAAAAAATCCCCCCTTATTTCAAGCCCCCCTCCGCCTGAACTCCGACAGCACGATCCCCGTCGCCGTCGCCACATTCAGCGACTCCGCCGTCGCCGGGGCCGACGGCGGATACGGCGGAATAAACAATTTGCGCGTCACCCGGGCCGCGATTTCCCGGGAGACCCCCCGCCCCTCGTTCCCCATCACGATCAGGCCCTTATCCGGCGAAAGACCGCACGTATAAATATTCTCCCCCTCCAGAAAAGTCCCGTAGACCGGCAGCCCCTCGTCCGCCGCCATCCCGAGCAGCCGCAGCAGAGGCCCGTAATGCACCCTGACCCTCAGGATCGCCCCCATGGTCGCCTGCACCACCTTCGGGCTCCAGCAGTCCGCCGTGGCAGGCGAGCAATAGACATCGCGCACCCCGAACCAATCCGCCAGCCTCAGGATCGTCCCTAAGTTGCCCGGATCCTGCACATCGTCCAGCGCCAGCGCCAGCCCCGCCGCCGAGAGACGCCCCGCCTCAGGAAACGACGGGATTTCCGCCACCGCCAGCACCGGCGTCGGCGTCCGCAGGAACGAGATGCGCCCCATCTCCGCCGGCGACACATTTTCCCCGACCCGATAAACCGCACGGACAGAGAACCCCGAAGCCAGCAATTCGCCCACGAGCTTCTCGCCCTCCGCCACGAACAGCCCTTCGGCCCGCCGGCTCGCCTTGTCGCCCAACGACCTGATCCTTTTGATTTCCGCTTTGGTTAACATCTGCAACAGAGGTTGTGATCCCGATAACAAAAATAGACAAATTCACACGAAAAGCCCGCCGGTTTCCGGAAAAAGCGTTACCTTTGTATTTCAGAAACTAATTCTGAAAATTGACATGCTGACACGTAAGACCGCCCGCTTGATCTTAGAGGATGGTACGCAGTTCGACGGCTTCTCGTTCGGTGCAGAGTGTTCTGTATCGGGGGAAGTCGTTTTTTCTACTGCTATGACAGGTTATCCGGAGAGCCTGACCGACCCTTCTTATTCCGGACAGATTCTGGTCATCACCTATCCTCTGATCGGGAACTACGGCGTGCCGGACACCTCGGCGGTGGACGCGGCCACGGGGCTGCCGCAGTTTTTTGAATCCGACCGCGTGCATGTCAAAGGGCTGGTGATCAGCGACTATTCGGTTCGGTACAGCCACTGGAATGCAGTCAAGAGCCTCTCCCACTGGTTAGAGGAGAATGGCGTGCCGGGGATATTCGGCGTCGATACCAGACAAATCACAAAAATCATCAGGGAACGCGGGGTGATGCTCGGGAAATTACTTCAGGAATCCGACTATGCCCGTGCCGGCCAGATCGGATTCCACAACCCCAACAAGGAAAACCTCGTCGAAAAAGTCTCTTGTACCGAAATCATTACCTACGCCAATCCGGAGGCAAAGCGGACGATCGTGTTAGTAGACTGCGGGTGCAAGTACAACATCATCCGGTGCCTGTATCGCCGCGGGGCGACGGTGGTGCGGGTGCCGTGGGACTACGACTTCAGCACCTTGGATTACGACGGCGTGATGCTCAGCAACGGGCCGGGAGACCCGGCATTGTGCGGGGCGACCATCGCCAATATCAAGAAAGCAATGACATCCAAACCGGGGAAGCCTATTTTCGGGATTTGCCTCGGGAACCAGCTCCTCAGCTGGGCGGCCGGGGCCTCTACCTATAAACTCAAATACGGGCACCGGTCACACAACCAGCCGGCATTGGAAGTGGGGACAAACCGGGCCGTCATCACATCGCAAAACCACGGGTACGCCGTCGATCCGGCAGGCTTGGGGGACGGCTGGGAGCCGTACTTCATCAACCTGAACGACAATACCATCGAAGGGATCAGACACCGGACTTTGCCATTCTTCAGCGTCCAGTTCCACCCGGAGGCCACCAGCGGGCCGGTGGACACCGAATACCTTTTCGACCAGTTTATTGACCTAATCGACCAATACAAGAAATAATGCCACACACCACGGACAACCCCATAAAGAAAGTAGTGCTGCTCGGTTCGGGCGCACTCAAGATCGGCGAAGCGGGAGAATTCGACTACTCCGGATCGCAGGCGCTCAAGGCGCTCAAGGAAGAGGGGATATATACGATACTCATCAACCCGAACATCGCCACGGTGCAGACCTCAGAAGGGATTGCGGACAAAGTCTACTTTTTGCCCGTAACGCCGGACTTCGTCGAAGACGTGATCGCGAAGGAGCGGCCGGACGGGATTCTGCTGGCTTTCGGGGGGCAGACCGCCTTGAACTGCGGCGTCAGGCTCTACCGGAACGGGGTGCTGGAAAAATATAACGTGCGGGTCTTGGGGACGCCGGTGCAGGCCATTATGGACACGGAAGATCGGGACCTGTTTGTGCACAGACTGGAGGAGATACATGTCAAGACCATCAAGAGCGAGGCGGTTACATCGGTAGGGGAAGCGAAACGGGTGGCCAACGAGCTGGGGTATCCGGTGATTATCCGCGCCGCTTATACGCTGGGGGGATTGGGATCGGGCTTTTGCGACAACGACGCGGAACTCGACTCGCTGGCCTCCAAGGCGTTCACCTACTCGCCGCAGATACTGGTCGAAAAGTCGCTCAAGGGGTGGAAAGAGGTCGAATACGAAGTGGTGCGGGACAAGTACGACAACTGCATTACGGTTTGTAATATGGAGAACTTCGACCCGCTGGGGATTCACACCGGCGAGTCGATCGTGGTGGCGCCGTCTCAGACCTTGACCAATGCGGAATACCATAAGCTGCGGGAGATCGCCATCAAGATCATCCGGCACGTGGGGATCGTGGGGGAATGCAACGTGCAGTACGCGCTGGATCCGAACTCGGAAGATTACCGGGTGATCGAGGTCAACGCGCGGCTCTCGCGTTCGTCGGCGCTCGCATCCAAAGCGACGGGGTATCCGCTGGCATTCGTGGCGGCGAAATTGGGGCTGGGGTACGGACTGCATGAACTGAAAAATTCGGTGACCAAGTCGACGACGGCTTGCTTCGAGCCGGCGTTGGACTACATCGTTTGCAAGATTCCGCGGTGGGACTTGAGCAAATTCAAAGGAGTTAGTCGTGAACTGGGGTCATCCATGAAATCGGTGGGCGAAGTGATGGCCATCGGTCGGAACTTCGAGGAAGCGATCCAGAAAGGGCTCAGGATGATCGGACAGGGGATGCACGGCTTCGTGGCCAACAAAGAGATGGCCGTGGACGACATCGACCGGGAGCTGACCAAGCCGACAGACAAGCGGATTTTCGTCATCGCGCAGGCATTCAAGCACGGATACACAGTCGAACGGATTCACGAACTGACCAAGATCGACAACTGGTTCCTGCGGAAATTGGAAGGGATCATCGCACTGGAACACGAGATGGGGGCATACCATCGGCTGGCGGACATGCCGGACGGACTGCTGTGGGAAGCCAAGCGGAAAGGATTCTCCGACTTTCAGATCGCCCGGACAGTGCTGCACAACGAAGACCTCCGGATGGAGGAAGGGCTGCTCGACGTGCGGGCCTATCGGAAAGCGAAAGGGATTGTGCCGGTGGTGAAACAGATCGACACCTTGGCGGCGGAATATCCGGCACAGACCAACTACCTCTACCTCACCTATAACGGGACGGCGCACGACATCGACTTCGCGCACGACAATAAATCGGTCATCGTGTTGGGGTCGGGAGCCTATCGGATCGGGTCATCGGTCGAATTCGACTGGTGTTCCGTGAGCGCGATCAACACGATCCGCGCGAACGGGCTGCGGGCCGTGATGATCAACTACAACCCGGAGACCGTTTCGACCGACTACGATATGTGCGACCGCCTGTATTTCGACGAACTGACATTGGAGCGGGTGTTGGACATTACCGACCTCGAGATGCCGCGGGGAGTGATCGTTTCGGTGGGAGGGCAGATACCGAACAACCTCGCGATGAGACTTTATCAGGAGAACGTGCCGATTTTGGGGACAGCGGCCACCAATATCGACCGGGCGGAAGACCGGCACAAGTTCAGCGAGATGTGCGACGAATTAAGGATCGACCAGCCGCGGTGGAAAGAGCTGACCTCGATGGACGAGATTTACCATTTTGCGGACGAAGTGGGATTCCCGCTCTTGATTCGGCCGTCGTACGTGCTCTCCGGGGCGGCGATGAACGTCGTATCCAATAAGGAAGAGCTGGAGCACTATTTGACCTTGGCGACCAACGTGTCGAAACAGTACCCGGTGGTGGTGACCGAGTTCGTCAACAACGCCAAGGAGATCGAAATCGACGCGGTGGCGAAGGAGGGAGAAGTGCTCATCTATGCCATTTCCGAGCACGTCGAGTTTGCCGGAGTGCATTCGGGGGACGCGACCATTGTTTTCCCGGCCCAGAAACTCTACATCGAGACGGTAAGGCGGATCAAGAAAATTGCGCGGCAGATCGCGCGGGCGCTCGAAATTAGCGGGCCGTTCAACATGCAGCTCTTGGCAAAGGACAACGATATTAAAGTGATCGAGTGCAATCTGCGGGCATCGAGGAGCTTCCCGTTTGTTTCTAAGGTGTTGAAAGTCAATTTTATAGACATTGCCACACGGGTGATGCTGGGGCTCGATCCGAACGTGCCGCACAAGTCGGCCTTTGAACTCGACTATGTGGGGATCAAGGCGCCGCAGTTCAGTTTCAGCCGGTTGCAAAAAGCGGATCCGGTATTGGGGGTCGAGATGGCCTCCACAGGCGAGGTCGGATGTATCGGGGAGGACTATTACGAGGCGATTTTGAAGTCCATGCTGTCGGTGGGATATTCGATACCGAAGAGCAGCGTCTTGCTCTCCACGGGGGATGCGAAATCGAAGACCCAGACCCTCGAAGCGGCAAAGGCTTTGCAGCGGCGGGGATATACGATCTATGCCACGCGCGGGACGACGAACTTCCTGGCCGAGAACGGGGTGCAGGCGACGGCGGTCGGGTGGCCGGATCAGGATCCCGCGGTGAGCGGCGTGCCCAATGTGCTGGATTTTATCAAAGGACACCGGATCGACTTCGTGGTCAACATACCGAAAAACCTGACGAAAGACGAATTGAACAACGACTATACGATCCGCCGGTCGGCCATCGACTTCAATATCCCGCTGATTACCAATGCGCGGCTGGCCAATGACTTCATCGTGGCATTCTGCCGGAAAGGGCGCGAAGAGCTGAAGATCAAGGCTTGGAACGAATACAAATAGCCGGTCGGATGTAATGCGGCATACGGGAAAATGCAAGATAATATACGGAAAGATGCAAGATGATATACGAAAATTGCAAGATAATATACGAAAAATACAATACTTGCAATAAAATATACGAACCGGCAATCGGATGACGGAAGTCCTGCGATTGCATTCTTTAACTATCTGACCATGAGCGTCCCCGAAGAAAATCCGTTCCGGAACTACCGCCACACCGCCTCGGTCGTCGGCCTGCCGGTCTTCGCCGGCGCCTTGCTGCTGCTACTCGCCTCCGTGCAGCCTGTACAGCCGGATAGGATTAGGCTTTGGGTGTGGTGCGCGGTAGGGATAGCCGCGATGTTCACCCTGTTGGGGATCGTCGGCCGGGCCGCTCTTCGCCAGCAGGTTCGGAAAGGCAACCCCCATTGCGCCACGCCCATAGGGCGCAGGTACATGCTTTTGGTCTTCATCAGTTCCGCGGCAGGCGTGCTGGAATCGGCCGCACTCGCCGTTTGCGTGCTGACCGGATGGATACGGCTCCATATCGGCATCCTGCTGCCCGGCATGCTGGCCGCGCTGACCGCAGCACTGGCCGCCGCAGGCATCGTGTGGCGCACCATAGGCCGACCCGGAACAAAATGACAACCGACCATCACCTTAGATTTGGCTATTCGGAATAGAAAAGCTATCTTTGCAGCGCCAAAGAAAATAACGTTTAATAACAAAGCACAAAAATGAAAGCAGGAATTCATCCCGAAGGGTACCGTGTCGTGGCATTCAAGGATATGTCCAACGATCAGGTCTTTTTGTGCCGGTCCGCCGTCAATACGAGAGAGACGATCGAAATAGACGGCGAAACCTATCCCGTCTACAAGATGGAAATCTCCAGCTCGTCGCACCCGTTCTACACCGGGAAGCAGACCCTGGTGGATACCGCAGGACGCGTCGATAAGTTCATGAGCCGGTATCAGAAACACTACGATAAACGCAACGCGAAATAATATCCGTCGGGATTATCGTTGCAAGTACCCGCGTGACTTCTTTCTTTGTAAAGAAAGAAGTCACGCATTTTTTGTAGGTTTTATTATATTGGGGAGGGAAGTGTTCCTTTTTTCGCCTCGATCCGGCGGGGCTTTCTCTCCGGCGGAAGGTTCCTACGCCGGGGGTAGATGTTTTTCTTCTCCTCCCGCTCAGGCCGCGGGGCCCTCACTTTTTGGCATTTCCCAACCGACGCTGCCAGCGGTGCCGCTCGGCACTCGAACCGGGGCCTCTACCCTGAATAAGGTGAGCGGCGAGGAGGAACCGAGCAGCGTTCCGAGGGCAGAGACCACTTGTGGGCTATGCCGAGGTAGCGCGAGGAAGCCGGAGGCAAAACAAGCGAAGCGCAGTTAAAAAGTAAGCAAAAAGCGCATCAAAGGGGGCCAGCCCCCTTTGCCATTTTCCGCTGCCTCGAGTGATGAGAGTACTTTTATCATTTCGGTCGCAGCCTGCGGGGAACGCAACTCTCGCGTAAGCGATTAAAGAGTTGCGACCCTCCGTGGGGGGAAGCTGCGGCCCGCCCGGTTCTGCGAACCGGATTTTCATCGGCGCCCACGACAAATAGGGTTACGAATACGGCCTGAAGCCAGCAGAAAGGTTTAGCCCGGCTCGAGAGCCGAGCGGCACCGGGCCTCCGCGGGGGGAGGCTGCGGTACGCAAAGCAATCAGCCTCCGGTATTCCTGCTGGGCTGTAACTCCCTCTTAACCGGAACCCGCAATGCCGAGCGGCAGCAGGTCGGACGCCCGGGAGAGAACGCAACGAGCACTGCCGAGTTGCGAGCCTCTCGTGGGGAGGCGTCCGACCCGACATGGGGAGATCGCAGCCGAACCGAGTTTCCACCGGCGCGCAGGTTTTGTTCGGGGTAATTCCGGCCCAAGC
>NZ_CANQYJ010000110.1 GCF_947628055.1 uncultured Rikenella sp.
AAGGGTACCCGGCAGGCTCAAGAGATGCGCAAGCATCTCAAAAAGTTTTTCTGGTTCTCTTTGTTCACAAAGAGAACGGTACCCTCAAACATAAGGTAACGAAATAAACGAACGGTTAAAAAATTATTTTGTGATACGAGAAGAGAACGGATGGGCCAGGTTTTTCCACCCCGTCAGCGTCGCCTGCACTCTACCCACACGGATCGGCGTTTCCAGATAGATCGGAATGCGGTTCAAATCATCCGAGATCCAGATCAGGAAATCCGTACCCTCCTTGAACGACTGCGCATCTCCCGGAGCCAGCTGGCACGTAAACTTCAGACAGCGCACCGGCCCCGTAGCAGGCGCATCGATAATTTCCCGTCCCAGAAACTCATACTCGACCGTCCGGATCGTATCCACCATCACCAGATTCAGCCGTCCCTTCTCGCCCTTCTGCATACGCCCGATCGACGGCAGACACCGGAGATTGAAAAAATGCGCCACCGGATCGAAATCCGCCGCATTGACCCCCATCGTCCGTCCCCGCTCGTAATCCTTCTTCAGGTTTTTGCCGAACGTATAGACTAAGCCCGCCTTCCAGTTGAACGTCAGGCGGCTGCGATAGCGGTAGCCCCCCTCCTTGATCTCCGCCGTAGCCAGCAGCGGCCGCAACGTCGACTGCTCCAGCCAAGTTTCATACACATCGTCCATCTTGAAGAAAACCGAATAGAACGGCCTCGTCAAGCCATGCGCCCGGACGCGGTAACAAGGAATCCCGTCGATTTTGTCCTCCCGGATCCGAAAATCAATCGTCGCCACATCCGTAGTCAGCAGCGCCGCACTATAGCTGGCCGTATAGTTAAGCTCCTCGTCCACGCGAAAAGCAGGCGTCAGCGGAGCCTGCCCCCAGGCCCGGACACCTCCGGCAGCCAGCAGCAGGGAAACGACGAAAATCGGAATAAGCGGGAATCTTTTCATAATAGGGACAAATATAATCGTTTTTCAGAGCATGCAACCCCCGTGCCTTATTTTTCCGCGAGCTTCCGCAGGACGGGAAACAGCCGAAAAACTTTATCTTTGCTTCGGACGGGAGGAGAGCAAGCCCTTCGGACAGATCGAAAGAACGCCCTCCCCGGGAAGCAGTTTATGGACAGCATACTCGACAGACCGATACAATACCTTCCCGGCATCGGGGAGAAGCGGGCCGAAGTGCTTGCCGCCGAGATCGACGTGCATACCTTCGGCGACATGCTGATGCACATCCCCTTCCGATACATCGACCGCTCGAAAGTCTATAAGATCGCCGAGATCGGCGAAGAGCTTTCCTCTCAATACATACAAGTGCGGGCGCGCGTGCAGGACAAAGGGATCGTCGGTGTGGGAGCCAAGGCGCGGCTGGCCCTGGTCGTGGCCGACGACACCGGCGAGATGGACATCGTCTGGTTCCGCGGCGCGCGGTTCGTGATGAAAAAGCTCGAAGTCGGGCGGGAATACATCTTTTTCGGACGTCCCACGATGTTCAACGGCTTCCCCAACATGGCCCACCCGGAATTCGAGCCCCCGATCGTCGTCGAGGGGCAGGAACCCATCGGCATGCAGGGCATTTACAGCACCACCGAACGGCTCAGCTCGATCGGGCTCGGGACGAAAGCGATCTTCAACGCCATGCGGACACTGTGGGGGGCCGTCAAGGATTATATTCCGGAGACTTTACCCTCCTATTTATTGGAGCGGGAGCGGTTAGTGGGGCGGGCGCAGGCCTTGCACGACATCCACTTTCCGCCGTCGGCCGAGGCACTGAACGCCGCCGTGCGGCGGCTCAAGTTCGAGGAGCTGTTCGTCATCCAGCTGCAGCTTCTGGGGCAGCGGCGCGTGCGGACGGAGAAGATACAGGGCTATGTGATGCCGAAAGTGGGAGGCTACTTCAACATGTTCTACCGCGAACGGCTGCCGTTCGCCCTGACCGGAGCGCAGCAGCGGGTAGTCAAGGAGATTCGCGGCGACATGGTCAGCGGCCACCAGATGAACCGCCTGATGCAGGGCGATGTGGGGAGCGGAAAGACCATCGTGGCGCTGCTGTGCGTGCTGCTGGCGGCGGACAACGGGTTCCAGAGCGCGATCATGGCGCCGACCGAGATCCTGGCCACGCAGCACTACCGGTCGATCCTGAAATTGGTCGAGACCACGGGGCTGAGGGTCGAGTTGCTGACCGGGAGCACGCGCAAGAAAAAACGCGAGGAGATCGCCGAGGGGCTCCTCTCGGGCGAAATCGACCTGCTGATCGGGACCCATGCGCTGATCGAAGAAGGGGTGCAGTTTGCGCGGCTCGGGTTCGTGGTGATCGACGAGCAGCACCGTTTCGGGGTGATGCAGCGGGCCAAGCTGCGGTTCAAAAGCCGGGAATTGCCGCCGCACGTATTAGTGATGACGGCCACGCCGATTCCGAGAACCCTGGCGATGACCCTGTACGGGGATTTGGACGTGTCGGTGATCGACGAACTGCCGCCGGGCCGCAAGCCGATCCACACGTCCCACGCGCGGGAGGCGCACCGGATGCGGCTCTTCGGCTTCCTCCGGGAACAGATCGCGCAGGGGCGGCAGGTCTACATCGTCTATCCGCTGATCCAGGAGTCGGAGACGCTGGATGTGGCCAACTTGGAGGCGGGGGCGGAAGTCATTGCACGGGAGTTCCCGCCGCCGGAGTATACGAGCGTGGTGGTGCACGGCAAAATGCCGGCCAAGCTCAAGGACTACGGCATGGAGCTTTTCAAGTCGGGGCAGGCGCAGATTCTGATCTCGACGACGGTGATCGAGGTGGGGGTCGATGTGCCGAACGCCACGGTGATGGTGATCGAGAGCGCGGAGCGGTTCGGCCTCTCGCAGCTCCACCAGCTGCGGGGACGGGTCGGCCGGGGGGGCGGCCAGTCGTACTGCATCCTGATGACGGGCGACAAACTGACCGCCGAGGCTCGCCGCCGCATGGAGGCGATGGTCTCCACCACGGACGGGTTCCGGCTCTCGGAGCTGGACTTGCAGCTGCGCGGGGCGGGCGACATCGACGGAACGGCGCAGAGCGGGCAGGGAATCGAAATCAAGGTCTCGAATCTGGCGAAAGACGGGGCTATATTGGAGTATACGCGGGGGGTGGCGGAACGGATCCTGGAGGAGGATCCGCAGCTCCAACGGCAGGAGAATGTCCTGCTGGTGGCGGCGCTGGAGCGGCTGAACCGGAAAAAGAAGGCCGACGTGGATTTAAGTCAGATCAGCTGACCCGGCCGAGCGCTGTTGAAACTTCGGGGCGAGCCTATCGACCGGTTCCGTCAGCGCATCGGGCAGGAGGGGGCCGAGCGCAGGGTGCCGGATCGCGTTTTCCGACACCGAACAGCCAGGGAGTTGCCGTCCGGGCAAGCGGCGGAAACCGTTTGCAGTGGCAGCCGGCCTTTTTTCGTGCCGCTTTTCAGCTGCCGGGCATGCGGGCTCCGGTTTGTTTCTTAAATTTGTGCTACGGGAGACTGGGAAAATATGCAAATCGTACCGATTATACTGATCGTCGTATTGGCGGCCGTGGCGGTCGCCTTGTTGTTTGGGCTCCGTACGGAGCGGGCCGCCGCCCGGCGTACAGCCGCTGAGGCGGAGTGCCTGCGGAGCGACAGGGATCGGCTCCGAACCGCATTGCATCAGACCGAGACGGAGCTGATCGAAAGTCGTGCCGCGGCCGACCGCGAGGTAGTGAGATTGCAGGCCGAGGCGGACAGGCGGCTGGCCGAAGCGCAGGCGGAGATACGCATCTGGTCGGAACGGTTCGAGTCACAGCAGGCCGAACGGGAAAAGCTGCAAAAGCAGTTCGCCGACCATTTCCGCAACTTGGCCAACGACATTCTGGAGGAGAAGACCAAACGGTTTACGGATACCAATCAGAAGAATATCGGCGAGTTGCTGCGCCCGCTGGGGGAGAATATCGACCGGTTCCGCCAGCGCATCGAACAGGAGGCGGCCGAGCGCAAGGTGCTGGAAAACGAGATCCGGCAGTTGCACGAGATGAGCAACCAGGTGAGCCGCGAGGCGAACAACCTGGCGTCGGCGCTGCGGGGCAACAGCAAAACGCAGGGCGACTGGGGCGAAATGATCCTCGAGACGCTGCTCGAAAGTTCGGGGTTGCAGAAAGGGATCCATTTCCGGGTGCAGGAGGATTTCCGCACCGAGGAGGGTGCGCATGTGCGTCCGGACGTGGTGCTGGTGCTGCCGGGCGACAAGCAGATGGTGATCGACTCGAAGGTGTCGCTCACGGCGTACGCGAGTTATGCGGAAGCGGCGGACGAGGCGGACGATACTGCCCGGAAGGCGGCGCTGGCGGCCCATGTGGCTTCGGTGCGGCGGCATATCGACGAGTTGGCTGGCAAGAGTTACCAGAAACTGACTTCGGCTTCGCCGGATTTCGTCATTATGTTCGTGCCGAACGAACCGGCGTTCCTGCTGGCTTTGCAGTGCGACGCGAAACTGTGGGACGATGCGTACCGTAAGAAGGTGATCCTGAGCAGCCCGACGAATCTGTTTGCGATTCTCAAGATCGTGGATGATTTGTGGCGGCGGGATAATCAGGATCGTTACGCCTTGGAGATCGCCCGGCAGGGCGGTGCGTTGTACGATAAGTTTGTGGGGTTCGCGGAGAATTTCTTGGCGGTGGGGGATGCGCTGGAGCGCACGGACAAGGCTTATCGGGCGGCGCTGGGCCAGCTCCGGGAGGGGAATGGCAATCTGGTGCGTCGGGCCGAGTCGTTGCGCAAATTGGGTGTCAAGGCTTCCAAAAAGATGCCGGCGGCGCTGGCGCCGCTGGATGGGGGCGAAGAAAATGCGGAACTGTCGGAGGAAACCGAGGGGGAATAGTAAGGGAGGCAGCCCCCGTTGTCCCGTTGTCCCGAGTGGTAAGAGCATTTTCATCATTTCGGTCACAGCCTGCGGATTGGGGGTAGTTACGGCCCGGTTCGGGTACCGGGCGGCACTGCCCGCCCGGCGTAAGGGCAGTACCCTCCGGTTAAGGCAGAGCAAACACCCGGCTCGCGTGCTGAGCAGCACCGACACCGCGCGCGACCGCTGGAGTAGGAAATCGTTCAAAAGCAATCCTTGCTTTTGAACAGGATTTCCGCCAGCGCGCGGAACAAATATAGTTTCGGGTCGCAGGCTGCGGAATTGGGTAGTTCCAGCCCGATTCGGGTGCCGAGCGGCACCGGACTTCCCGCGGGGTGTTTGTTCTTTTTAAGAAACTTTTTGCAGCCCTCCTGCCGGGCGGGCAACGAAGAAACAAAAAACTTCTTTGGTAGCAAAGAATGTAGAAGCCCCGCCGGCTTGAGGCAGCTAAGAAAAAGTGCCTGCCCGGCAAGAGGGCAGCGAAGAAAACTTCTTAATAAAGAACAACCGCCCCGCCGGCTTGAGGGCAGCGAAGAAAAGGTCTTTTTTAAAAGAAAAACGCCCAGCCGGCAGAGACCCTCCCACAAAAAACATTTGTAAAGATGATCCTCTTCCCGAACTGCAAAATCAATCTGGGGCTGCACATCACCGCACGCAGACCAGACGGATACCACGATATAGAAACACTTTTCCACCCCGTGCCCGGACTGTGCGACGCCGTGGAAATACTGCCCGGAGAGGGCGCTGCCGGCGACCAAGTCATCTTTACCTCCTCCGGATTGACAGTCGACTGTCCACCGGATAAAAACTTGTGCGTCAAGGCCGCTGCACTGCTGCGGGAGGACTTTCCCGAACCTTTTGCAAAAGCCGGAGGCGTGCGCATCCACCTGCACAAACACATTCCGTTCGGGGCAGGGCTGGGCGGCGGCTCGGCCGACGCCACGGCAGTGCTGGCCGGCCTCAACGAAATGCTGACGCTCGGTCTTACGACCGATAGGCTCGTGCCCTATGCAGCCCGGTTGGGCAGCGACACCGTGTTCTTTCTTCACGACACACCGATGCTGGGGACAGGGCGCGGCGAACAGCTGACCCCCTTCCCGGATGTCGACCTCAAAGGGTTGTGGCTGCTGCTGGTCAAGCCCGACGCGGGGATTTCGACCCGGGAGGCATATGCGTCGGTGACACCCCGCATCCCTGCCGTGCCGCTGAAAAATATTTTGCGGCTGCCGGTGGAAATGTGGCGCGAGCGGCTGGTCAACGATTTCGAGGAGCCGCTGCTGCGCAGGCTCCCTGTGCTGGCGGACATAAAAACGAACCTGTACCGCCGGGGAGCGGTATACGCGGCATTGTCAGGTTCGGGCTCGACCGTGTTCGGCCTGTTCCGCGAACAGCCGCGGACGGAAGACTGGAGTGTGAACTATTTCACACATATCGAGCGGCTGTAAACGGGAAAATGTTATATTTGCCTGAACTTTAACCTAAACTACTTATGGCAGTAGATAATAAAATTCTGGATCTCAAGCAGAGGAAGGAAAAGGTCTACAACGGCGGCGGCATGAAGGCCATCGAAAAGCAGAAAGCGATGGGCAAAATGACGGCGCGCGAGCGCATCATCGCCCTGCTGGATGCAGACTCCTTCAATGAATACGACATCTTTGTGGAACACTCCGGCACGGAATTCGGCATGCAGAACAAGGAGCTGCCAGGCGACGGGGTGATTATCGGAACGGGAACCATCTGCGGCAATCCGGTAGCGGTCTTCGCGCAGGACTTCACGGTGGCGGGGGGATCGCTGGGGCTGATGCACGCCAGGAAAATAACCAAGATCATGGACTATGCGCTGAACATGCGGATCCCGCTGATCGGGATCAACGACTCGGGCGGGGCGCGGATTCAGGAGGGGGTCAATGCGCTGGCGGGCTACGGCGAGATATTCTTCCGCAATACGATGGCCAGCGGGGTCATTCCGCAAATTTCGGTCATCCTGGGGCCGTGCGCGGGCGGGGCGGTCTATTCGCCGGCGCTCACGGACTTCGTGTTCGTGGTGGACAAAATCTCGAAAATGTTCATCACGGGGCCGGAGGTCATCAAGACGGTGTTGGGCGAGGAGATTTCGATGGAAGAGCTGGGCGGCGCGCGAGTGCACTGCGAACAGACGGGAAACGCGCACTTCTTCGCCTCTTCCGAGGCGGAATGCTTCGATCAGATTCGGAAACTCATCACGACGATTCCGGCCAATAACACCAAGCCAGCAGAACGTCTGCAAACCGTTGAGCCCAAGAGCGACACCTATAAGATCGGAGAGATCGTACCGGCGGATCCGGCGCAGCCTTACGATGTGCGGAATATCATCCGGGCGGTGAGCGACGGCAGCGAGTTCGTGGAGGTGATGGAGCTGTTCGCGGCCAATATCGTGGTGGGCTTCGGGCGCATCAACGGCGAGACGGTGGGTTTCGTGGCCAACCAGCCGCTGGTGATGGCGGGGGTGCTGGACTGCGACAGCTCGGACAAGGCGGCGCGGTTCATCCGTTTCTGCGACAGTTTCAACATCCCGCTGGTGACGTTAGAGGACCTGCCGGGCTATCTGCCGGGGGTGGATCAGGAGCATGCGGGGGTCATCCGTCACGGGGCGAAGCTGCTGTATGCCTATTCGGAGGCGACGGTGCCCAAAATCACGGTCATCCTGCGGAAGGCGTATGGCGGAGGGTATATCGCCATGAATTCCAGGCATTTGCGTGCTGATTTCGTGTTCGCGTGGCCGCAGGCGGAGATTGCGGTGATGGGGCCGGAGGGGGCGGCGAATGTGATCTTCCGCAAGGAGATCATGGCGGCGGAAGACCCGGAACAGATGCGGCAACTCAAAATCCAGGAGTACAAGGACAAGTTCGCGAATCCGTATGTGGCGGCGGCGAAGGGTTATATCGATGCGGTGATCGAGCCGGCGGAAACGCGCCGCTGTCTGATTCACGCGCTCCGGGTGGCGCAGCACAAGACGGTGCTGCGGCCGGAGAAAAAACACGGGATTCCGCCGTTTTAACCGATCTTTTATTAGTACGTACCCGCATAAGAACTGTTCTCTTTGTGAACAAAGAGAACCAGAAAACCGACGCAGCAGCCGAGCGCTGTCGAGCTTGCTCGAATGGCCGAGGCGCCAGGAGGAAGGCGAAGCCAAACTTTTTGAGATGCTTGCGCATCTCTTGA